>JAUBOG010000596.1:0-3733 GCA_036700105.1 Microcoleus occultus BM001215583
CGCTCTTCCGATCTAATTACTCAAAGTCCCCCTTCTTAAGGGGGATTTAGGGGGATCTAGACTGAGGTAAAAGCGAGATTTATCAAGGCTTTCAGGCTTAAGTTGACACCAATGGGCACTGCCGTGTCCTCTATCTCTGAGCGCCGCACAAATCAAGGAGACAAACGCCACACCTTAATCGTGTCGTCAAAACTGCCGCTGATCAGAGTTTTGTCTTCAGGATTAAAAGCCAAATCCACCCATGTCGAATGACCTTTGAGCGTGCCCGGTTCCCCGCCATCCATCCGCCACAGCTTGATAGTTCCGCTCAAATCGCCGCTGGCGAGACTCTCGCCGTCGGGACTGAAAGCTAGAGACAGAATTCGATCGGCATGACCGGTAAAAGTCACCTCACCCGAAGGCTGCGGCCCGTGATCTGTGGTGATATCCCAAATCCTCACGGTATTGTCCCAGCCGCCGCTGCCCAAAATTTTACCGTCCGGGCTGATGGCCAGAGCCGAAACAGCATCGACATGACCCGCGAGAGTCGCTTGGAATTCCCCAGTCTCCCAATTCCACATCTCGATCGTACCGTCGGCCTTGCCAGCAAACAAAGTGTCTCTGTAGGAACTGAAAGCCACCGAGTGCACCTCGTCAGAAATCCCGCCCAGAGTTTTCAACTCGGCCCCGCCTTCGACTTGCCACAACTTTAAAGTTTTGTCCTTACCAACACTCGCCAGAGTCTGGCCGTCGGGACTGAAAACCACCGAGAACACGCCGTCTCGGTTTCCTTCCAAAGTCCGAATTAACTTGCCAGAATAGAGATTCCAGAATTTAATCGTACCGTCAGCGCCGCCGCTGGCGATCGTCCTGCCGTCGCGGCTGACAGCCACCGACCACACGGGCCCCAAATGTCCGCCTAGAACCTTGAGCACTTTGCCGTGACGCTTGTGCCGCAGGTGAATTGTGCCGTCGTGGTTCCCGCTGACTATGACGCGGCCGTTGGGAGTGACTGCTACGGCCCAAACCGGGTTTTTGTCTTGTTCTGCCAGAGTCCGCACTGCGGGGTCTGACTGCGATGCCTGACTGTTGAAATCCTGCTGCATGGGGGCCGGATCGAACCGAATTTCGGGAATCGCAGAAACAGGCTCAGAAGAAGTGAAAGCCGGCGTTCCTGGTGATGGCAAGCGAGAACCCAGCACCACCGACAGCAGGGCAACTGCCGCTCCTCCCCAAAGCCCCAAAGTCCACTTGGGTTTGCTGACGATCGCCTCGATCGCTGTCGGCCCGTATTTCATGTCTTTGAGAATTGCTTCGATCGAGCGATACCGTTTTGATGGTTCTCGCTCTACCATTTTATCCAGGATGCGGCCGAGCCGCGCTGAAACCGGTACTTTCAAATAATGCCTCCAGGCCCAACTTTCGGCTTGGATATCAAACAAATCAAAGGGCGACATTCCTGTTAGCAAGTGAATGCAGGTAACACCCAAACTGTAGATATCGCTGCTCTTAATCGCTTGGCCTTTAACTTGTTCCGGGGCCGCGTATTCGGCAGAACCAGTCACCGTTTCTGTTTGGTTCGGCCCGCTTTCTGCAGGAATTGCGGCTGCGAAATCGACTAAAACGAGTCCCGATTCATCATTCCAAGGATGCAGTTGCTTCTCGACGGCGATTTCGGAATTTGGGGCAGTTTTCCGGTGAATAATGTTGGACGGTTTGATATCTCGGTGAATTAGTTGACTGTCGTGAACAAGTTGCAAGACAGGCAATAATTCGCTCAGCAGATACCAAATGTGAATTTCTTTAAGAACACCTTTTTCTGAAAGCCGATCGGCTAAATTGCGGCCTTCGATGTATTCTTGCACTAAATACTGGCAGCCTTCGACTTCAAAAGATGCCAGCAGTTTCGGTATTTGCGGATGTTTGCCCAACAAGTCGAGGACGTCTGTCGAGCCGCGAAATGTTCGGCCCGGTTCTGTGCCGCCGTCGGCAGAGGTGACGCTGCAGAATTGTTGAATGACACAGCGGGGCTTTGAAGGTTGGTCTTCATCCACTGCTAAAAAAGTGCCGCCGGCGAGACTTTGACCGAGGAGCTGTTTGACTCGGTAGCGTCCTTTGAGCAGCAAACTCGACTCGCAACTTTTGCAGGCTGTGGCGCGATCGAGATTTTGGCGATTCTGGCAGTGGGGATTGATACAGTAACTCATTTGTCTGGCCGCTGGAGACCCCCGTCCGACTTGCTGGCGTTGGTGGGGGAGGAAAGCGGGGCGGTGCGTGCCGCTTCCTGTGGACAAATTAAATAATTTGAATCTTTGCTTTATGATAATTGTTTCCCAGATTATAGCCACAATTGTCAGGGTCGATCGCGCGTAAATTCTTGCTGACTTTCCTGCGAGCGGGGTTTAATAGGTCAACACCGCGCTCGTTCGGACGATAGAACTCGCGCGGGATTCGCTGTTACCGAATTAAGCTATACTGTCATTGCCGATTCTTTTTGCGACGCTCGTAAAATAAAGCAATCGCAAGGCAAGACCTAAAATCCGCGATCGCCAGTTCAACCTGCTGTCAACTCTTTAATCCAAAATCCCAAACCTCAAATCGGTTGACCGATCGAAATTCGGGCAAAATTTGCCAAACTAACTGCTAACTTTTAACTATTACTTATGCCGTTAATTCGCGTTCCCAAATCTTGGGAAATTCTCGCTCCGCAAATTACCTCAGAAACAGCTTTTGTCAACCGCCGCCGCTTCATGACAAATTTAATCGGCGCCGGCGTGACTGCTTCGCTGCTGCCGCTGAGCGGCTGCAAAAGCAATGCCAGCTCAAAAACTGCTTTGGATCGAAGCTCAACCGAAGCATATTCGGGATTGACCCGGAATCCTGACTTTGCCAAAGTCGATCGGGCAATTACCGACGAAGCCTTAGCTACAAAATATAACAATTTTTACGAATACGGCGGCACAAAATCTATTTGGGAAGCCGCTCAAAATTTGCCAACTGAAAACTGGAAAGTAGAAGTAGGAGGTTTAGTCAAAAATCCCCGCACCTACGATATTGACGACCTCAACAAAAAATTTCCCATCGAAGAACGAGTATATCGATTTCGCTGCGTAGAAGCTTGGGCGATGGTAGTTCCTTGGGTCGGATTTCCCATGAAATTACTGATGGCTGATGTCGAACCAAAATCGAACGCTAAATTCGTTCGCTTCACCTCATTTTACGACTCCAAAATAACTCCAGGGCCCGGTTTGATGTCGCAATTTTACCCTTGGCCTTATACCGAAGGTCTGCGGATCGAGGAAATGGCGAACGATTTAGCATTTTTTGCTACAGGTTTGTACGGCAGAAAACTACCTAAGCAAAATGGCGCGCCCCTGCGGCAAGTGATTCCCTGGAAATACGGTTTTAAGGGCGCAAAGTCGATCGTCAAAATTGAATTTGTCGAAAAACAGCCCGCCACTTTTTGGAATACAATCGGCCCCAACGAATACGCTTTTGAAGCAAACGTCGAACCCGACAAACCGCACCCCAGATGGTCGCAGGCCAGCGAAAGAATAGTCGGCCCCGGTAACAGTTGGTCGTGGGAAACTCGCCCGACTTTGCCCTATAACGGCTACGGCGAATATGTGGCGAGTCTTTACAGTTAAGCTGGTCTGACAGCAAACCGCTGTCATGGCTCCCCGTAGGGACACTCCAAAAGCCCATTGGTGTCAACAACCAGGTCAAACGTAGTCAGAGACTGCTGTTTGACTCT
>JAUBOG010000597.1:0-3716 GCA_036700105.1 Microcoleus occultus BM001215583
GGGGCCCCAGAAACCGGGTTTTTTCCGAAATACTTCCCTACAACCCACAGATGTGGACAAAAACCTCGCTGTCAACTGTCAACTGTCAACTGTCAACTGTCAACTGTTTAACTCCCTCCAATCGCAGGAAATGCACCCGGAACGATAGATCGCCCGCTACAATTGTTACGCCATCAGGGGCGATCGCACAACACTTAAACTCATCATCTCCGCTGAAACTAGCAACCTCTTTGCCACTAAGCAAATCCCAGA
Organism: Microcoleus occultus BM001215583; assembly: GCA_036700105.1. Taxonomy (GTDB): domain Bacteria; phylum Cyanobacteriota; class Cyanobacteriia; order Cyanobacteriales; family Microcoleaceae; genus Microcoleus. Next base: position 253 of record JAUBOG010000597.1, read on the forward strand.
CTTTGAGGGTGTTATCGTGTGAAGCTGAAATTGCGAGTTTGCCGTCGGATGCGATCGCCACTGCATTTACCCAGTTAGTATGACCGATGAGGGTTCTAACTTCGGTACCTGTCTCGGTGTCCCAGATTTTCAGGGTGTTATCCCTTGAAGCGGAAATCGCGGTTTTACCGTCTGGTGCGATCGCCACTCCATTTACCCAGCCAGTATGACCGGTGAGGGTTAAAAGTTCGGTGCCTGTCTCGGTGTCCCAGATTTTCAGGGTGTTATCCGTTGAAGCGGAAATCGCGGTTTTACCGTCTGGTGCGATCGCCACTGCATTTACCTCGCTAGTATGACCGATGAGGGTTCTAAGTTCGGTGCCGCTTTCTGTGTCCCAGATTTTCAGGGTGTTATCATCTGAAGCCGAAATCGCTGTCTTGCCGTCGGGTGTGATCGCGACTGCATTTACCCAGTCAGTATGACCGGTGAGAGTTAAAAGTTCCCTGGCGCTGTCTGTGTCCCAGATTTTCAGGGTACGATCCCGTGAAGCCGAAATCGCTGTCTTGCCATCGGGTGCGATCGCCACTGCTTGTACCGCGCGATCATGACCGATGAGGGTTCTAAGTTCGGTGCCACTGTCTGTGTCCCAGATTTTCAGGGTACCATCGTCTGAAGCAAAAATCGCTGTTTTGCCGTCGGGTGCTATCGCCACTGCAAATACGAGGCTAGTATTACGGGTGAGGGTTCTAAGTCCGGTGCCTGTCTCGGTGTCCCAGATTTTCAGGGTGTTATCCCATGAAGCCCAAATCGATGTTTTCCCGTCGGGTTCGATCGCCACTGCATATACGCAGCCAGTATGACCCGTGAGAATTCTTAAACAGCCTTCTCCCGATCGCTCTAAATTAGCCGTCAAAGGCCGCAGCCAAGGACTATTTTTCGACTGTTTAGCCTGTGCCAACATCCCCTGAATCTCAGGCGTTTCAAAATCCAGCAACCTCCACAACAATTGCCCAGCCAACTGCGTTTTATCCCTTTCCAAAACCTGCGCCGACTTGCGAATTGCCCCCTGAATCAACTTCAGTGTTCCCGTTTGCCCCTCCGACAACAAAACATCAGAAACCCTCGCCAAATCGTAATCCTCAATTAACGCTTGCACCCCCACCGCATCCAACTTCGCCTCAATAAAATCAAAATCCGTCAACAACTGATGCAACCGTTCCCCTTGAACACTCTCCGCCAAATGCCCCGGCAGAGTTTCCAAAGCCAAAAGCCGATTTTTCGGCGACAGTTTCCCCAACCGTTCTTTAAACTTACTCATCGCCGTACAAATCCTCCCACAAATTATCAGAAATTGCCCTTTCAATATCCCGCAGCGACACCCCAGCTTTCTGCACCACATCTATACGATGCAGAAATCTTTGGAAACTCGCATGATAAATACTGTAATCAGGAGAAATATCACCGTTGCGCCGCAGAAACTGTTCCCAATCATCCAGAACTTCCTGCACATCCAAAGCATCTTCCTCAGCAAAATCCGCCAAAATATCGCAGGAAACCGGCTTGCGAACTTTAGTCAACAAATAAATCACCTTCAACTTGCGGCGGCGCAATTCTTTATCTTTAACCGCCATTTCCATCCGCGCCCAATGCTTGTCATAATATCCTTCCAACTCCCTCGGCAAATCTTGCAAATTCACATCGCTGTACTTGCCACTATCGATATCATTCAGCACGTAGCGCAGGTACATAAAATTATTCTGGCTTTTTTCCGCCACCGCCGCTACAAACTTTTCGCGCTGCAAATTTTGACGGTTAATCCAATTTTGAATTGAGACGCTGTTCCCCGTGCGTTTGTCAATATAAACCTTGACATCCGCCAAACTTTCTGCACTGTACTGCATCAGATCGAAAACCTGATGATTTGGCAAAGGCAGAGTTTTCGGCTGCTTCGAGACAATAAAATAAACATTATCGGGCAAAGCATCCGGCAAATACAAAACATTGCTACCGCGCCCCTGCAAACTGAGATCCACTTCATCCAGCGCATCCACGACAACAATCAACTTTTTGCCGCCCAGTTTAGCGCTGACTTCCCCCAACAATCTACTCAGAAAGTTGCCATCTCTGGTGGCATTTTCCGGCAGTTGCGGATAATTTAGTTGAAAGCCTCGAATTAACTGAGTGCAGGCATTTTCCAGAAATTGTTCGGCGCGGACAATGCCTTGAGATTGCGAGTTAAAATGGGCGACGCACCGCCGCTTCAGCAGCAGCACTAACTTCGCCATTATTGAACTTTTCCCGACTCCCGGATCTGCTTCTAAAACAAAATAGCCTTTGGGATTGTTCTGCAAGAATTCGGCAATTGCTGCAAACACAAATTGCCTGCCGGTAAAGTCTTGAGTCCGGTCTGCAATAATCGTTTCGCACTCGTAGGGAAGCGGCAATCTGGGCGTACCAGTATCAACAAATCGTTCCAGCAAATTCTGAATCTGCGCCAAATCGGATCGGATGCCAATTTCTAGGGCTTCCAATTTCACCATCACTTGACAAATCTGCGGCTGCGTCGCCACGGCCTCCAACTTGTGCAGGATTTCCCCATTTTGCAGCCCCAAATCTCTCAGTTCCGCCAAAGCAATTTGGTGCAGGTTCAACAGCATCGCCGCAAATTTTTCTCCTCCCTTCGCCGCATCCAGTTTCAGCACTTCCCGGTACGCTTTCGGGAATGTTGTGTACAGCTTGTTGGCGACAAATTCCACGATTTCCGCATCCAAGGATTTGCCCTCGGTGGCTGCGAATTCCCCCAGGAAAATTGCCCAATCTGCTGTTGTCAATCCGGTAACGCGATCGAACTCCTCGACATCCGCAGAAAAAATCTTGGTTAGCTGGTCTTCGGAAATCTGTAAACCCCTTGACAAATCGGCTGTACTCGTGTTAATATCCAGCCAGTATTCGGGAGTTTTCTCGGCTAATTCATCTAAAGCCTGTTCTGGATAAGGCAATTTTTTGGTTTCGGCGATCGCAATTAATCGATCGGACTTCGCAACCTCTCTCAAAATATAGCCGATCGCCTCACCAGCCGCCTTAATCAAATCGTGATTGTCGAGAATATTCGGATTTTTCGCCAATTTTTCCGTCATCCGATTTCCCAAGTCATTCGCCGCAATATTCCCCGCGATACCACCGGCGATCGCTGCTAAGATCGAAATGCCTCCAATTGCGATCGGGCCGCCCATCATCCCCGCTGCTGCTTGAGTTCCCGGATTGGCGATCGCACTTGAAATAAGTTGTCCGATCGCCATCACCGCACTGCATCCAATTACCCGAATTTTTGTATTAGCTAAATCGACTAACGACATAATTTAAATAGTTCTCATACTTTGCAATAGTTTAGCGCGGTGAGATAATTAAATACAAGCTTAATTAATCCGATTAACAAGGGAGACTTTGAATACTCTTGTCCCCCCCTTCTTAAGGGGGGCTAGGGG
>JAUBOG010000598.1:0-3693 GCA_036700105.1 Microcoleus occultus BM001215583
GCACTGCCATGTCCCTACAATTATCATGGTAGGGACACGGCACTGCCGTGTCCTCTATATCTAAGCCGTGTCCTCTACATCTAAGGTCACTCATTCATATTTCTCATCGTGGCAACTGTCGAGGGAGATAGCTTGCTCATGTATCGGAAGATCCAATACTTGAAGACGCTATCTAAAACAACTGGAACGGTGGCGATGAATAGAAAGATTAAGTTTCTGCTTGCTGGAATACCCAAGTGACCCGCCAATCCTTCCAGCAAAACTTCCCAGCCGTGCGGCGAGTGAAATCCTACGAAAATGTCTGTCCCCAAAATCAGGATAAAAGCCTTCGCACTATCGCTTAAATCGCCGCAAAGAGTTCCCATAAAAGACTTCAAAACTATGACATCTTTCTTCCTCGTGAAGACGATCAAAGCAAAAGCGCCAGCAGCTAGCAGATCCGCGAAAACATTACTAACTGCACTATTGCTTTTAACGTGATATTCCTTGACAATTTCCTCTGCCTTTAGTCTCATTTTCTCTTCCATGATTTGTGGAGAAACAATCTCAGGAGCTTTATTCACCAACTTTTCAAACTTGAGGTCTTCTTCAAATTTTTGCAACTCATGCAGGGCTTCTTCTTTCATTTCCGAGTTGAGAAAAGCTTGAGATTGAGGTTCGGTTCTCAGGTGGTCAACAATCGGAGCGACTAAAAATTGTTTAGACATTTGCTGCGTTAGCAACGGCACCAGAATCAGCATCATCACAAATTTAATTGCCGTGCTTGTTTGGCTTCTAGAACTGTGGAAGTTTTTCACAACTTCGGCTTCCGACTTGGGGTTTAACTCTTTTTTAACCCTTCCCAGTGTTTTTTTGAGTGAATTGGGGAAGAAACCACCCTTCCGATCATCAGCCTTAATGTCAACGTCTATAGCGCTGGAATAAGACTGCGCCTGAACTTTGTTTGAGTCCGAATTTCCGGTTTGGGACGGTACTAACGCGGCCGTCGCGTGCGGCTCAGAAATATACTTAGCTAATACCCCATCTACAAATCTTAATTTTGGTGAATGAGAGGAAAGCGAACCGCCAATTACAAATCGGCTGGCTTTGAATTCGGCTAATTTGAATTTGGCAACACTCAATTCTTTTTCAAAATCTACTCGGACGAAAGACAACAAGTATTCGCTGTCACTAGCTGAGTCAGTCAAGATTTTGCTGCCTTTAAAGTAATCATCTTCAATTGACTTGATTTTTAAGGCTGCTTGGTAGGCTTGTTCGAGCGATCGCTCGGGAGTTTGAGAGAACCATTGAGTGAATTTTGCCAGTAAGTCTTGTTGACCGTTTGTGAAGGATGAAACTTTCATGATAAAACCTCAGTGAGTGTATGTAAGCAGTGGTTTGATTTCTGTTGTGTACGTAAAAAAAGCGCAGTCAAATCTGGTAATTAGGCAAGCTGCTTGACATTTCGCTTGCCTTTGCAGAGTCTCCAAACTTATTCTGGTTTGTGGCTGCGGAGTTCTAGTTCCTGCTGCAAATTTGCCGTGCTTGCAGGCTGGAAGAAGTGTTTAGATAGCTGTTGGTAAAGTAGCGGCAGCAGAACCAGCAGCACAGTGTATTTAATTGCAGTGCTGGTAATTAGAGCGCTGATTTTGATTTTTGGGTTCTGCATTTGTCGAGCAACTCCTGCTTCTACCTTGGAGTTTAACTCGGGTTTGACTTGGGCGATCGCCTCTGGTACACTATTGCCAACACCCGCAGCGTGAAAAACGCCTGTATTGACTGGTTCTGGTTGGCTGTTTGCTGGGTTTGAGTCAACTGTTTTGGCTGGAGGTAGCGCCGCTAACACTGGTGAATTGTTCTTTTGAGAAACGTACTTGGCTAACACCCCATCCAAAAAGCTTAACTTTTCTAAATGAGCGGAAACCGGAACCCCAAGGACTAGGCAACTTGCCTTAAATTCTGCCAATCTCAGCTTGGCAATTGTCAATTCTCGTTCAAAATCGGCTCTAACAAAAGACATCAGATAGTCGCTGCAATCAGTGGATTCCCTTGAAATTTTACCGCTCTCAAAATATTCATCTTCAATCGATTTGATTGTCAAGGCGGCATTGCAGGCTTGATTTAGCGCTCTTTCGGGCGTCTTGAAAAACCATTCTTTTGTTGCGTCCAGGTATTGTTGATTTGCGGTATGCAAGTATTCTTTGCTGTTGGTAAAGAAGCTAGAAGCTTTCATGACTAAACCTCAAATAAATGTGTACGCAGAATCTGAACTAAAATCGTGTACTTGTGCGGGAAAAATTACTGTTTGATTGTGGTATGGTGCGTCGCTGGGTAATAGTTGCCATTGGCGAGAATTGTCGGTGGCGACGCACCCTACGCATTCCTTGTGCGGGGGAGGATTACTGTTTGAGCCGCAACTTCTCTAAAGGAGTGCCAGGAGCAGAATTGATTAAGTCTTCAATATTTTTCAGCATTGTATTGCAAATGAAATCCAAGGGCAGGTCATTTGGATCGTGTCCGAAAGGCTCTTCGATTTCCGCGCCAATTTCTTCTATTCCCAGCAAGATAAAACTGACGAGAGCTAATATCGGCCCTGTCCAAAAACCCAAACCGCCAACTAATTCAAAAGGCAAAATCAGGCAGTAAATCAACAGCAGTTGCTTGAGTTTGATGGCATAGGCTAAGGGTAGCGGTGTTTTCAAAATGCGTTCGCACCCTCCCAAAATGTCTACCAAATCGTCCACCAACTTTTGTAAAGCAGTTAGCTGATAGATATTGACCGAGTTGCATTTGTATTGATGTTGAAGGTAATCTCCAATCCAGAAGGCAATTTCTAGGGGGGCGTGATTCACAGCTTTCAGCTTGCTATAACGAAGTGCCGACATCAAGGGCTTTAACTCTTCATTGATAGGGTCTCGCCGCAGGTGCAATTTCATCGCCACTGAAAAGGCAACTGTCAGTCGCAGAATTGACTCTTTTTTGAGGCGATCGCTCGGTTCTTGTTCGTCGATGAAGATTAGGATATCGCGAGATAGGTTGCGAACTGTGTTCACTAAAGATCCCCATAACTTGCGACCTTCCCAAAATCTTTCGTGAGCTGTATTGGTTCGGAAAACCAATAGCAAACTTAAGATGATGTTGAAAGTGACGACAACATTTGGCAGGACTTTGCTCACCTGCGGAAATGATAGGGGTAACTTCATATCGTAGGCTAATGAAACTAAGAAGCCGTAGGCACCGCACAAGATGATTGAGGGCAGAATTGCTGGAATAACAGTCCCTTGAAGCCGGAGAACAATTTGCAGCCAGTTCAGGCTTTCATTGGTATATATCTGAAACTTGGCTTTGTACGACCTCGAATTCTTTTTTTCCGTTCTCTCGAATAACTTCAAGAACCATTGTAGGGGAACGTAGCTGGCTTTTGTTTTCGCGTTACGCAAGTGCAAGTGTTCTTTGCTGTTGGTCAAGGTGGAAGCTCTCATAACATAATATCCAGTGAGTGTGAACAGTGTCTGAACTCAAATCTGGTAGGTGCTTTCGCGCAGCGCTGTCTGGGCTAAGCTATTGAAAACCGGAATTTTTGGTAATATCAAATCCGTTAGCATCGGAATAATTAAGTCGAGTTAACTGTTAACTGTCAACTGTTAACTATAGCAATCCTTGCCGGAGTCGTAAATTTTTGACCCCTCCCCAACCCTCCCCTTACTAAGGGGA
>JAUBOG010000599.1:0-3693 GCA_036700105.1 Microcoleus occultus BM001215583
GAAACGGCACTGCCGTGTCCTCTATATCATTCCGGCGCAGCCGGAATTGATATAAGTAATAACCAATAACTAATAACTAATTCATTGCCATATCCATCAAAATCTGCTGAGAGCTCACTTCCGGGCAATTAGCAGGCGGCCGCCGCTGAGAGTAGTGTCCCCCAGGCTGCAAATCCCAAGCTTGGCGGTTGTCCGCGAGCATCACTCCCAAAATTTCTTGCAACTCCTTAGCAATGGTTGGATCTTCTACTTGGACGATCGCCTCGACCCGCCTTGTGAGATTGCGCTGCATCCAGTCAGCAGAACCAATATACACCTCTTCGTCGCCGCCGTTAAAAAAATAAAACATTCGAGAATGCTCTAAAAAGCGGCCGATAATACTGATAACTCTGATATTTTCGCTAACACCCTCAACGCCGGGACGCAAACAGCAAATTCCCCGGATAATCAAATCAATTTTAACTCCCGCTTGCGATGCTTCGTACAAAGCAACAATAATTTGAGGGTCAACTAAAGCATTCATTTTAGCCACAATCCGGCCGCAGCTACCGCTACCGGTTTCGGCATTCAAGCGGCAGAATTCGACCTCGCGGCGGATTAAAGCTAAAAATCGATCGCGCATATTGACCGGCGCCACCAACAATTTTCGATAAGATACCTGTCGCGAATAACCGGTTAAATAATTAAACAAATCCGTCAAATCCGACCCCAAATCCTCGCGGCAACTCAACAAACCTACATCCGTATACAGTCCGGCCGTCTTCGGATTGTAATTTCCCGTGCCGATGTGGACGTAGCGGCGGATGCAACCGTCCTCGCGGCGCACTACCATCACAATCTTGGTGTGGGTTTTGAGTCCCACCAAACCGTAAACTACGTGGACTCCAGCTTGTTCCAACTTGCGAGCCCAATTAATATTATTTTCTTCGTCAAACCTAGCTTTGAGTTCTACTAAAACGGCTACCTGCTTGCCGTTTTCCGCTGCTTGAATTAAGGCGCTGACGATCGGCGAATCTCCAGAAGTGCGGTATAAAGTCATCTTAATTGCTAAGACGGAGCGATCGTGCGCCGCCTCAGTAATAAACCGCTGCACCGTCGCGGCAAACGAATGATAGGGATGGTGCAGCATCACATCCCCCCGGCGGATGACAGTAAAAATATCCTCACCATCCTCAGCTTCCAACATCGATTTGCCCTCTGCAATCCTTGGCAATTCCGAGCTCCGCAAGCGCGGCGGCACAACCGGAGTCCAAGGCGAGTCTTTGAGTTCCGGCACCGGCAGCCCGACAAAAGACATCAAATCCTTGAGGCCTAGCAGCCCCTCCACGACGTAAACATCTTGCTCGCCGAGTTCCAACTCGTCCCTCAGCATATCTCGCAGCGCCGGCGGCATAATCGCTTGAATTTCCATCCGCACCGCAGAACCTGCAAACCGGCGCTTGCGGAGTTCCTGTTCTATCGCCAGCAGCAAATCCTCTGCCTCGTCTTCCTCCACGGTCAAATCGGCATTGCGAGTAATGCGGAACGGGTGGTATTCCTGAATGTCCATCCCCGGAAACAAAGCTTCCAAATTGTGGGCGATTACCTGTTCTAAGGGCACGCCAGTCCAAACAGGAGATTTGCCCCTCTGCTGCCACTGCAAATCCCCCGGCAGTGTCAAAAACCTCGGCAAAACCTGCGGGACTTTGACGCGGGCAAACAATTCCTCGCGCGTGTCGGGATCTCGGACTACTACTGCTAAATTGAGGCTGAGATTGGAAAGGAAGGGGAAAGGGTGGCTGGGGTCAACTGCTAGGGGAGTGAGTACGGGAAATACTTGTTCTTTGAAGTAGCTGTGCAAGTAATTGCGCTGTTCTTGATTGAGGTCGATGTAGTCGAGAATGTAGATGCCGCTTGCTGCTAATTTGGGCCGCAGGGTTTGCTCGAAATACGAATGCTGCTGAGTAACCATCGGCAAAAGCCGCTTGTTGATGGCATCTAGCTGTTCTTGGGGCGTGCTGCCGTCGGAGGTCAATTTGCTGACTTTTGCTTCTACTTGCTGTTTGAGGGCTGCTACCCGCACCATGAAGTATTCATCTAGGTTAGAGCTAAAAATAGCCAGAAATTTTAGTCTTTCTAGGAGGGGCGTGCGGGGGTCGAGGGCTTCGTGGAGCACGCGGTTGTTGAACTCCAGCCAACTCAGTTCTCGGTTGAAGTAGTATTGGGGGTCGCTGAGGTTGATTTCAGTGTAGATTTTGGCGGGGGTCTTTTTGGGCTTGGGCATGGTTTTGGGGAGTCTTGGGAAGGCTCGGTGGATGGCCTCTGTGAATTAGTATTGCAGGTTAAACTGTGTGTTCACAAATATAAACTCAAGGGCGGGCGAGACGCCTACCCCACAAGAAAGTTTGTTTTGTGGGGCCAGCCAGAAAGCCCGCCAACCCGATGTGCATCAGCCCGGGTAATTTGTTTGTTGGAGATGTCTGCTGGAATTCGCGCGTCAAATTACTTTTTGCCTAAGTGCTAAAGATTGTAAATCGGCACTTCCTCCACCGCCACAGCCAACTCAAACTCAAACACCCGGGAATAGAAATAAAATTCGCCGTCTAGGGTTCTCTTGATATTTTCAGCGCGGCGAAAACCGTGCTGTTCCCCTTCATAAGCAACGTAAGCAACCGGCAAGCCTTTAGCTTTCAATATCTCTACCATCATCTCGGCTTGATTGGGCGGCACGACTTTATCTTCCAATCCTTGAAAGAAGATGACTGGACAAGATAAACGTTCAGCCGAATGAATGGGCGATCGAGCTGCATACAAATCTTTGCGATCGGGATAAGGCCCGATCAATCCATCCAGATAGCGCGCTTCAAATTTGTGAGTATCCCGGATCAAAGCTTCTAAATCGCTAACGCCGTAATAGCTCGCACCAGCCTTAAAAACATCCCGGAAAGTCAGAGCGCACAGAGTCGTGTATCCCCCTGCGCTGCCTCCGGCGATCGCCATTCTGCCACCGTCAACTAAACCTTGTTCGGCTAAATATTTAGCCCCGTTAGCGCAGTCGTCAACATCGACAATTCCCCAACTATCTTGCAGTCTTTTTCTGTATTCCCGGCCGTAACCGGTACTGCCGCCGTAGTTGACATCGAGGACGGCGAAACCGCGACTCGTCCAGTATTGAATCTTTAAATTCATGGTGCTAGAAGTAGCAGCAGTGGGCCCGCCGTGGCTTTTGACAACTAACGGCGGTTTTTCGCCCGCAGGTGCAGCGAAGTCTTTGTTTGTCGGAGGGTAGAAGAATCCGAAAGCTGTCAAATTGTTTTCTGTGGGAAAGGCGATCGCCTCCGGTACTGAAAGATAACCGGTATCGATGCTTAAATCGCTCGATTTTCGCAAGACTTCTAGTTGACTTGTTGCCAAATTTAGTTTGACAACAGCCGCAGATTCTGTCGGCGAACCCGCCAGAAAAACAACAGTTTCTCCCCGCGCTTTGACCGAGGAAATATCAGTGTAAGGCGTTGCAATTTTTGTCAACTGCTTTGCTGTCAAATCGAGACTGGCTAAATGCCACTGCCCTTGCTGAGTGTAGGTGCAAATAATTTTGCTTTCCGAGACAAAGGCATAGGTAGACATTCCAAAAACCCACTGCGGAAGGCCGAATTCAGCCGCCATTTCGCACAAAGGTTCTATTCCAGCCTCCCCCCTTACCAAGGGGGGATT
>JAUBOG010000600.1:0-3691 GCA_036700105.1 Microcoleus occultus BM001215583
CGAAGCTTTATTGCAACTGCACTCTGGCCGAACCGACTCCGGCTGTATTGTTCTCTGGCAATTTCCAGTATGAAATTGCGGGGGAATTAGAAGGGGAAAAGCTGCATCATTTGTACGAGCTTCTGGAAAACTGGCAGCCCGATTTAGAGGCTTACCGGGAAATTGTCATCAAGCGGTTTTTGGGACAAGAAACCGAAGAGTTGCCGGCTGCCGCGTAAAGAACGAGAGGAAATAAGTTTATATTGTCTGAGGCTGTTTGAGAAGCTTAATATCAGGAATAGCCAATCGGGCCTAACATTTATGATGCTTTAGCTGTCAGGTTAATTTTTTCCTTTCGCCACTTCCGGGCGCTTTGTTTGACAGCTTCTATTTCCTCAAAATCTACTCGAATCGCGGCGATTTCAAATTCTATGCCTAAAACCGTACTAACTTCGAGGATTTCTACAAAACTGGCGCATTGATAATCTGTATCTTCATACTGCCTAACTCGCTGTTCTTCAATTCCTAGTATTTGAGCCAGTTCTTGTTGGCTGATTTGGGCTGCTATTCTCGCTTTAATTAAAGCATCAGGCAGCTTATTTATGCTGTCAATTTTAATGAAAATCGGCTGATTTCTCTCGCACTTAATTAGTGTTTCGTATTCAGCAATCTCTGCTTGTAAAGCCGTCAAATGAGATTGTTTGACATCGCGAGAAAGTTGCCAACCATCAGGGTCTTTTTTCTTCAGTTCTTCATCTCGTTCTAACGCCTTAAGAGAATCTTCAAATCTGCGGGCGCATTCTTGGCTGGATTCATACTCTTTTTCGTTTTTAATCATGGTTCCCACCTTAATATATCTATGGCTATAATCCCTTTAGGGTTTAACTCTCTGTCGCGCAGAAAGAATTCTAAAGAAGTTAATCCGCTATCTCCTACAGGTTGGTCCGAACGAAAGATTTCACCTTTATATTTGGATTTCTGCGCGCTGCGGTCTAAATTATTTAGCAATCTCGGGGCATTTTTTCGCAGATAATCGTAATCCACATCTTCCGGTTCCCAACACGCATCAAAATCACCTGGTTTTGGCTTGCTACTAACAAAACTACCGTTAATATAAATAGTTCTACAGCCTGCTGCTTTTAATTGGGCGAGTGCCAACTCCAAACCATCTATCATTCGCTGCCTCGTAGAATTAGTACCAAATCTATTTTTAAACTCCTCCCATTCGCACCAATGCACTCCCGGTGGCAAGTTGCCGTTCTCATCAAATTTAGGAATCATGCCCTCACACCTTTACACCTTAACACAATTTTACTGTCAGTTTTTAATGACTGTTGGTTTGCTCAGCATACCTGAATGTTTGGGAAAAAGCGATCGCGATTTGTCATAATTAATAAGTTGTAACAGGAACGCTCGATCGGACAAAAGTCGCTACGCTAGCACAGCCTGCAACAGTTTTCAAACGCATGAGGTACGATCGGTAAAGTACCAAGTGTATTTTGAGCGCTCGCGCGACGAAAACAACGAACCATTGTGCGAGATCGCACAAATTCAATTGCTTGTAGAAAAAGTCGCGATCGCAATTTGCATTCTCATCTAGCTGTTGTTTGATTCAAGCGCGTGAAGCGCAGCTATCCCGAGCGTAACTCGCCAACTTTTACCAATACTTATCCTACCTCAACTTGAGAAGCATTTCGCTCTAAATACTCCCGATACTCGGCTTCATTACCCCCAAAAGAATCGACAGTAACTTGACCTTTAGCCAACGGTTCTAAAACCGATTCGATCGGCACCCACTTGCAATAACAAATTACAATAATATCGAAATACGCGATCGGATCGAAATATGCGATCGCACCGCCACTCAATCCTGGACTGTCAATACGGGGTAAAGTCGGGATACGATCTTGCACAAGACAATACATGAAGTTTTGCAACAACAAGCGATCGCACAAATCGCGGTACATTTAATTTACATTGCCTCAAAGCCATACAGTTCAGGGAACTTCCCACTACAAAAGGCTAAAAACGCTCCGCTCCGCGTTTTTGTCCCCAGTAAAAAAGGGATAAATGTTCTTGATGGAGATTGTGCTTTCAAAAATGGAACGTGAATCTCAACCAATGGACGATCGGCCCAAGCATGAACGATCGAACCAATTACCCGCAGCCAATTGCGGGCCGCTCACCTGAGATTGCGATCGAAGAACAGTTTTTTTACGGATAATCTCTGCAATATCATCCATAATCTCTGCAAGCTCCGTCTCATCCATTCCCAAAAAAACCGGAACTCGATCGCCAAGAAACAAACTGAACAAATATCGCTGCGGCTCCAGAGGAAGCGAACTAATCATTGCCTCAAGACTGTCGCTATAAACCCGCTGCTTCCCTTTTCTAAACTGCGAAATCATTTGCTGGCTTACGCCTGACTGCTCCGACAACCATTTAGCAGTGATCCCGTAGTATTCAAGGGTTTTGTCGAGAGCTTCATAAAACTTCATTTTTATTCAGCCATAACTGAAACTATATCATATAATTAAGTAATTACTTAATTATTGTTGCCTACTCAGACAAGCTCAATATAGCACAAACATTATGTCTGAAGAAAAAAGCTGGCGATCGACCGGAGCGGGGAAAAACCTGAAGACTTGCAGCTCTTGATGCAGGAGTTTAATAAATGAAAGCAATTAATAAAGCTAAAACCAGATCGAAAGCCAAGTTTCAACCACAGCCTCCGGCAGAACAACCGGTCGATTGCCCTCAACATGAAAGCGACGCTCAACAAGCGATCGACTGTGCGGCACCTTTGACAACTGACTCAATTGCTGAGTTGCTGCCGTCAGTCCCAGCAGGGTTTAATATCTCGCAAGCCTTACCGGAGTTCGATCTAGAAAGCTTTGACAAACAAGAATTGCTAAGCCGAATTGCGTCGGAGCACAGACTAATAGAGCGCATCGAGCGAAAGGAACTAGAGCTAGCTTTTGCAAAGTTGAACTGCGCTCGCAATGCGGGTTTGCTGCTGCAAGAATTTAAGCGACGGTGCAATTATGGAGAATTCCTGAGCTGCTTGGAGTCGGCGGGAATTCGCCCGCGAACCGCACAGGACTACATGGCGATTTCAAAATATTGGAACCTTATCGAAGCAAAAGCGCGGAGCTCCGCGTTTTTGAAAGATTGCGAAACACTCAGCATCAATTGGGCGCTCGCTGCTGTTCGAGATGAAAAAAAATCTTTAAAGAAACCTTTGAAGTCGGCAGCAGCAGCCAGCAACCCAGACAGCGGTCGAACGTCGAGCGCGCCAGAGCAACCTATTTTGGATTTAGCGATCGGATCGCCGCCCGTTGAAACAGTACAACTGGCCCAAGGGGATTTAGTTCAAATTGGCAACAGCAACGCCCTCTATGGCGGAAATACGGGCACTGTCAGAGGTTTTGCCAACGGTGGGCGATCTGTTATAGTTCGCCTTGACGGAGGTTCGGTTCCCTCTGAAATATTTAATCTCTCTGACGCGGGTTCCGCTCCCGAGCCATAAAGTTGTTGCACCTACTGCACCTGCTACAATCGCTAGCGTCACGCAAGAGCAAAATGCAATGGCAGCAAGTATCGGACTAAGCAACGGTAAAACAGTATTGCCCGACTTTGGCAACAGCGATCGAATTCGGATGGAACGATCTGACCCATTCACTGTAGACGATCGACCTTTTGCAACCGCGAT
>JAUBOG010000060.1:0-4035 GCA_036700105.1 Microcoleus occultus BM001215583
CCTTAATAAGGGGGGACTCGCGGGGGGTGAATTTGACGAGAGCAAGAGGTCTACTATGTTTTTTGGCCTTACCTACTGAAGGTGAAATCGCGGTAACAGAAATGCCGAGATCGAATTTACCTTGCACAAGTGCTTAAAAACGCTAAAGTAATAAAAACTCGGAAATTGTAAAGGTTTGCTTGAAACTTCGGCTGATGGGAGATCGCGATAACCAGTCAATTTCTAATTTAGGTGAAGTGGGGAATGTAGCCGATCGCCATACTGCATCAGAAGCACTGTGGCTGCGCGATCGAGCCTTGGCAGCTACTAGCAGCGGTATTGTCATTGCTGACGCCAATGCACCCGACTGTCCGATAATTTATTGCAATCCGGCTTTTGAACGGATTACAGGTTACTGCGCGGCTGAAGTCCTGGGGCGCAACTGCCGGTTTTTGCAAGGCCCCGATACCGATCGAACAACCGTAGCTAACATCCGCGACGCCTTGCGCGAAGGTCGAGCATTGCAGGTGACAATCAAAAATTACCGCAAAGACGGCACTCCTTTTTGGAACAAATTATCGCTATCTCCCGTGCGAGATGACAGCGGTAATCTGACTCACTTCGTCGGAACTCAGTCCGACTTATCCGAACGCATCGAAGTGCAGGAAGCATTGCAGCAAGCCAACGACCAACTGCAAACGATTTTGGAAGCAGTTCCAGGCATAGTATCTTGGATTAGCTCGGATTTGCGGTATTTGGGCGTCAACCGCCACTTGGCTAAACTGCACGGTTTGTTACCGTCGGCTTTTGTCGGCCAAGATATCGGTTTTCTCGGCGCTAGCCCTGATTTTCAGTCTTTTGTGGTGGAGTTTTTTGCCGGCAAGGCTACAGAAGCGGTTAAAGAATTCAGCGCTAAGGTGAAAACAGACGGCGGACAGTCGGCCGGACACTATTTGATTGTGGCTCAAAAGTACGATCGGGGCAACGCAGCTTGTCTGGTAGGAATTGACATTACCGAGCGCAAGCGGGCAGAAGAAGCTCTGGTGCTGACTCGCAAGGCGGTGGAAAGTTCCAGCGACGCGATCGGGATCAGCGATGTTTCGGGGACTCACATCTATCAAAATCCAGCTTTTTCTCAGCTATTTGAATGGGAAACCGCACAGGAATTTAAACTCGCTGGAGGTATACCGGCAGTTTTTACTGACTCCTCCGTCGCCTCGGAGATCCTCGATACGATCGCCCGGGGTGATTCTTGGTCTGGTGAAGTTACCAACTGCACTAAAAGCGGCGAGATTTTGCAAGTGCTGCTGCGGGCCGATGCGATTAAAGACACCACAGGCAAAATTGTCGGTCTGATTTACATGAATACCGACATTACCGACCGCAAGCGCACCGAACAAGAACTGCGGCAAAGCGAGAAGCGCTTTCGCTCCCTGATTGAAAATGCTAGAGATATTATTGTGATTCTCGACGAGAAAGGTTTCTGCCGCTATGTCTCTCCTTCCGCCGAACGGATTTTGGGCTACCCGACGGCGGAAGTGCTCGGCCGGTCTGTATTCGAGCTGATTCACCCCGACGAAATGCCAATGGTGGCTCAGGTGTTCAAAGGAGTGATCGAAATGCCGAGAGTGGGGCTGGGATTGGCGGAGTACCGGGTGCGGCACAAGGAGGGTTTCTGGTGCATTTTGGAAGCTGTAGCCACGAATTTGCTGTCGGAACCTTCGGTGCGGGGAATTGTGGTTAACTGTCACGATGTGACCGAGCGCAAGGTGGCTGAAGACCAATTGCTGCACGATGCTTTGCACGACGCGCTGACGGAATTACCGAACCGGGCTTTGCTAACTGACAGGTTGGGTCAAGCTTTTGCTCGCGTCAAACGCCATCCGAATTATCAGTTTGCGGTGCTGTTTTTGGATTTGGACAGGTTTAAGGTGATTAATGATTCTCAGGGGCACCGCACGGGCGATCGCCTGTTGGTGGCTGTGGCCCGCCGTCTCTTGACTTGTTTGCGATCGGGCGATACGGCGGCTCGTCTGGGGGGAGATGAGTTTGTGATTTTGCTGGAGGAAATTCAAGGCGTTGATGAGGCTATAGCCCAAGCCAAGAAAATTCTCAGGGCGATCGAACGGCCGCTGAATTTGGAAGGTAATAAAGTTTTAATTACTGCTAGCATCGGCATTGCTTTGAGTACCGACAAATATCAGTGGCCTGGAGATATTTTGCGCGATGCCGATATTGCCATGTACCGCGCCAAAGCTCTCGGAAAAGCTCGCTACGAAGTGTTTACCAGTGCGATGCACGCTCGAGCTGTCGCTTTGATGAACTTGGAACACGATTTGCGCCAGTCAATTGAAGAATTGCATCTGACATATCCGCTCGTAAATTTGGCTGGGGGGGCGGCGGAAAATTCGCCGCTGTGCGAAATTGACTGGAAATTGGAGCGTCCGAAATCGCAACTTGCTCCGTTTAAATTGGAATGTCCTTTTACTGTTTATTATCAGCCGATCGTTTGTTTGAAAACCGGCTCGGCGATCGGGTTTGAGGCCCTGGTGCGCTGGCTGCACCCGGAACGGGGTTTAGTTTCGCCGATGGAATTTATTGCGATGGCGGAAGAAACAGGGTTAATTATGCCTTTGGGTTTGTGGGTTTTGAGCGAAAGCTGCCGCCAAATTATTAAGTGGCAGAGCTTGAACTTACCTGCGGGAAATTCGCGGCTGACTGTAGCAGTAAATCTTTCCGGGAGGCAGTTTTCGGAACCGGAGTCGATCGAGCAAATCAAGCAAGTTTTGCGGGAAACAGGTGTAGATGCTCGCTGTTTGAAGTTGGAAATTACTGAGACTGTGGTGATGGAAGATGGGGAAGCGGCGGCGGCGATGCTTTCGCAGTTGAGAGAGTTGGGAATCGGGCTGTGCATTGATGATTTCGGTACTGGTTATTCGTCTCTGAGTTATTTGCACAAATTCCCGATTAATATTTTGAAGGTCGATCGGTCTTTTGTCAGCCGGGTCGGGGAAAAAGGCGAAAATTTGGAAATCGTGCGGGCGATCGTCATGCTCGCCCGCAGTTTGGGGATGGAAGTAGTCGCAGAAGGTGTCGAAACCGCCGTCCAATTGGCTCAAATGCGGGCGATCGGCTGCGAGTACGGTCAGGGGTACTTTTTCTCGAAACCTCTCGACAGCGACGCAGCTACAGCCTTGTTGAGGCGATCGCCCAAATGGTAATCCGATCTACAATAGTTAGTAGGGTGCGTCAGTCCGCAAACGCTCGATCGTCGCCCCACAACTTCACCTGACGCACCCTACAAACTTACTCAGACCAAAACCTATGTCTCAATCAATCGCCCCTGTTTTAGAAGAAAAGCAAACAGATACTTCTCCGACTTTAACCTTTGAAGAATACCGAGTTTATCAAAGCAATGACGATGTACAATATGAACTGTACAAAGGCAAATTAATCCCGATGGCAACGGCTAGCGCATTACATACAAGCATCTGCGAATATTTGGTTTACAAATTGCAGCGTTATCTCGCTGAACACAATCTCGATTTAGTAGTAAAAACTTCTGTAGGAGTCAGAACAGAAGATGCTACATCTTGCATTCCCGATGTACTTGTCTGTACTCAAAGTTTGTGGGAACAAATACTTGCCAAGCCTGGTTCAGGCATCCTTGACTTAGGAGAAACACCCCTATTAGTAGTAGAGGTAGTGAGTGAAGATCGGCGGGCAGATTACATAATCAAACGAGCACAGTATGAATTGGCTAATGTGCCAGAATATTGCATTGTTGACCCTAAATTTGGGAAGCAAAAAATCAGAATTTTAGCATTTATTGAAGGTGAAGATGGTTACACGCATACAGATTTCTTTCCGGGTGAAGAGATTGTATCTGTAGTATTTCCAGATTTGGTTTTGTTAGTGGATGAAATACTAAATCCGCCATTGGTGGAGGAGTTAGTGAAGGCAGAACAAGCTCAGTTGCAGGAATTTCAGCAGCAAGTTGCAATCGAACGTCAACGTACTCAGCAACTCGAACAGGAAGCTGTAATCGAACGTCAA
>JAUBOG010000060.1:4135-19743 GCA_036700105.1 Microcoleus occultus BM001215583
ATCGAACGTCAACGTACTCAGCAACTCGAACAGGAAGCTGTAATCGAACGTCAACATGCTGAAAGATTGGCGGCGAGGTTGCAGGAATTGGGCGTAGATCCTAATTCTGTGTAGGGGATTTGATGAAGTGCCATCGACCTTGGGCCATCTCAATCGCTGAGTGGTAAATCGCGGAGTCAATCAGGCCTATCTGTCAGAGACATTGACGGCATTCATTTAAAATTAATGCGATCGCAAATACTCGCCCAAATCACAAAAAGACACCATAATTTAAAGTGACAGTTTACGGTTGGATGAAAATGCCGATCGCATTGTGAACTCTCGCAGCAGTTGACAAAGGTCGATCGAGCAAACTCCCTCCCAAATACAAACTCGTCGAACTTCCCCCATCCAAGTTTAAAGCCTCTACAGCACCCATTTGCTGCAATACCTGCGCCAGTTCTGCGAAGTTTGGGCCGGCACCGCCCGCGCGATTGTGCACGGCTACAATCAGCAAATTTCCCGCAGCAGTTCGCCCGATCGCACTCCGAATAGCCGTCTGTCTGACATAGGCTTCGCTAAAGCCTTCCGCCTTCGCATCCAGCACAATTCGACTGTTTTGGACTAACACAGGCCCGCCGCCGAGAATGTAGGGAAAACGGTTAAAATCAGCGGGAATAGTGTTAGTTTCCAAACGCAATAATGTGCCGGTAGAGAGTTGAGGTACAGGGGATAAATCGGAACGCAGTGCTAAAATATAACCGTTCGCTGGAATGGGAAAAGTTGCGGTTCCCGCCGCACCTCCGGCAGATTGGCTGACAACTCTATCGCCGACAACTGTCACAACTATCTCATTGTCAGAAAACGGAGTATAAGTCGTTCCCCAATCGAGATTGTAGCGGCCGATTCCGGCGGCGACGTAGGCACTATTTAGCTGAGAAATAGATAAACGTTGATTTGTGGGAGTTATCAAAGTTTCTTGCAAACTCAAACGATTGATGGCAAATTCGCCCCGATCGTTCCAGGCGATCGCCCCGCGATTCAATATCGGCCCGGAAAGCCATTTGCTGTCGCGCCGAATTGCCCCTAAAGCTAACCGATTTATACGATTGAAAAATCCTGCATTAATTGCCGCCGCCGTTCCCGAAACTTCGGCTGTTTGCAATAGCGGTGCAGTGCCTTTGTCTGTCGGCGGGTTGCTCAAAATTGGTCTAATTCTTACTCCCTGCTGGCGCGGGTTCACTTCTAAGGAAACAACAGGAAAACGCGCGGTTCCTATATTTTGATACTGCTGCCGCCACCGCACTCCCCGCGCCCAAACAATGTCTTTTTCGACTAGGGAATCCGGCCGAATGTCGATAACTAATCGATTGGGGTTTCCTAAGCTGAAAACTTGCGGCCGCCAACCTAAAGGAATTGTGACTTTGACTCGGGTTTGATTCCCTGCTGGTTCGATTTTTAGCGCTATTAATTGTTTGCTAGTTTGAAAAGCGCGCTGAATTAAGGCAGGGGGAATTTTGGCATCGAGGGCGATCGACCATTCTTGACCTGCGATCGCCTGCAAGGGTGCTACCGGGAGCGGGAGAGTCGGTTTGGTCGGGTCGTCCGGTGTTTCGAGGTTTGGCGCTGCGAGGGTTCTAGGCTGGGGAACAGCGGGTTTGGTGGGGTCGTCTGCGGGCGCGGGGGACGGGCTGGGTGTTTGGACAATGTTAACTTGCCACGGGCTGGGTCGATCGAGATCCACGACAATGCGATCGCCCCATTCTCTCTGCGCTTGCCGAATTCCGGTAACACTTGCAGTTTGAGAGGTAATTTTCAGAATATTACCATCGGTAGATATCTGCCAACCGGCAAGGGAAGCAAAATCTGTGACATCTAAGTATCGATACTGTGCAGTCGATCGGGCTGCTATACTTCGAGTCTCGGTTAAAAATACGGAAAACCACTGTACGGGCTGTTTGGTGCTGTCGGCGGTGTTGAGCAAATCCACTCCGGCAGATTGCATTAACCCCACATCGGCAATCCAGGTTCGGATGTTCGCAGAATTGCTGTTTGCCGGCTGTTGCATCCAAGCTAGGGAAAGGATTCGGCCGTTGAGGGAAACTTGGCGGCCTTGTTTGATTGCGGAAGAGGGCGGTAGGGATTGAGTCAAAAACCGATTGTCCGACAGGGCTTGAAACCCCTCAATAACCTGTAGGGGCGGGTTCGCCAACAGCCTTTCGGGTTGCAAACAAGTTAAATAAACCCGCCCTCCCCCGCGAAAAAGCCCCTGATTGACATTGCTGCAAGATGTCAATTTTAATCGACTTTCGCCCGACGGCTGGGAATTCATTCCCCGGCGGGCTGTGGAAGTATCGATCGGCCCAGCCCTCTCCGACTCTTGTGCGATTCCGGTTGGAGTCGAGATTGAGGAAAGGACGATCGCCAGTACGGGCGAAATTGAGGCTGACAATATCTTAGACCGATCGGACAATTTGCGTTTCACAGCTCACAACCTATAACTTCGCCGGGCGGGTTTTGTACCAATACTGTCTGTCTCAGCCAATGTTTCTGCGCACTCACCCGCCCTTACTATGTCATGATTCACCGCTCAAACGTCTGCCCGCGAGTGCTGGCACTACCTCCAGTTTGAGCCAAAATTTAGAAGTTTATTGATAAACTAGATGTCTGCGGCCCTGCAAGGCAGAGCTGCATCATCTTTAGACCGAGTTTCACGGGCGGGGCGATCGACCGCGCGACTGTACAGCACCTACCCGCGATCGCGGGCTGGTGGGTTTTGTATGTGGTGCGCGAGCAAAATTAAGCTAAAGTCTATATCTACCTGTGTTCGCCCATACTGGCAGAACGGGCGGATTCAGGAATAAGAAACAAGGGAAAATTCGATCGGCCCCCATCGATCTAATTGCGGGGTGACGACGATCTCAGGAATAACTGCTTTCTAACAGCACCGTATTCTAGGAGACATCTCCGAGGCGATTCGATCGAGATAATTTAAAATCTGCAAACAGGGTTTAAGGGCTATGTGCTGGCAGCATCAATCTAAATTTTTATCAAATCTGCTTGCAATCGGCTGCTTGAAGGTTTACTCGGCCCTGCCGCCGGGTAGCACTTTTTCCCAGCTATAACAACGAATCAACCACACAATCACCGAAATAGTATTCAATCAAAATGGGTAACACTCGCTCTCGAAATCAAAATCAAAATCAGGGTCATCGAGGAATTCCTTACGCAGGTCAAAGCTGGCTGATCGAAGAAAGAGATGCCTGCGGTGTGGGCTTTATTGCCAACCAAAACGGTGCAGCTACTCACTCGATTATCGAAAAAGCTCTGCCGGCATTAACTTGTCTGGAACACCGCGGCGGTTGCAGCGCAGACTCCGACTCCGGTGACGGTGCTGGTTTGATGACCGGGATTCCTTGGGAATTGCTGCAGTCTTGGTTTGCAGAACAAGGCATTACGCCCCCAGCCCAGGAAAACTGCGGCGTGGGAATGCTGTTTCTGTCTCAAGATGAAGGCCAAGCGGCGATCGCGCGGCAGGTGGTTGAGGAAAAGCTGTTGGAACGCGGGCTGACACTGCTGGGATGGCGCGACGTTCCCGTGGATGCGTCTGTTTTGGGCCCGCAAGCGCGAGAAAATCAACCTCAAATCGCACAAGTAATCGTTAGTTCCCCGCAATTTCAGGGCGACGAACTCGATCGGCAGTTATTTCTGGCCCGCCGCGCGATCGGACACGCGCTGTCCGATCGCGCCGACTTCACTCGCCAAGACTTTTACACTTGCTCTTTCTCCTGCCGCACCATTGTATACAAAGGCATGGTGCGATCGGCCGTACTGGGAGAATTTTACCTCGACCTCAAAAATCCCGCCTACAAAAGCGCCTTTGCCGTCTATCACCGGCGCTTCAGCACCAACACCATGCCCCGCTGGCACCTCGCTCAACCGATGCGCCTGCTGGGACACAACGGCGAAATCAACACGCTGTTGGGCAATATTACCTGGATGAGGGCGCGGCAAGCGAATTTAGCTCACCCCAACTGGACTCAAGCCGATCTCGATACGTTCAACCCGATCGTCAATCCAGAAAGCAGCGATTCGGCAAACTTGGACAACGTGATGGAACTGCTGGTGCACTCCGGCCGCACTCCCCTAGAATCCCTGACAATTCTAGTACCCGAAGCTTACAAAAATCAGCCGGATTTGGCGGCTTATCCCGAAATTGTCGATTTTTACGAATATTACAGCGGGCTGCAAGAACCTTGGGACGGCCCGGCATTGCTGGTATTCAGCGATGGCAAACAAGTAGGTGCTACGCTCGATCGCAACGGTTTGCGCCCCGCCCGCTACTGCATTACTAAAGACGGTATGGTAATTGTCGCCTCCGAAGCGGGAGTTGTCGATCTCGACGAAGCCGATATCGTCGAAAAAGGCCGCTTGGGGCCAGGACAAATGATCGCAGTCGATCTGCAAACTCACGAAATTCTCAAAAATTGGCAGCTAAAGCAGCGGATTGCGAAGCGCCACCCCTACGGCGAATGGTTGAAACAAAACCGCGAAACCTTGGAACCCCAACCTTTTGCCGAAACCGCAACTCTCGACGCCCAAACGCTGTTAGCCACCCAAACGGCCTTTGGCTACACCGCCGAAGATTTGGATATGGTGATCGTCGAGATGGCGAGCTCCGGGAAAGAACCGACTTTCTGCATGGGAGACGATATTCCCTTGGCTGTATTGTCAGAAAAGCCTCAGTTGCTTTACAACTATTTCAAACAGCGGTTTGCTCAAGTTACAAATCCGCCGATCGACCCCCTGCGCGAGGGGATGGTGATGTCTCTGACTGTGAATATCGGGCTGCGGGGCAATTTGCTGCAAGCAATACCGGAAAATGCCAAGCTGCTGAAAATAGATTCTCCCGTACTCAACGACGCGGAATTAGGTTTCTTGAAAGAGCAAAAGTCTTTCCCCGCCAAGGTTCTATCCACGCTTTACCAAATTGTGGCTGGCCCTTCCGGCTTGAAGGATGCCGTAGAAAAACTTTGTCAAACCGCCGCGGATGCTGTGCGATCGGGCGCTAAGGTTTTGATTCTGAGCGATCGAACATCTTCGACTGCTGGTTTGAGTACAGAATGCACTTACATTCCGCCAATGCTGGCAATTGGTGCAGTTCACCACCACTTGATCCGCCAAGGGCTGCGGATGAAAACTTCCCTGATTGTCGATACCGCCCAATGCTGGAGCACTCACCACTTCGCTTGTTTGATCGGTTACGGTGCGGCTGCTGTTTGCCCTTATTTGGCACTCGAAAGCGTCCGCAGTTGGTGGGCTGACACCAAAACTCAAAACTTGATGCAGCACGGCAAAGTGCCGAATATTACCGTCGCGGCGGCTCAAGCTCAATACCGCAAAGCGGTGGAAAACGGCTTGCTGAAGATCATGTCGAAAATGGGGATTTCCATGCTGTCTAGCTATCAGGCGGCGCAAATCTTCGAGGCGATCGGGATTGGCGGCGATTTGCTAGATTTGGGCTTCAAAGGCACTGTTTCTCGCATCGGCGGTTTGACTGTGGCCGAACTGGCCCAGGAAGTGATGTCCTTCCACTCTCAGGCTTTCCCGGAATTGAACGCTAAAAAGCTGGAAAATTACGGCTTCGTGCAGTACCGGCGCGGCGGGGAATATCACATGAACAGCCCGGAAATGGCGAAGGCTTTGCACAAAGCTGTGACTAGCTTTAAGCTGCAAACTAACGGTAACGGCAATGGGGCCGAACCAAAAATGACACCAATTGGTGACAAAAATTCAGAAACCGCCTACGATCACTACGAAGTTTACAAGAAACAGCTTGAAACTCGCCCGGTGACAGCTTTGCGGGATTTGCTGGACTTTGCGAGCGATCGCCCTTCGATTCCGATCGAAGAAGTAGAATCTGTAGCAGATATTGTCAAGCGTTTCGCCACCGGCGGGATGTCCCTCGGCGCTTTGTCCCCGGAAGCCCACGAAACCCTAGCCATCGCCATGAACCGCATCGGCGGCAAATCCAACTCCGGCGAAGGCGGCGAAGACCCGGTTCGATACAAAGTGCTAAACGATGTGAGCGAGGCCGGTTTCTCGCAAACTCTCCCTCACTTGAAGGGTTTGCAAAACGGCGATACCGCCTGTTCTGCCATCAAACAAGTAGCTTCCGGGCGTTTCGGCGTGACTCCCGAGTATCTGATGAGCGCCCGACAGATCGAAATCAAAGTAGCCCAAGGTGCGAAACCGGGCGAAGGCGGTCAATTGCCGGGGCCGAAAGTGAGCCAGTACATCGCCTTTTTGCGCCGATCGAAACCGGGTGTCACATTGATTTCGCCGCCGCCTCACCACGACATTTATTCGATCGAGGATTTGGCGCAGTTGATTTTTGACTTGCATCAAATCAATCCGAAAGCGGGAGTTTCTGTCAAGCTGGTATCGGAAGTCGGCATCGGTACTGTCGCCGCCGGCGTTGCGAAAGCAAATGCTGATGTGATTCAAATTTCCGGCCACGACGGCGGCACCGGCGCCTCGCCACTGAGTTCGATTAAGCACGCAGGTTCTCCGTGGGAACTCGGATTGACCGAAGTTCACCGGGTGCTGATGGAAAACAAGTTGCGCGATCGAGTTTTACTCCGCGTTGACGGCGGCTTCAAAAGCGGCTGGGACGTGATTGTAGGCGCTTTAATGGGCGGCGAAGAGTACGGGTTCGGCACGGTGGCAATGATTGCAGAAGGCTGCATTATGGCCCGCGTTTGCCACATGAATACTTGTCCTGTGGGTGTTACCACGCAGAAGGAAGAGTTGCGGAAGCGTTTCCCCGGTACGCCGGAGCACGTGGTCAATTTCTTCTACTTTGTGGCGCAGGAAGTCCAGAGTTTGCTGGCAAAATTGGGTTATAAGTCGATCGCCGATATCATCGGGCGGGGCGATTTGCTGACAATGCGCGCTGGGGTGAAACTAACTAAAACTCAAGCGATTAATTTGGATTGTTTGACCAAATTGCCCGATACTAAGACCGATCGCTCTTTCTTGATTCACGGCGACGTACACACCAACGGGCCTGTGTTGGATGACGAAATGCTTGCGGATGCCGAGATTCAAAGCGCGATCGCCAATCACGGTACTGTTAGCAAGAATCTAAAATTGGTGAATACCGATCGCACTGTCGGCGCCAGAATCAGCGGTGCGATCGCACTTCAACACGGCAACACCGGTTTTAGCGGACAAATTACCCTCAACTTTACTGGTACTGCGGGTCAAAGTTTCGGCGCGTTCAACTTGCCCGGTATGACTTTGGTACTGCACGGCCAAGCTAACGACTACGTTGGTAAGGGAATGCACGGCGGCGAAATTGCGATCGCACCGCCTGCTGATGCGACTTACGATGCAGCGGAAAATGCGATCGTCGGCAACACTTGTTTGTACGGCGCGACGGGGGGAACTCTGTTGGCTGCGGGTAAAGCGGGCGAACGGTTTGCGGTGCGCAACTCGATGGCGAAAGCTGTGATTGAGGGTGCCGGCGATCACTGCTGCGAGTACATGACTGGCGGCGCGATCGTGGTGTTGGGAAAAGTCGGCCGCAACGTCGGCGCTGGAATGACTGGCGGCTTGGGTTATTTCCTCGATGAAGACGGGAGTTTTCCCGATCGCGTCAACGGGGAGATTGTCAAGATGCAGCGCGTTTCTACGGCTGCTGGCGAGGCGCAATTGAAAGAGTTGATTCAGGCTCAGCGCGATCGGACTAACAGCAAGAAAGCCGAGAAAATCTTGGCAAATTGGGCCGAATACTTGCCAAAATTCTGGCAAGTTGTGCCGCCGAGCGAGGCGAATTCGCCGGAAGCTTCGGAACAAAAGATTGCTGTGGAAGCGTAATTTTGCAGTTGGTTAAATAGATAGATGAGGGGCAACTTATGTTGCCCCTTTTTTAATTAATTTACTTAGGGCTTTCTAAACAACTAGAAATCGATCGCAATAAAACTGGTTCGTGGTGAGGACTTTAGTCCTCCAAACACTTTAATTACAGATGATTCAGCGGACAAGTTCTGAGACGGGCGATCGCGCAAAAAATTTACATAGTTTTTCATTAAGATTTCTGGTAAGATTTGATACTAATAACAAGTATTTAAAGGTATGAATATGTCTGAGAACAATGAAATTGCGGTGTCTAAAGCTTTGACGCCCGAAGAGCAAGCGGTGTGGGATGCGAAGGCGAAAGTTCGGGTATTGCTGAACTTGTGGGATTTGGGCGGCGGCAAGATGATGGTTAAAAAGGGCGATTTGACTAAGCGGATCGTGCGTACTAACGAGACGAGTGTGAAGTATCAGGGCGTACTCGGCGAGTTGCAGGAAGCTGGGGCGATCGTCTATTCGCTGGTAAATCGGGTGACGCTGGTGGAATTGAGCGCGAAGGGGAAAGAAGTTTTAGCGGATGGTTTGAAAAGTCGGGATTCTCTGTTTGAGTTTGACGGTTCTCAAATCGGTACTCGGCTGGGAAATTCTTTGTTGAAGTGGATTCGGCATCAGGATGGTGCGGCGGGTGTTGCTGTGGAGACGGGGAAGAAGGATGCAGGGGCGATCGCATCCTATGAAGAATTTAAGTCTGTGGCGATCGATGTGTATGACAGCTTGAACCGGGATTATAACTTAGACGATTTAGTGCCGATTTATCGGATGCGTCGGGCGATCGGGGAAAGGGTAGGGCGATCGCAATTCAATGAGTGGCTGTTGGAAATGCAGGCTACTGATATTTTCCAGCTAATCGGGGGTGAAATGACAGATATTACGATCGATAAAGCTGAAGATTCCATCAAAACTGCACTCGGCGTACTCCGTTACTATGTCAAACGGCTAAATTCCTAAAATTGACCTAAATCCTTTAGTAAATTCGTTAACCTCACACAAAAAACCATGACTAATTCTTCTTTTTCCTCCCTAGAAGACCTGAACGCAGCTCTTTTAAGTCAAAATCCCTTTGCTAAACCTCCTTTTCTCAATGCGAGCGATGTTTGGGGAAACGAATTTTTTGATGTTGAAACAATCAATGCTCACGCCTCTGACGCTGTATTTCATGCACTAGACCAAATTCGTGCCGGTCAATACCCCACAACCTCGATCGCGATAACTGCTCAGGATGGAACCGGAAAAACTCACATTATTAGCCGCATCCGCCATCGCCTACAGGAGCATGGCGGGGGATTATTTGTCTACGCTAATAAATACGGTAATATCAATCAAATTAAGCAAGGATTTCAGCAAATATTGGCTGAGAGCCTTGGAAAAATTGGCAGAGATGGGGCCAGACAGTGGCAAGAACTAGCAACGGCAATGGCTAACAATGCTTTACAGATTGCTCAATCAGATGCTCGGATTTTTTCTACTCAAGAATTTGTCAAAAAATTCAATGACGGCACGCCAAGGCAAGTAAAGAGGTGGGTCAAGGAACTAACAAGAGCCTTTCTGCAAGCAAAAAATGTTAACGAGCCTGATATTGTCAAGGCAATTTTATGGACTTTATCTGAGGAACAATCACTTTATGCAATAAAATGGTTAAAAGGTGAAGAAATTGCTCAGTACAAAGCAAATGAGTTAGAATTACCGGCTCAATGCCAATCTTTTGAGGCGGTTCTGCAAGTTTTAGATTTGATTAGTCAGTACAACGAACTTGTCATTTGCTTTGATGAGTTAGACACGCCTGATGCCTACGACGATATGAGTGGCTTACACCTCAGCCAAATCCTTGCTGGATTAATCAAAGATTTGTTCCAAAATCTCAACCGAGGTTTGATACTGAGTGTAATGATGCCTGCTCAATGGATCAAAATAAAACAGCTACCTGGTGGAGTGTCCGCTAAGGTTTCTGCTCATGGAAATCCGCTCGACTTAAAATACATGGATGCAGAATCAACTGTTAACTTAGTTAGCTTTTGGTTAGACAAATATTATCAACTGCAAAACTTAATTCCTCCTGAGCCAATTTATCCATTCACTCAAATTCAACTCAGCGAGCTCGGTCAAGGAAGACCCACTGTTAGAGAGGTTTTGAAGTGGTGCAGAGAGCATTGCAAGCCTCCGATTTTGAATAGCAGTGAAAACAATCAAGATGCAGATATTTCCGATCCAGTTGAACTTGCTTTCATCAAAGAGCTAGAAGAAGAGGTAGGAAATTCTTTAGAAGATAATTATCTGCTTGCTGATGCTATTTTATTTGGATTTCAGAGTTTGATCGGTCAAACGGTGGAAAGGGTAACAGTTCAGTCAGCCACAGATAGAGTTACGCAACGCGGACGCAGGGATGATTACATCAATTTCAAGGTAATTGTCAAAGACAACGGAACAGATGTAACAATTGGAGTGGCAGTGCTTCAGTATGCTGGTGGCAGAGGGTTAGGAGCGGGTTTAAGAAGGTTAAATGATTACGAATCTTTTAATCTGACTCGCGGTTGTTTGGTTCGTTCCAAAAGCAGAAGGATTACTTCATATCTTGAGCAACAGTATCTTGTCCCGCTCATTAAACAGCAAGGTGGAGAATATGTGGAGCTCAAAGAAGATGAAATTAAGCCGCTGTTAGCTATTCGGGCTGTTCATCAGAAGCGCGAAGTAGATTATGGGGTGAGTGAGGAGCAAATTTTCAATTTTATTACCGAAAAAGGTGCTGATAAAATGCTAGGGACTAGCAACCCGTTGCTTAAAGAGATTCTTAGCGATCCGTCCTATCAGGTTCCTACCGATATGATTGAAGATGAACCCGTAACTGTAGCCGAGTCTATTATGGATGATTTATCTGATTCAGCGCAATTAGATGAGGCGTGCGACAATTTAATGAGAGAGTTTAATTAAGGCTTCACAAATTATCCACTTCATATTGTCACAAATACTCTCATGTCGCTAGTCAACATTGACAAAGCTATCCGTTTGCCTGCCCCAGACGTAGAAGCTTTAATCCAAGGCCGAACGATTGCAGCCATAGTTTGGCGAATGTTTAATCCGGGAGAACAATATGCACTCTATCCTGGCAATGTTTCAGGTAATTTGCCTTACGATAAACATTATCGATCGCATTTTTTACCCGTTGCTCAAAAGGCACTTGCTCAGTTAAATTCAGATAAAGTTTCGATCAAAGCTTGGGCTAGGTGCGAATTGTGCCAAATGGTGAATGAACCTGAATCATTAGAGGCTTTGTCGCGATTAACAGTGTGGAAAACAGAGGCATTACAGCAAATTCTCCAGCAGCGTCCTTTTATTTTTGTAGCTTACCTGCGGGTTTATTTGCTACCTCAGCCGTTTGAAATGCCAGTGCAATCTAGTGGGAATTTTGTATCTTTGCCAAAATCCCAAAATGTTACTGATGCAACGCCTGTGTTGAGCGATAATATCTTCGCTAAACGCCGTCAAAAGCTGGAAAAACTAGAGCCTCCCGAACATCCAGAATTGGAAGAGTTGCAAAGTGCATTAGTGCATTTATCCACCACCAACCCAAAAGCCAAACAACTAGACGCAGAAATTAAAATATTTCTCGGTTGGTCAGAAAATTCACCTACAATAAAACCAGATATTGATTTAGATTGGATTAAAACGATCGCACAAATCGGCAATTCTAGCGACGGTAATGGCTTTGAAAAGTTAGTCCGCAAAAGTTTTATCGAGCTAGGATTTGCCAATCCTAACACGAATCCGAGAGCTAGTCTCAATCCAGAATCAACAGGCGGCGCTGGTGGTTTAGATTTTTATTGCGAGACTCCCTATCCAGTAGCGGGAGAGTGCAAAGCTAGCAAACATGAAAGTGTACCTAATAGTGTAACTGCTCAACTAATTCATTTAGGTTTGACTCACTTGGGTCAAGATAGGTTCGATCGATCGGTTAAAATTATTTTAGCGGCTGGGCCTTTAACTAATCCAGCTAATCTAGCAGCTATTGGTAGTAAAATGAACGTAATTCGCCCCGAAACATTGCAAAGATTAGTTGAACTGAAAGCTAAGCAACCAGGTTCGATCGATTTATTACAGTTAAAACCTTGTTTAGAACAACAGCCATTTGGTGAGGAAGCCGATGCTAAGGTTAATCGCTATATTGACGATGTGCGGGAAAAGCTTAAAGTGCGATCGTACCTAATCAAAATCGTGAAAAACCGTTTAGAAATCACAGGTGTTGAAAATGCTGGAGTTGAGGCTCTTCATGGGGCATATTATGCTAATCCCAATCCACCTCAGCCATTAAATCTGCAAGCAATGCACGAGATTTTAATAGAACTTTCCTCGCCATTGACGGGTTACTTAGGGCGAATTAAAGAAGATGATTGGCGGCGCGATCGCTTTTATTTCCTGCGCGACTTGCGATTAGATGATTAGACTTCTGGCAAAAAGCCTGAGTCGAACAGGCTCTCCGGCCTGGGTCGCGATAATTATGGGAGATGTCTATTGAGATACGTCGTTTCCTCAGAACCGATCGACTTGCAGCGAATGCCGATCGCTGATAAGCAAGCTGCACCGCAGAAATAGTCGAAATAACAGGAATCATAGAGAAGGAAGAAGGAAGAGGGAAGAAGGAAGAAGGATGAGGCAAGAGGGAAGAAGGCAAAATTTTTTTTCTTTATTCTGCTTTCCTGTCAACAGACTAATGACTTCATAGCAGATTTGGTGACGAAGGTCTAAAATCAATACAGTTCTCTGCTGGCTTGCTTTCAGCAAGATTTAAGCATACTTACCCTGAAACCTCATAATAATCCTTGTGTCAGACACTGCCCAGAACCGCCCAGAGCTGGATCTGAAGACCATATTTCCATTCGAGCTAGATAACTTTCAGAGAGAGGCGATCGCCGCCCTCGATGCAGGCAAATCGGTTGTGGTGTGCGCTCCCACAGGCTCCGGGAAAACGTTAATCGGCGAATACGCCATCCATCAAGCACTATCCCGGGGGCGGCGCGTCTTTTACACAACTCCCCTCAAAGCCCTCTCCAACCAAAAGCTGCGCGACTTCCGCAGTCAATTTGGAGACGACAACGTAGGTTTGCTCACGGGCGACATCTCCGTCAATCGAGATGCGCCGATTTTGGTGATGACTACGGAAATATTTCGGAATATGCTCTACGGTACGCCGATCGGAGCTGTGGGAACTTCCCTTACCGGAGTCGAAACCGTGGTGCTCGACGAGTGTCACTACATGAACGATCGCCAGCGGGGTACAGTCTGGGAAGAATCGATCATCTACTGTTCGAGCGAAATTCAACTGCTCGCCCTCTCAGCAACCGTCGCCAACAGCGGCCAGCTAACAGACTGGATCGATAAAGTCCACGGGCCCACAGAGCTTGTCTACTCAGACTTTCGGCCAGTACCGCTGCAATTCCACTTCGCCAACCAAAAAGGGATATTTCCGCTGCTAGACGAAACCGGCAAAAGAGCTAATCCGCGATTAGTCCCCAAAAAAAAGGGGCAAAAAGCAGAAAGAGGCAGCATTCCGACTCCGACTTTGACCGATGTTTTGGCCCGGTTGGACGATCGAGATATGCTACCGGCAATATACTTCATCTTCAGCCGTCGCGGGTGCGACCAAGCAGTAGCAGAAGTCGGCAATTTCTCCCTGGTTGACGAAGCCGAAACAGCCGAACTCAAACGCATCATTGACGATTTTTTACAGCGAAACCCAGAAGCAGAACGCTTCGGTCAAAAAGAAGCACTTTTAAAAGGCATCGCCGCCCACCACGCAGGCATTTTGCCCGCTTGGAAAGGT
The DNA here is from genome assembly GCA_036700105.1 of Microcoleus occultus BM001215583. Taxonomy (GTDB): domain Bacteria; phylum Cyanobacteriota; class Cyanobacteriia; order Cyanobacteriales; family Microcoleaceae; genus Microcoleus. Next base: position 17,847 of record JAUBOG010000060.1, read on the forward strand.
TTAGTAGAAGAACTCTTCGGCAGAGGTTTGATCAAAGTCGTATTTGCCACCGAAACCCTAGCAGCCGGGATTAATATGCCCGCCCGCACCACAGTCATTTCCACCCTGTCCAAGCGCACCGACAAGGGACACCGACTGCTAAACGCTTCAGAATTCCTGCAAATGGCCGGTCGGGCCGGTCGGCGGGGGATGGACGAGCTGGGGCACGTGGTCGCAGTTCAGACGCGCTTTGAAGGCGCAAAAGAAGCCTCTTATTTGGCAACAGCCAAAGCCGACCCCCTCGCCAGTCAGTTTACGCCCAGCTACGGCATGGTGCTGAATTTGCTGCAAACTCACACGATCGACGAAGCTCAAGAGTTGGTTGAGCGCAGTTTCGGTCAATACCTGTCTACTTTGTACTTGCAGCCGCAGCAAGCAGAATTAGACCGATTGCAAACAGAATTAGAGGTGCTCGAAGAGTCCCTCGCGGCCGGAGGTAATGTCTCTACCCTGGAAAAACAGCTCGCCCATTACGAAAAATTGCAGGGAAGGCTCAAAGAAGACAAACGTTTGTTCAAAACTTTACTGCAGCAAGCAGAGGAAGCTCGAATTAAGGAGATGTCCGTAGCTGTGGCTTTTGCACTCCTGGGTACAGTTCTGAGTCTCAAAGGCAAGCACGTTCCGACAGCTAAACGATCGCACACAACTCCCGTCCCCGCCGTACTGGTTGCCAAAACCGCAGGTTCCGGCCAAGCGCCGAATTTGGTGTGCTTGGGTAAAGACAACCGCTGGTATGTCGTCGCCATTAGCGATGTCGCTACCCTGCACCCGGAATTACCCCGCTTGACCGTCGCAGATACCTTGAACCCGCCGCCGGAAATGGCTCTGAGACTGGGCCAGTGCCGCTTGGGAACTGAAGAAACTGTCTCGATAGCTCAACTAATCCCCGAATTGCCGGCACCGGAACCGAGCCCGGAAGCTCACGAACAGCAGCAGAAAATCGCAGCCCTAGAAGCTCAGCTAGAAATTCACCCGGTTCTAGAATGGGGCAATCCCGGTACTTTGCTCAAACGCCAGCGCCGCCGGGAAGAATTGAAAAAAGAAATCCGCAAAAGCGAACAAGACTTAGAAAAACAGAGAGCTCGCTACTGGGAGCAATTTCTCAACTTAATCGACATCTTGCTGAATTTCGGCTGTTTGGAAAGAGTAGTTTCGGCAACGGGAAACCGAGATGATTCCTCCGACAGGTTGGTGCCGACAATCTTGGGCCAAGCTTGCGCCGCCATTCGCGGCGATAACGAACTGTGGCTGGGTTTGTCCCTGATGTCTGCCGAGTTTGACGAACTCGACCCCCACCACCTCGCGGCTGCTTGCGCGGCCTTAGTGACAGAAGTTTCTCGGCCCGACAGTTGGACTCACTATTCGCTGTCGCCGGAAGTTTTAGCACCTTTGGACAATCTGCAAAAAGGCCTCCGCCGCCGGTTGTTTCAAGTTCAGTACCGCCACGAAGCTGCAATCCCGATTTGGCTGGAACGGGATTTAGTGACTTTGGTGGAACAGTGGGCTCTGGGCGTTGAATGGCTGGAACTGATTAGCCATACGAGTTTGGATGAAGGGGATGTGGTGCGGATTTTGCGCCGGACTTTGGATTTCTTGTCTCAGATTCCTCACGTTCCTCACGTCTCGGATTCTTTGCGCCGGAATGCTTTTCGGGCGATGCAGTTGATCGATCGATTCCCGGTGAATGAAGCTGCGAGTTGACGGTTGACAGTTGACAGTTGACAGTTGGCTGTAAGCATTAGTGTCAAGTTAAGCCTGAAACCATGTCTAAATCAGGGTTGTAGCCGAGTCTAGATCCCCCTAAATCCCCCTTAGGTCGGGGGACTTTGAGCAGACTCCTGTCCCCCCCTTATTAAGG
>JAUBOG010000601.1:0-3687 GCA_036700105.1 Microcoleus occultus BM001215583
ACAATCATGAGTGTTAGGTTTGTTTGCGCTCACGCTTCAGGTAAGGTGCGTCGCTTTGAGATTGTCGCTCTTTTTTAGGATTGGTAGGTGGCGGCGCACCCGGAGCGCTACAGCTACGGCAAACTTAAAGATTGTCCGATCCAATTTAGATAAGGCTCGCTGCCAGCGATAATAGGAATAGCAATAATTTCGGGAACTTCATAGGAATGAAGTTCCTGAACTTTTGTTTTTAAAGCCTCAAACTTAGCTAGATCGGTTTTAATAACTAACTGCCACTCCGACTCGGAATGAATCTCGCCTTGCCAAGTATAAATAGAGCGAATTGGCGACAAACTCACGCAAGCAGCCAGCTTGTGTTCAACAAGAGATTTAGAAATATTTTCCGCCTCCGACTCCGATGCAGCAGTTACCAGCACCACCCCGAAATTAACAGTCATAAAGATATTAGATTAAAGGATTGATTTGAACAAAAAACAATCAGCGCATTCCCTACTTCCCGCGCCGGACACGGCATTGCCGTTTCCCTACTTCAGAAACCGGGTTTTTCAACCAAAATACTTGATTTAAACCCTAAATCTCGGTAAAAAAATCCGATTTCTTTGTGGGCGAGTGCGTCCATTGATTTTAAAGCACTGCTAGCTTCCCGCCCGCCCAAAAATACAATTTAGATGCCCAATGCCCAATTCCCAATGCCCAATTCCCAATTCCCAATTACCCATTCTTAATTTCTGCAACTTCCCAAGAATTGACTTTGCACGCCCCAGCCAAGGAAAAATAGCGCCTAGTTGATTCCGGTAAAATAGCTCCCGCCAACAAAGCATTATCTAAATTAGCTCCTATTAAAGTCGCCTCGCTCAAATCTGCCGCCATCAAATCAGCTTCACACAGCTTTGCCCAATTCAGATTTGCCCCTCTCAAACAACTTCCCCTCAACTTAGCCCCGGTTAAGTTTGCGCCCGCCAACTTCACACCCCGCAACTGAGCGGCGCTGAAATTTGCCCCCGCCAAATTCGAGCCTTCCAAATTAGCTCCCATCAGTTTAGCTTCGCTGACGTTAACGCCGCTCAAATCTGCACCGCAGAGATTCACCCCTGTCAACTGCGCTCGCCGCAAACTGACTCCGGTTAATTGAGCTCCAAAAAGTTTGGCACTGTTGAGCTTTGCACCGTAAAGGTTTGCCCATTTAAAATTAGCTCCCGTCAGATTCGCGCCCAGCAAGTTAACTAATTGCAAGTCAGCGCTGCACAAATTGGCATTCCACAGCACAGCACTCCGCAGGTTGGCGCCGGTTAAAGTTGCGCCGCTTAATTTTACTCTCGGCAATTTTGCTTTTACCAAAAAAGCTCCGCTCAGATTGGCTTTTGTCAAATCTGCGCCTGAGAGTTTGGCTTCGCCCATTTTGGCAAAACTCAGATTTGTTCTTTGCATCTGGGCGCCTTTGAGTGTTGCTTTGGTGAGAAATGCTCTGCTGAGGTTCGCCCCGGAAAGATTAGCTCGCGAAAGGTTGACTCCGATTAAGATGGCTCCGCTGAGGTTTGCCCCGCCCAGATCGGCTCCAGCAAAGTCTCTTTGTCCTTTTTCGTAATTGTTGAGCAGTTCGCTAACTTCCATAGGGCTTGATACCTTCTCTGATTGGGGAGTTCGATCGAGAAATCTTTAACTCTTAAGGTTGCTTCAGAAATGGAACTGTATCAGGAATTAAACTGTTGCAGCGTTTGCCTCAAACTGTATAACTCTCATTAACATTACTTTCTGTTTAAACGCCATCTCTTAATAAAGATTTTATATCTTCCTCGGGATCGCGATCGCCCTGGCGGCACTTTTGACTTAAAAGTTAATGTTTCGTGACATAAGTAGTCATTGCTTAACGATCGAGATTAATTCGCAACTTCAGGCGCAGCGTGCCTTTGAATCCTGCGGGAGGTTGCCAAGAATTCAAGGCTTTCTTAAGACTCTCAACGGCTGCGGTTGTTTGCAGCGTCGAGGTTTGAGTGTCGATAGCCGATCGCGCCACCCGACCGTCTTCTACCCACAACTCCCATACAGTTTCGCCGCTAACCCCCGCCGGCAGAGTCACAGATTGCAAGTATTGAGTCAAAGCGGCGATCGCCCCGGCATCCAACCCTTCAGCGCTGACTACTTGCAAGCGAGAAGCCAAAGACTGCTGGGGTTGCAACTCGCCGCCGTAACCGCGCCGCACCGCAGCAGGAGCTGGACTCACCGGTAGCGGACTGCTAGTGGGGGTGAAGTTGCGAGCGCCTCCCCTGGTCGATTCGGCTCGCTCCGGCTCGAAAATACCTTCATAGCTGACACCCTGCGGCAATTCTACAGGCACTTGCACTCGGCGACGAGATCCATCTGGTTCTACTCGCACTTCTTCGCTCACCGCCACAAAAGCCGTGTATTCCGACAGCAAGCGATAAGTCAAAGCAGTATCAGTCACAGATTCCACCAGAGATTTAGTCTCGCCGCCAAACATTTGATTCATTAAATCTTGAATGCGCGATCGACCCCAAAGCTGAGCTACCGCCGGATTGCCAAAATCTGTAACAGTTGCGGAGACTGAAGTTGACTCCCGCTGTCGCCCGCCGGAGCGAGCAAAATTAACAGCTAAAACTTGTTCGTAAACTTTGCCGCCAGCTTGAGTGCCGCGGATGCGGAGTTGGCCGGGGGTTCGATCGCCCTTTCTGCCAAACAAAACCAGCGGTTGACTGGCAAATAAGTCTGGGGGCGCGATCGGATAAATCTCCGGTTTTTCCCCCATTCCTTCCCAGCTAATTTGAATATCAGTCAATACCGGGTTGTTAATTTGGCGGAAAAACTTTTCAGCAGCTTCTGCTGGCGGTTCATCTTGACGGATTACTTGAGACGTGCCTCTTCCCACTTGAGCCAAACGGTTGAGCAAAAACCGATTTACCGAACCGCCCACACCAAAACTATAAAGCCGATTTCCCGGTTTCAAACTCCGCTGCACAAGAGCAAGCACTTCTTTTTCATTGCCAATATAGCCGTCAGTAATTAGTACAATACTCCGCAGACGAACCGCAGCCGCCGCCGGAAAATTCATCACTGTTTGAATGCCGTTGAGCAGTTCTGTGCCGCCGTTTGCCTGCAACTTGTCGATATAGTTAATAGCGGTTTGTCTATTTTGGGCCGTATTTGCTAAAGGAGTTGTGGAAAGTGCTTGTGCAGTGTTGGCAAAATCAATAATCGTAAAAGTATCGCTGGGATTTAGCCCTTGAATGAAGCGGCGCATCAACTCCTTAGATTTGGCCAGCGGTTCGCCCTGCTGAGAACCCGAAGTATCCAACAAAAACACGACATCTTTCGGTACAATTTGATTAGTTTTGTAGTTTAAAGCCGGAATCAAATAAGCAGCAAAATGGCCGCCGCGCTGGTCGGATTGAGTCAGGACTGTTGCTTGAGTATTTTCGCCCGCTACTCGATAGCGCAGAATTAAATCTTTATTGGGAATTGTGTCAGAATTTGCTAATTGGACTCGCACGATATTGCCGCTGCGGTCAGTTGTAATTTGATGGGAAGTAGAGCTGACATCGCCGACGATCGCCACTCCGGCATCGATTTCTACCGAAACCGCGATCTCCTGACCCGATCGCGTTGCTGGAGGCAAGACAGGCGGGTTGATGCGATCGGCATCGGTATTAACCCCCCCCTGCCCCCCCCTTG
>JAUBOG010000602.1:0-3680 GCA_036700105.1 Microcoleus occultus BM001215583
ATTCCCGATTCCCAATTCCCGATTCCCGATTCCCAATTCCCGATTCCCGATTCCCGATTCCCCATTTAAGTTAATCTATTATTTTGACGAACAAGATAAAATGTTATCCCAAGTTTTTTACTTACTGCGTTCCCGTGCTGACGGCAAATATATCAGTGCTTGTCCCAATCCAGATTCGGCGGTGAGTTACCTGCTGATGTTCCAGGAAGACTATGACGCTTTGAGCTATCTCAACGCCCACGCTGCTGATGTTGCCGATCGATTTGGAGTAGAATCGATTTCCGGTTCCTCTGTCAAAAAGCTGCTCGAACGTTGGGGATTTAACGGCGTGGGGGTTGTTCAAGACCCGCTGCTGCCGAATATTGAGTTTTTAACGACTCGTTAAGGTCGCTTTCTGCAATCGAAAATTCAAAATCCCCGATCGCAGCAGGGTCACTTTCCTCAATCGAAAATCGAAAATCGAAAATCGAAAATCCAAGTATGCCCCATATTTAGTGCAAATTGTGAAATTTGTCAAGGTTTCACCCTAAATCTGAATCCTGTTGTATATTCGTAGTTTGATATATTCCGACACGTCAGTACACAACCTATGGTTCGAGAATTAGAGCGATCGAGTGCCAGCGACAAACGCAACCTGTCCGATTTCCCCGAAACAGCACCCGCAGCCAATCCAGTATTTTTCAGGACGTACAGCCGCCGCACCGAGACGGGAAGGGAGACTTGGGCCTCCGTGTGCGATCGGACTGTCAAAGGGCTGCAAAAGCTCGGAAACCTTACAGTTGAAGAAACAGAGCTCCTGCACCGGATGCAAAACCAGCTCAAAACCCTCGCTTCCGGGCGCTGGCTGTGGGTGGGCGGCAGCAAATGGATCGAACAACCAGAGAATTTTTCTGGCGCCTATAATTGCTCCTCAACAAATATTCTCGACTGGCGCGCCTTTGGCTTGCTGATGGATTTGGCGATGATGGGCTGCGGCACCGGCGCAGTTTTGGAACCAAAATATATCAACCAATTGCCGCCGATTAGCAACCGATTAACCGTGACAATGCAAGGCGAAATCGGCTCTACACCCGCCCAGTCGCGCCGTCAAGAAACCGAAGTAAAAATAGCAGAAAAAACCGCAACTATTTATGTCGGAGATTCCCGCCAAGGTTGGGTAAAATCCTATCAAGCTTTGCTGGAATTATCCACAGATCAAAGATTTGCAGGAGAAGTTCAAGTTTACATCGATTTGAGCGACGTTCGCCCGGTGGGAGAACCTTTAAAAGGCTTTGGCGGCGTCGCCAACCCGGTGAAATTGCCCGACCTTTATCAGCGCTGTTCGGCAATTTTAAATAAAGCTTTAGGGCGGCAGTTAAACTCAGTTGAATGCTGCGTGTTGATAGATGAAGCTGCGGTGACAATTGTTGCTGGAAATATCCGCCGCAGTGCGGGAATTCGTCAATTTTCTTTTGATGACGAACTGGGAGCTAATGCTAAAAACAACCTGTGGCAACAAGACGCTCAAGGCAACTGGAGAATAGACCCAGAACGCGATGCTTTGAGAATGGCAAACCATACAAGAGTTTTCCATTCCAAACCGACATTAGAAGAATGTATTGATGCTGTTAGAAAGCAGTATTATTCCGGTGAAGGTGCAATTCAATGGGCCGGTGAAGCTGTAGCTAGAGCTAACGTTGATTTACTTTCTACACCGAGTCTTAAACTTGAATTTTTGAAAGCTTACGACGAAGGAAAAGCTAAACAGTGGTTGCAGGAACGCTATCCTGACATGACTGCGGAAGAATTAGAGCATCGGTCAGTTCGTTTGGGCTTAAACCCGTGTGGTAAGTAATTTTGCCTCACGTTAAAAACCTCGCAAATTCGGAGAAGACTGAGATGTTAATTCCGAGGTAAGTAAGGGAATTAAAAATCCTTTACCACCGTAGAGCGTACCGGGTGAACCTTCTTGATTGAAGAATATAATCCTGGCAAGAGTGCGGGGCATTTACAACTAGAGTAAATGAAAAAGTACGCCGAGCTACAGGTAAAATGGAATCTGTAGAACTAGAGGATAAAAAGCCTTTAGGATAACAAAACTGGAAATCATCGGCTCTAATTTCCACTGTAATTTGGGGGAGGTTCACCTCAATCAACTTGACCCTTACAACTTCAAAGAACAAGAGGAAGCTTTCCGGGCGGGAGCTCTATCTGTCGCGGTACTTCTCAATCACAAATTTAGCGAACCGCGCTATCAATACAGCCGCGAATTAGACCCGATTGTCGGCGTATCTTTTACGGGATTGTTCGATTTCTTCGTTCATGCTTTTGGGGTTGAGTGGCTGCGCTGGTGGGTGGAAGGCCGCCCGGAAACCGCGCAGGGCATTGCGTTTAAACAGCGGGAACAAGAGTATTTGACTGGTTGGCGGGAGATTGTCGATCGCGTAGTATGGGATTATTGCGATCGGCATTCTTTAAAGCGCCCAAATCGCTGCACAACCGTTCAACCATCGGGTACAAAATCTCTGCTGACAGGTGCTTCTCCGGGCTGGCATCCCCCGAAATCGCAGCGTTTCATTCGCCGAATCACTTTCGGCAAAAACGACCCTGTAGCCCTCGCCTGCATCGACTACGGATACAACGTAATTCCGTCTCAATCTGACAAAGATGAAAACGGCAATTTGCTGAACAATCCCTTCGACGAACGCTGTACCGAATGGCTGGTAGAAATACCCGTTGCTGTCAGTTGGGCCGATTTGCCGGGTGCTGATGAAATTGAGATTAACAAATTCTCAGCAGCAGCACAAATGGACTTTTATATGCAAGTGCAAAAGTTCTACGTGCGGCACAACACCAGCGCGACGATTGAGTTGCGTGAAAATGAAATTGAAAGTTTGGGTACGCGGATTTATGAAGCGATTCGCGATGACGAAGGCTACATTTCTGCCGCCCTTTTGTCTCGCTTTGATGCCCTGGAAACTTTCCCGCGTTTGCCTTTTGAACCGATTGCAAAGGAAACTTACGAGACGATGTTGAAAGACGTTTTAGTGCGTCGTCAAATCGATGTTTTCCAGGTGGCACTGAGTCGTTATGACTTGGGTGAAATGATGGATTCCGGGCCTGCGGGCTGCGATTCCGACAAGTGTTTGATGCCGGAGACCAAGGCTATGTAATAGCATTGAATAAAATCCCCCAAACGGGGGATTTTTTTATGTTTAATTGCAGGTTAACCAAAATCGTAGGGGCGGGTTCACCAACCATAATTGCCTAAAATTAACAATCTCGTAAACCCGCCCCCACCCAACGACTAATTGTCACTCCCTCCCGGTGTTCGGGAAGGGGTTCTTTGAAAATTACCGATCGAATGTTCTGTCGCAAGTATCAGCTTGCTGCGACTGTAGCAAGTCGGGGTTAAATATTACCGCGAATTTTCCGCAGGGAATTAAGCGGTGGAGAATCTCTAGATGACCATCTGCATCAGAGCGAGTGCGGAACTGACCAACTGTCAACCGCTGCATTTTGGGTAGCAAACGAACCAACGCCCAAGGGTAAAGTCGTTCTTTGTAAGGCATAATGCAATACGGTTTACTTAAGGTCGAACAAGTGGTAGACTAGATATGATGTATAAAAAATAAATCAAGTATATTGCCGTACAAAAAATTATTATTAGAATCTCCCAAGCTCAGAAGTAGCGAGATATT
>JAUBOG010000603.1:0-3649 GCA_036700105.1 Microcoleus occultus BM001215583
GAGTACATCAAAGATGCCTCTTTCGTTCTGGGCGCGTCCGACTGCGATTGTCATTGCGGTAAAATCCTTTTGCTTGTTAAAAACTAAGGTTTCTAATTAAAGTTAACATAACTATATATTAGAAGTTGATAAATTTTCAACATAATTAGCAGAAGTTGATACACAAAGGGCCGATCGGTCAGCGGCGATCGCGCCTGGTGTGACGCAGCCGGGGGCTAGTTGGATTAAGATTTGAGTTTAAGGCTGTTTACTTTTGTCAGGAACTCAGGGAATCAACGCCACTGAGCTTGTAAGAACTTGCAAGCTGTTCTGACCAGACCCCTCGATTGCGAGGAGACGTTATTTAGGTCACGATACCGGAGAATGCGATGCCAGTTTTCCGCTCTATCATCTGCAATTAAACAGTTTTAAAGTCACTGAAACAGTGTTGCAGGTCAAAAAAGCCTTCATAACCAGGTCTGCACGAACATTACCCCGAAAGGGAGATTGAGGCAACCATACCTCGCTGGAGAGGCAACCATACCTCTCCAACCCCGAAAGGGGATTAACGGAGACTGAAGTCCCCGGGTCGTTTCCCTCTCAGGTCTTTCATACGCTGAGTTTCCCAATTACCGAGCTTTTCTATGACTGCAAAAACGACGACTTCGATCGATTCTGTCCTGCGCTACGAGGTTTTGGGCTCCCGCCGCTTCAGCAATTTCTGGTGGGGGACGATTGTCACCATTGGCGGGACGGGTTTCCTGCTGTCGGGCCTTTCCAGCTATTTGCACGTTAACCTGCTGCCTTTTGCTGACCCGACTGGGCTCATTTTTATCCCCCAAGGGATCGCGATGGGTTTCTACGGCGTCTGCGGCGTGCTGTTGGCGCTTTACCTGTGGCTGACTATTCTCTGGGATGTCGGCGGCGGTTACAACGAGTTCGATCGGAAAACTGGCAACATTCGCATCTTTCGCTGGGGATATCCCGGCAAAAACCGCAAAGTTGATTTTACTTGCAAAACCTCGGACGTGCAATCTGTGCGGGTGGACATTAAAGAAGGTCTCAATCCCCGCCGCAGTATTTATCTCAAACTCAAAGACCGCCGTCAGTTTCCCCTGACTAGAGTCGGACAGCCGATTGCTTTGTCTGAGGTGGAAAATCAAGCGGCCGAATTGGCTCGATTTTTGCAAGTTCCCCTAGAAGGACTTTAGAGATTTGAGATTTGAGATTTTAGATTTGAGATTGGTAATGGGTACTAGGGTGCTCCGGGAGGCGCACCTTACCTACCTGATAAGTGAAAAAGATCGATCGGCGAGTAGGCCCGTTACCAATTTTTGAATCTATCAATTAAAATCTCTAGTTGCCAAGTCCCTAATTGAGTGAAAGTAAAAACACAAATGCAAATGCAAATCAAAATTCAGCGGTGGTTCATCTCACTTTTAATCGCAGGCGCGCTGTTTGTCGGAGGATGCGGTAATTCTCCTGCTGCAAACTCGACTCCGACACCGAATCCAGCTTCGGGTGAAAGTATTTCTTTGTCTTCATCTCCCTCTGCATCTGGGTCTCCTGCTGCGGTGGCGGCAAACTCGCAATTTAACAATTTGCCGCGCTTGCTTGGAAAAGCAACGGTGGTGATGACTGTTAAAGGTGCTCCGATTACGATCGAACTTGACGGCACAAATGCGCCAATTACGGCAGGCAATTTTGTCGATTTGGTTCAGAAAGGTGTCTACGACGGGCTGGTATTTCACCGAGTCGTCCGGGAACCTCAGCCTTTTGTAGTTCAGGGCGGCGACCCGCAGGGAAAAGACCCTAAATTTCCGACAGCGCGACTGGGAACTGGCGGTTTTATTGACCCGAAAACTACTGCAGAACGCCGGATTCCTCTGGAAATTAAAGCTAAAAATGCCCCGAATCCTACTTACAGCCAAACCCTAGAACAAGCTGGGGTTAAGGAGAAACCCGTGCTGGTGCACAGTCGCGGCGCTGTGGCTATGGCTCGATCGCAGAGTCCTGATTCTGCTTCTTCTCAGTTTTACTTTACTTTGACCGATGTGCCGTTTTTGGACGGCAGCTATGCGGTTTTTGGCTACGTGAAGCAAGGCATGGATGTGATTGATAAGATTGAAGCTGGCGATCGCATTGAGAAGGCTACTGTTACTCAGGGTTTGGAAAATTTTAAGGCTGTTAGTCAGTAGTCATCAGTCATTAGTCATCAGTCATCAGTCATTAGTGAATGGATGTTGTTGTTACTGGAATTGGTCTTGTTTCGGCTTTGGGTTCTCTGGAAAATAGCTGGACAAGACTTTTGGCTGGGGATTCGGGGATTGAGCGGCATCAACCTTTTTTAGAACTTCCACCGCGACCTTTGGCTTTAATTGGCACAAAACCTGCTGATTTAATTACTTTAATTCGGCGGGTTTTGGCCGATGCTTTGCAAGATGCTAATTTGACTTTGCCGATTCCTGATTGCGGAATTGCGATCGGTTCTAGCCGCGGTTTCCAGGGAAATTTGGAACAGTTGGCAAGAGAAGGAAGTTCGGCAGCGGATTCTGTAACGGATGTAACGGATGTAACGGATGTCAGGAAGAGGGAAGAGGGAAGTTCGGCAGCGAGCACTGTACAAGATGTAACGGATGGAAGAAGGAAGAAGGCAGAAGGAGGAGAATTCTCAATTCCCGATGCCCGATGCCCGATTCCCGATCGCCGATTCCTAGATTTTTTGCCTCACATGGGGGCGATCGCGGCGGCGAGGGCTATTGGCTCGACGGGGCCGGTGCTGGCGCCGATGGCTGCTTGTGCGACGGCTATTTGGTCGATCGCCCGCGCTGTCGATTTGATCCGCACGGGCGAGTGCCAGCGGGCGATCGCAGGTGCTGTGGAAGCGCCGGTTACACCCCTGACTGTGGCTGGATTCAACCGGATGGGTGCTTTGGCAAACACTGGCTGCTATCCGTTTGACGAAGATCGAGAAGGCTTTGTGCTCGGCGAAGGCGGGGCTTTATTTGTATTAGAATCGGCTCAGTTGGCAAAGCGCCGCGGTGCTAAAATTTACGGTCGGATTTCGGGTTTTGGCTTGACAAATGATGCAAGTCATGCTAATGCGCCGGAGCTGGGAGGGAAAAGTGCGATCGCGGCGGTAAATCAATGTTTGAAACAGAGCAATTTAGCGGCGGTGGATATAGATTTTATTCACGCTCACGGTACTGCAACTGATTTAAATGACCGGCACGAAGCACTGTTAATTCAAAAATTGTTCGATCGTCAAGTTGCTGTTAGTTCGACTAAGGGAGCTACGGGTCATACTTTGGGAGCTTCGGGAGCTTTGGGCGCGGCTTTTTGTTTGATGGGTATTAAACATCAGATTTTGCCGCCTGGGGCTGGAATGAAAAAACCGGCGTTTGAATTAGATTTTGTGCGGTGCGCGCGCGAGGCTGTTGTCAGAAATGCGGTTTGTTTGAGTTTTGGCTTTGGCGGGCAGAATGCTGCGATCGTTTTATCTGCCGATCGTTGATTTTTGGCCGCAAACGCTCGATCGGCATTTAAATAGTACGTTGCTGAATTGGGATATGAAATCGTAGGGGCAATCCCCCCGTGGTTGCCCCAAATGCTGGAGGGTAGGCACGGGGGCACTACCCCTACAGACAAAAATCATACTTGCATTCAGCAA
>JAUBOG010000604.1:0-3647 GCA_036700105.1 Microcoleus occultus BM001215583
CCAGGAAAAAAGAGGAAGAAGGAAGAAGGAAGGAGCCAGAAGAAGTGTTTTTACATATATGAGATGCTCCCGAGCCGCCTCTCACCGCAGGAAAGATACGTCAACTTTCCCAAAATTGGTACTCAAAGCTAGATTCAGATTTTCCAGGGCTTTGACTAACCAGACTACGCCTTCTCGGGTACAGAATTCGTAGTGACCGAACAAAATTGCCAACCGCTTTTCTAAGTAGGGCTTGACTTTGCTGCAAATGAGCACGATTTTTAGCAGCAAACCTGTGGTTTGGGTGGGCCCGAGGTTTGAGATCAGGTCGATGAAGACAAAGTGGTTGGGCCGCGCAGGACTCTCGACTACTAAAAAGTTCAATAACTGGCTGCAAGTTCTGATCATTAAAAATTCGTTGAACTTGTGATCATCGTTGTGGGGAAAGGTATTTTGTAATTGCTTATACAATTTTTCGTTAAATTGACTTTTGCCGTAGCGATCGTCCGCGACCGAAGAAATCAGATATTCGTACAAGTCATCTTTAAATGAGCCGTAGGATGCAGTTGTGCTGGCGTTCGCCGTGAAGCGGCCGGCTAGCTGCCTGTAGGTATCGGCTCCTTCTACCTTTCCGACAAATTGCTTGAGGGCAAAGAACAGTTCCGGGTCGCTCAACAGTGTCGGGTTTTTTATATTTTGTATACCCCTGCCAAAGGAAATTGAGGTTTGCCGGCGAGCTGTTTGGGCTTTTCTCACTTGGTGAGCGACGTATTGCGAGAGGTCGATTTCAAATTGCTGCTGCTTTTGAGCTTGGATTTTTTGAATGATTTTCTGCTGTTCGTAGGTGCTGTCGTCGCTGAGGAGACAGTGTTTGTAGAGGTAAGGGTAACGCGGAATTAAGGTTCCGAGGGCTAGGGGGGCGGGGATTTTGCTGTTGCTGGTGTCTTCATTGCTGTGGGTGATGACTTGGGCTAAGCGTTTGAGGGTGAGGTACTGTTCGCTTTCGGTAAATTGATGTACTAATTGGGGGATGGAGCCGATCGCCCGCGATCGGCTGTATCCAAATACTATTTTGGGGGCTTCTTCAAACACAGCGATCAATTCAGGAATGGCTGCTTGCTTGCTGGGGGATGTTTGCCAGCGGTTGATGGGGATGTGACAGCAGCGGTTGAGGATGTACTTGAATTCTTGCTGCCCGCGCGTTGAGGCTGCTATTTTTTGGAGTGCGTCGGCGATGGCGCGATCGGGATATCCGATGCCGCCGTGGATAAACAAAGTACGAAAGCGCCCGATGAGTTCGGCTGGCTGCTCTACTTGTACCAACTCCAGCCAGTGGTTGTAAAGTAGCTGTTCTTCTTCCTGGCTTTGTCTGTTGTAGTCGTTCACTGTGGATTAACCCTCCGAGGCTTGGACAGGAGCTTTAAGCGCCATTTGCTTGCTGAATTGGCAGAGGAAGCGCCTGATTCGAGTCAACCGAGCTTCTCGCCTCGCGAGGCGCGAGGGGTGGAAGCGGTCGGTAATTTCAGCCGATCGATTTTTTTCTTTAGTCCAACTATTTATCAACACCAGCATGACATGAATTGTTGGCAATTAGCAAGGCCTAAAAGCCCCATAAACTTTGTCAGCTATTGGCCGAGATTGTGGGTTGGTTCGATCGGATTTCTTGATGGTCTGACGATTTGGTATTAGGATGATTAATGTCAATCCTCATCGGCAGCCCTCTGTTAGTTAAATCTGAAGTTGGGCGAGGTAGGATTAGCCGCGATCGTAATTATTTGAAATGTGAGTGCTTGTCCTATGGTCTGTCGCGTAAGTATCGCCCGACTTGCTGAAATTTTAACTGTAGCTTTGCCTGCTGCGTCTGAGGGCGTTTTGACAGTTGTAGGGACAGGTATTGCCACAGATACGCGCACTATTGAGGGGGGCGAAGTATTTTTGGCGCTGCGGGGAGAGAATTTTGACGGGCATCAATTTGTGGCAAAAGCTCGGGATTTGGGGGCGATTGCGGCGGTAGTCGATCGCGCTTACCCAGATGAAGTTCCCGATTTTCCGCTGTTGCGCGTTGACGACACTTTAACAGCTTACCAGGCGATCGCCCGTTGGTGGCGCGACCAATTCAGCATACCGATAGTTGCTGTTACCGGTTCTGTCGGTAAAACTACTGCTAAAGAATTAATTGCGGCGGTTTTGTCAACCAGCGGAAATGTGCTGAAAACTCAATACAACTACAACAATGAAATTGGAGTCCCAAAAACTCTGTTAGAGCTTTCGCCGTCACACAATTATGCTGTAATTGAAATGGGAATGCGCGGACTCGGCGAAATTGCGCTGCTGTCGCAAATTGCCCGCCCGAATATTGCGGTGATTACTAACGTAGGAACGGCGCATATCGGGCGCTTGGGTTCAGAAGAGGCGATCGCGATCGCCAAATGCGAGTTGTTAGCCGAAATGCCTGCCTCGGGCATAGCTATTCTCAATCACGACAATCACAGATTAATAGCAACTGCGGCGAATGTTTGGTCGGGAAAAACTTTAAGCTACGGCTTAGAAGGCGGCGATTTTCGCGGGGAATTGCTGAATAATGATACAATGCTTGTAGAAGGTGTGGAATTGCCGCTGCCGCTTGCAGGAAGGCACAATGCTGTCAATTATTTGGCGGCTTTGGCGGTAGCAAAAGTTTTAGGTATCGATTTGGAAGTTTTACAGCAAGGTTTGTCCGTGCAGTTACCGGATGGACGGGCGCGCCGCTACGATTTGCCGAACGATATTGTAATTTTAGATGAGACTTACAATGCTGGTTTGGAGTCGATGCTGGCGGGGCTGAGATTGTTAGCAGATACTCCGGGAAAGCGCCGGATTGCGGTGTTGGGAACGATGAAGGAATTGGGCGAAAGGTCGATCGAATTTCACCGACAAGTAGGAAGGGCGGCGCGAGATTTGCAGCTTGATGCTTTGTTTGTTTTTGCTGATTTTGAGGAAGCAGCGGCGATGGCTGCGGGTGCGGCGGGTTTGCCTTTTGTGGAGATAGGAGATATTACGGCGCCCGATGGGCGGGGAGTTTTAGCAAAGCGGTTGTTGGAATTTGTCGAAAAGGGCGATCGGATTTTATTTAAAGCTTCTCATTCGGTTGAGTTGAATCGAGTCGTAGAGAAGTTCCGCACCGATTTTCCAGGCCAATAACTAGCAATTTGGTTCGTAGTGAGGACTTCAGTCCGCATCCGATGAGAGAGGACTTCAGTCCTCACTACAAACCTACGCCGGATTTAGTGGTGGAAATTGATATTACCAGCACTTCGGAAAATAGCTTGCAGGTTTATGCCGATCTGGGAGTGCCGGAAGTTTGGATTTATAACGGTTCGCGGCTCAGAATTAACAGATTAGAAGAGCGAGGGTATGTGGAGTGCGAGATCAGTTTGGCATTTCCGAGTGTAGCTATTTTAGAGATTGTCAGTTTTCTGGAACAGGCGGAAACAATGGATTATTTGGAATTAGTAAAGGCATTTCGGAATTGGGTAAAAAGTCAAATCGATCGAAACTAATAAATCTGCTTGTGGGGTGGGCTTCTAGCCCGCCCGTAAAAGGCTTATTGAGAATGGTGTTCTCTGGTTAGTTCGATCGAACAGAACTTATACCATTTTTCTAAAATCGTGCAACCCCCCCGGACCCCC
>JAUBOG010000605.1:0-3645 GCA_036700105.1 Microcoleus occultus BM001215583
CCCCCCTTTTTAAGGGGGGTTAGGGGGGATCGAAGATACGTTGCCAACGTTAATAAAATTGGTATTGGCTACTTATCAAGCTTTGAATTTGCCGCCTTTTGCGGGGTCTGACCAATCGCAAGAAAAGCCTTTTGTTTCAGCGACAAACTGATTCCAAGGCTGCGGCTTCACTGCTTCAGGCGTAGCAAAAGCGATGTTAAACAAACCGTCATCTCTCACTTCGCCCAGCCGCACGAATTTAGAAAGGTGATGGTTGTTTTCTAGCGTCACTTTGCCCCCCGGGGCGTCAAAAGTTTGACCCAAAGCTGCTGCCCGCACTTTGTCTAAGTCCTCGGCTACTCCCGCTTTTTCGACTGCTTGCTTCCACAGGTAAACCATGATATAAGCTGCTTCCATCGGGTCATTAGTTACCCGCTCTTTGCCGTATTTTGCCTTGAAAGCTTCCACAAATTTTGTATTGGCGGGAGATTCCACAGTCATGAAGTAATTCCAGGCGGCGTAATGACCTTTGAGGTATTCTACACCGATCGCCTTTACTTCTTCCTCGGCAATACTGACCGACATCGACGGATATTTGTCCGGGCCCAAACCTGCACCCTGCAACTGTTTGAAAAATGCTACGTTGCTGTCGCCGTTTAGGGAATTGAAAATGACGCCGCCGTCGGGCAAAGCTGCTTTGATTTTAGTAATAATCGGCGTGACTTCTGTACCGCCCAAAGGTATGTAATCTTCCCCAACTAATTCGCCGCCTTTGGCTGCTAGCTGTGCTTTGATAATGGTATTTGCCGTGCGGGGGAAAACGTAGTCTGACCCGACTAAGAAGAATTTTTTTCCCTTATTTTGCAGCAACCAGTCTACTGCTGGTTCGATTTGCTGGTTTGGCGCCGCCCCGGTATAAAAGATGTTTTTCGAGCACTCTTGACCCTCGTATTGTACGGGATACCAGAGCATATGATTTTTTTCTTCAAATACTGGCAATACTGCTTTGCGGCTGGCGGATGTCCAGCAGCCGAAGACGGTGACAACTTTATCTTGGTCGATCAATTTTTTGGCTTTTTCGGCAAAAGTCGGCCAGTCTGAGTTGCCATCTTCTATTACTGCTTCGATTTGTTTTCCGAGGACACCGCCTGCTTTGTTAATTTCTTCGATCGCTAATTGTTCGGCATCGACAACGCTTTTTTCGCTGATTGACATTGTGCCGCTCAAGGAATGCAAAATTCCTACTTTGATCGTGTTTCCACCGCCGACTGCGGCTGCTGGCGGCGATCCTGGTGCTGTTGGAGAAGCGGCTGGAGTTGCTGTTGGAGTCGGCGTTCTACAAGCTTTTAGAAATAAACTTGATGTTAGGGTAGCAGAACCGTATAAAATAAATTTGCGCCGATCGAATCGCTTTGTCATTTTTTCTGGTTACTCTTGAATAGGTGAGTCAGATGTCTGAGAATAATAACATATGGCGACTTGATATTAAGACTACTTTAATCAGATAGTTGTACGTTTGGATACAAAACTTATTAATAAAACAAAGTTCGTTAGCGAAGCCCTCGAAGAGGATCGCGCTTCGCTTTGATTGCGCTTTGAGTACGATCGAACTTTGATAAATTATTTTGATTTATGGAGAATAGCGGACTCGAACCGCTGGCCTCTGCGGTGCGATCGCAGCGCTCTACCAACTGAGCTAATTCCCCTGATTGACTTTTAATTCCGCCTTTTTTTAGATGCCAGATTGCCGAATCTAAAAGGCTCGCAGCTTAGGTCTGCTCTTATTTTGGCAGATCGTCACTTACATTAGCACGCAACTCCTAAAAAAGTCAAGTGTTTTTTGCGGGTGCTGATTGCGGGGCGATCGAGCAAAGTTCCGACACTCTGTCCAACTCTAAATCAGCAAAATAGTCCACCGTCCAATTAGCTTGGCGCTGGATCATGTGAAACGGGTAAGTGTGAGTTACTCCCGCAACCTGAATCCCGGCTTTTTTCGCCGCTTCAATCCCCGCAAAAGTATCTTCCAGGGCCAAACACTCGATCGGTTGCAAGTCAAAATCGGGATATTTTTTGTTGAGAAGTTCCACAGCTAACAAATAGCTATCTGGTTCCGGTTTGCTCGCCGTCAAGTCATCGCCTGCGACAATTAAGTCAAAGTCTGCTGCCAAACCGGCTCGATCTAACACTAATTCTATATCCGATCGCATTGCCCCGCTAACTACGGCCATTTTCAATCCCGCCACCCGAATTTTGGCAGCAAATTCTGCCAAATCCGTATAAATTGGCAATTTCTGCAAAGTATCTATTTCAGCTTTGTAAGCAGAGGACTTGCCTGCTAGCAAGCGATCGAGATATATATCTGTGAGATATCTTCCCCGGCGCTTCAGCAGTTCCACAATGCAAGTGCGATCGCTCCTTCCCAAACAAACTTCTCGAAACTCCCCCCGTTTGAGCTGGAGATTTTCATCGAGCATCAGCCGATCGATTATTTTCTCGTGAATCGCCTCATCATTAATAATAACGCCATTAAAATTAAAGAAAACTGCTTTTAGCATTAGTCATCAGTCATTAGTTATGAGTCATTAGTCTGTTAACGGTGAACTGTTAACTATCAACAGTTCACACATCAAGCGGGTGCTGGAATCCCCGGTAAATCGCCGCCATCAAAATCAGGAGTAACATCGCCCAAATTCCACCCCTTCGCCGCACGCACAGGTTCCAAATCTTCCCCGGGTAGAGGTTTCACGCCCTGCGTCACCTGATGCACCCACCAGTGATCCTGAGTTTGCACCGCCCCGAATCCTGCCGCCCCCGCCCAAGCATCCACGCTGCCAGCGGCGTAAGACTTAATATAAGGCTCTTCAAAGATATCAGTCAGCCACTCTGTCTGCTGCAAAGTTTTTTGATTTCCATCCAAAATTGCCACTTGTCCCCCAACCTTCAGCAGCCGGAAGCTTTCTCGCAAAATTGCCCGCGATACAGCAGGCGGCGTTTCGTGAAACAGCAAGGAAGCTGCGACTAAATCGAAGCTAGCATCGGGAAAACCCACGCTTTCGGCATTTCCGTGCAACCACTGGATATTCAAGCCTGCTTTTTGCGCTTTCATTTCGGCCACTACCAGCATATAAGGCGACAAGTCCACCCCGACAACTTCCGCTTCGGGGAAGGCTTGCTTGAGCATCAGGGTGGTCGAACCGGTGCCACATCCCAAATCGATAATCCGGCGCGGTTTCACCCGCACAGCGTCAATTAAGCATTGCCTGACGATTGTTTCGTGGGGAGGCAGCACGTATTGGGTAATGGGATCGTAGGAAATGGCGGCACCGGAATTGAGGTAGCCGCCTTTGATGCCGTGAAAGTTTTGGCTGCTGTAATATTCGGGATAAACTAGGTTTGGTTGTCGGTAGCGATCGCCCGCTGTTTCCCAGTCGATACCTTCGTAGAGTCGTTTCAGTGCTTGTTCGTCGATCGCCAGCCGCATCAGGGGCGACAAAAAGCGCTCAAAAATTGTATCCTTGCCAACAGCCATAAAACTCCTTTCACAAAAACTCTTTTAATTTTAATACCAAACCGTAGGGACACGGCAGTGCCGATTAGTGTTAACTTAACGTCAAAAGTAGTCACAGACTGCTGTTTGACTATTAAGCCTAGATCCCCCCTAACCCC
>JAUBOG010000606.1:0-3613 GCA_036700105.1 Microcoleus occultus BM001215583
TTAGCGTAAAAACGAGATTTATCAGGGGTTTCAGTCTTAAGTTGACACTAATGGGTAGTACCGTGTCCCTACGCCCGATCAATCGTAGGGACACGGTACTACCGTGTCCTAATTTCTTCGTTACTCGTTAAGCAAACTTAATTTTCAAATAATCATCCTCCATCTTCGCCCCGGAAGGTTGCAGCGCCGCCAAAGCTTGCGGCAAAACCATATTGCGGCGGTGATTCCCAATCCGAACGTTTAACTCATCTCCAGTTTTGGTCAACTGAATCTGATCCTTAGCAATTCCCGGCAAAAACAGTTCAAGACTGTATTGATTATTTTCCTGAACAATTCTAATCGTATTTTCTTTGTGATAAATTTGACTGGGGTCTTCGTCTTTGTAAAGCGTTTCTTTCAACCGTTCCAATGCTGGCAAACCGCACATTTCTTCGGAATAAAGCGGCACTTCTTTAACTGGCAGCGGCATGAAATCTGAGTGAATTTCCTGACGGTACTGCTCCTGGCTTTCTTTCCAGCGTTTGAAAAATGGGTCTGTTACTTCTTCGGGAATAATCCGGTTTGCTACTACTAAATCTGTGGCTACATTGTACAAACTCAAATAAGCGTGAGCGCGCAAAGATTCTTTAATTACCATTTTTTCGGGATTGGTAACTAACCTGACCGAAGTTACAGTATTGTCGGTTAAAATCTTTTCCAAAGCCTCGATTTGTTCGTAAAATTCGTAAGGTGCATCCATCACCTCTTTGTCTGGCAAAGAAAAACCCGCAATCGGTCTAAAAATAGGTTCAACTAAAGGTCGAAGGGCGGCGGATATGCCTTGCAGCGGCTTGTAAAATTTTCTCATGTACCAGCCGCCAACTTCGGGCAAACTTAGCAGTCTTAATGCTGTGCCAGTCGGAGCCGAATCGATAATTAAAACATCGAATTCGCCTTCGTCGTAATGCCGCTTCATTCGCACTAAACCGAAGATTTCATCCATTCCCGGCAAGATGGCTAATTCTTCAGCTTGCACCCCTTCGAGTCCCTGGGCGCGCAAGACTTGAGTAATGTAGCGTTTAACTGCTCCCCAATTGCCTTCTAATTCCCTGAGAGCGTCTAATTCTGCTCCCCACAAATTCGGTTTTACCAGCCGCGAATCGTGTCCGAGTTCCATGTCGAAGCTGTCGGCTAGGGAGTGGGCGGGATCGGTGCTCAGCACTAGGGTTTTGTATCCCAATTCGGCACATCGCAGCCCTGTGGCGGCGGCTACGGATGTTTTGCCGACGCCGCCTTTTCCAGTCATTAATATTAAGCGCATTGATTGTTTAGCTCGCCTGAAAGTTCTTTACTTATATATTGTAACGGATTGTAACGAAGATTAATTTAGTGGGGGAATTAATTTGGGCGATCGCCCGCACTTGACACAGCGTATTTCCGGTTATGCACGAAATTGGTGAGATGTCAATATATGAGTTGAATTTAGGGGCGATCGATGCGTTTAAAATAGTAAGCTACAATAATAAGTTTATGCTAGAAATTAACAGTGGAGCCAGATTATATCCGGGAAAGTCAAAACATCTACGACTTTGCAGACCCTGAGTATGAGCGCTATTATGATGATGATGATACAGGTGGGTTTGTACTAATTCATGTCAACCACAATACTAATGATTCCGAGAAGTTTGTAGCTGAAGTTTTTGCAAAGCTTGGGAGGAGGGTAAAGTTATTGAGCGAGCAAGCAGCACCGGGTGTTAGAACGCCTGATGCTGAAATTGATGGGGAAATTTGGGAGTTTAAAGAACTGAGTCCAGAAGCAGTCAGTATCAAAAACACCGTTCAAAGAGGGGTGGCTGTAGCGAAAAAACGCGCTCCCAATGTAGCTTATCATATAAATACTGAGGTCGATATCGAAGATATCAATAGAGGTATTAGTAGAGCGATGGTTTGGGATACAGAAAGACTTTTGCAAAAAATCTCAATTGTTTTTAACGATAGTCAAGTACAAATTTTAACGCGAGAGGAATTAGACAATGGACAATATTTTTCACAGCTTTAAAGAAAGAATCAATCTGGGGATCAAAAATAATATTCCTGTAGAAGCTAGGTTGATTATGCTTGGGGAACTTATTTATGCGGCGGAACGGAAAGATTTGACTCCGAAGCAAGCACGGGAATTAGAAAGCTTGCTGAAGCTTTCAGAGATTTTGAAAAATTATGATGCCATTCGAGAACAGGCAATCTTTGGTGAGTTACTGGTTTGAATTATCAGGTTTTATGAAGATGATAGTAAATAAATCAATGTTTTATCTTTTTCTGAGGAGGGCTTACTAGGGATATTTGCCCGCAAGGTTTTAGCAATTCAGACATCAGTCTTGACTGGAAATACCAATTGTTTGAGCACATCCAACCGCGAACAGTTCCAGTAATCGATGTGAGAAACGATTAAATTATCGCTGTTGACTTTCAGTTCGCTTCTACCCGGAATCGCCATTTGCGGCCGCCAAGGTAGCGGTGCTTTCCAACTCAGCGTCCAGCGAGTTTCTATGGTATCTCCAGACTGGGAAATTCCGTGCAAATCTAGATTTACATCCTGAAAAAAAGTCCCCATAAACCCGAGCATTTTGCGGTAGCGATCGACTCCGGTAAATCGATTCACCGGGTCTTCAAAATAAACGTCTTTTGCGTAAATGCTGTAAGTCTGATTTTCGGGAAATCTTTGATAGTCGTCTTTGAGAATTTCAATAATGTCCATTGCGGGCGATCGTCATTCTTGTATTATTATCAGCTAATTTTAACACAATCGATTAAAAATCCGCAATTTTATGCCAAAGTGTGATAAAATGTGCGTTTATTTCCTGCCTTCCCAAGTTACAACTTAACATCACAAGTATGATCGACCTCTACACTTTTACAACGCCCAACGGCCGCAAAGTCTCTATCATGCTCGAAGAAATAGGCTTACCCTACAACGTGCACGTCATCGACATCACAAAAAACGACCAATTCAGCCCGGAATTCATTGCCATTAACCCGAATAGCAAAATCCCTGCTATAGTCGATCGAGATAACGGCATCACAGTCTTCGAGTCCGGGGCTATCCTCATCTACCTCGCCGAAAAAATAGGCAGATTTCTGCCCACCGACAAAGAAAAATACTTTCAAGTGATGGAATGGCTGATGTTTCAAATGGCCAGCGTCGGCCCGATGTTCGGTCAATTAAATCACTTCAAACGCTTTGCACCCGAACCAATTCCCTATGCAATTCAACGCTACGAAAAAGAAACTTTGCGGCTGTATGGAGTATTAGACAATCAACTAGCCAAACACGAATACATCTGCGGCGACTATTCAATTGCCGATATTGCTACTTATCCCTGGGTTGCTATTTATGAATTTCAAGGATTAACCCTCGACAATCATCCCCACCTCAAACGCTGGGTAGAAACTTTGCAAGAACGCCCAGCAGTACAGCGCGGTATGAATGTTCCAGCTTCACAAAAATAAATAGATATCATCGACTGAAGCCTGAAACCTCTGATATATGTCGCTTGTTCCCAAATCTAGATCCCCCTAAATCCCCCTTAAAAAGGGGGACTTTGAGAGTGTTCTTGTCCCCCCCTTTTTAAGGGGG
>JAUBOG010000607.1:0-3585 GCA_036700105.1 Microcoleus occultus BM001215583
TTGACATACTCCCCAGCCTGAAGGCGTGGGGATTCTTGACACATCATTTCAACTTGCTATCCTTTGTAGTCTTACGGTCGATCCGTGTCCGTTTAGAGTCGTGGCAATGCCCTGTCCCGACTTTCTGTATATTCTTGGCTGCGTTCTCGTCTCTGTCTTGATGTGTACCACAATTAAGGCAAATTAGTTCTCGAATCGAAAGGTCTAATTTACCCCATTTAAACCCACAATCTGAGCAGGTTTGACTTGTTGGTTCCCATCGGCTAATTACCCTAAATTCACGCCCAAACTTATCAGATTTAGCCTCGCACAAAACCCGAAAATCGTACCATCCCTGCTGACTAATTGCCCTTGACAATTTTCGATTCTTCATCATTCCCGACAAGTTTAAATCTTCCAAGACAATTACTTTGTTTTCGCTCACTATCTTGGTTGACAATTTGTGCAGGAAATCTTTACGGATATCAGCAATTCGATTGTGCAACTTGGCAATTTGAATCCTAGTCTTGTTCCGACGCTTTGAGTCTTTGGGTTGACGTGCTAGCTTGTTCTGGAGGAAGCGAATCTTCCGATCTAACTCTTTGTAATTTGGGCTCGACGATCGATCGCCATTGCTCATTACCGCAAAAGTTTTGATTCCCAAGTCAATTCCGATGCTTTGGCTCTTGGCATCAACTTGAATGGGTTCAATTTCTACGACAAAGCTTAGGAAATAGCGGTTAGCGCAATCCTTGATGACAGTCACAGAACTTGGGTCTGATGGCAACTCCCTAGACCATATAGGATTGACATTCCCTATCTTGGCTAAATATACAGCCTTACCCTTGAGGGAAAAGCCTGATTTAACAAAAGTCGCAGATTGATTGTTAGTTTTTTTCTTGAATCTGGGCTGACCTACTCTTTTACCTTTTCTCTTACCATTTAAGGACTCAAAATAGCTTTTATAGGCAATCTCTAATTGCTTAAGAGATTGTTGCAGTGGAACAGAGGAAACATCATTTAGCCATTGCCTCTCTTCTGTCTTTTTTGACAAAGTTAAAGATTTGGCTAAAACGTTGTATCCAGGGTACTTACCAGCCTTGCTCCGAGCTAGGGCATGTTGAACTAAGCAAGGCTGTCACCAGCCCTGCTCGTCTTCAAAACCGGACGTGAGATTTTCATCTCATCCGGCTCCTCAGTAATAAGGCTCTTGTCGCAAGTACCTCTATTGCCCGTCTTTGAGGGCGAAGGCTTGGCGCTATTACAGCCAGATTTGTTGCCAAGACTTCCATCCTTGGTTGTCTTTTCATCGTGGCAATGTCGGTGAAGTAGTTGCAAATTGTCATAGCTATCCTTTCCGCCTTTCGACTTAGGGATAACGTGGTCTACTTCCAACACCGATTCTTCTGTGAAGTGCAATCCGCAGTGGGTACATTTGCCTTTCTGTCGCTTCAAGAGTGTTGCCACATCTTTAGGGACTTCGGGGTTTTTGCCCATTCTTGAACTCCAGTAAACTAGGTTGCCATCATAGGGACTAGCATCGCCTTTAACTTTCACATGACGCACGATTTCCGTAGCGCTATGATTTTGTAACCGCAAGGGGTTTTTCCTTTCTTGCCTGGTTGCGAATACCCAGTTATCATCGCCTATGGTTTGCCAATATTTGTTGGCTATCCATCCCCCTGATTTATTCGGGTGGCGTCTTTGTGCCCAGCTTTTTAGCTTCTTGTACACTTTGTGTCCCAGTTCGGAGTATGTTTCCTTGCTGGTGACAGTGCGGTAATAGTTAGCCCATCCTCTGATGATTGGATTTAAGTGGGTTATCAGCGCAGCTTGTGGAGCTGTTTTATGCTGTTCTATTACCTCAGATATACTGTCATAGTGTAGCTTTAGCTTCTGCTTGCTGGGTTTGATGAGCGTCTTAAATCCAAGTGGTTCCCCATGAGGATTACAACCCGTGTTATATTTACCTACTGGGTACTGCCTGATATTAAACCCCAGGAAGTTAAACCCCGCGTCTTGCCCATCATATTTATTCAATGTGTGGGCAAGGCGCGTTTTACTTGGTTTCAATTCAAGTCCAATGCCGTTTAGCCACTCAGAAATTACTTCTTTACATCTCTGGACAACGGTTAAGTCCTCGTGTAGTATCACGAAGTCGTCGGCGTACCGGATTAGGCTTAGAGACTGGCGATTTCCTCGCTTACTATGTCCTCTTGGTGTTGGCAATGTTTCGGCCAACTGCTTTATCCGTTCTTCCATCCCGTGAAGGGCAATATTTGCCAGTAGCGGAGAGATGACCCCGCCTTGTGGCGTACCCTCAGATGTGGGGAACAATTGACTGCCATCCATCACTCCCGACTTGAGCCAAGCGTTTATCTGGCGTCTTAAGGTCGGGAATGTATTTAATTTTTTGAGAAGTTCCCCGTGGTTTATGCGGTCAAAGCATTTCGCGATGTCGGCATCCAGCACATATTTAGCCTTCGACTTAATAGCGTTAAAGATTGCCTCGACAGCATCATGGCATGAACGTCCTGGTCGGAATCCATAGGAGTTGGGTTCAAACCTTGCTTCCCACTCCGGTTCAAGCGCCAATTTCACTAACGCCTGAAGCGCTCTGTCGTACATCGTGGGAATACCAAGGGGGCGTTTTTCATCCGTTCCTGGTTTGTCAATCCATACCCGTCGAGTGGGTTTGGTTTTCCCCTTTAGCTCAAGTTTCTTGACCAGTGCTATCCTTTGGACGGGCGAGAGTGATTTAACTCCGTCTACTCCGGCTGTTTTCTTGCCCTGGTTGTCTTGCGTCACGCGACGTACAGCTAGCATCCTTCCTGACCAAGACCTCATCAATGTCTTCTGGAGTCTCCGGACTGCTTTCAAATCACCACGACTAGAGGCTTGGAATATTCTTTTTTGCAGCTTAAAGATTCGCCGTTCCAGCTTACGCCAGTCCGTCTCTCTCCATTCCACCATCTGATTGCTCAGTGTTTTAGACATTTGTACTGCTACTCTATACTATTCCTTCCTTATCACCGTGAGTCTGTCTGCATATCCTTGTCATTACAGCAAGGCGTTTGCTTCTGACCCAATCCCACCCACTCGCAGCATTCGGTTAGCACCTGCTCACGGTATTTGACTTCCGAGAGAACATACGAGGGGTTACTTCGTTCCGAACGACCATACTATGAACCTTTAGAGTTCCACTATCCACCGGGTTTATTTAGAGATGCTGTTGGTCGGGGAACGAACCGCCAACCTTTTTTCCTTTGCCTTTTTGGCTCCAGCTAATCAGTCCTTTTTGCTGGTTGTAGTTGTCGATGGTTCAGTCGTGGATTCAGACGTAATGTCTTACTCATGGGTTCTTTGCTTGCCCCGCACTATCCTGGACTGGAAGTGTTGAGAGGCTTTCATCCCCGCTTTACGGATTGAGGGCTAGTCGCTACCGTAGGGGATGTGCTTTCACCTGGCATCTACAGGGGAGGGTTTTGCACCCTCATGGTCGCTCAGTTGTCAAGGTTCATTTTCGGGATTGCTCCCTATTTGTCCTTGCTGCTAATCCCCCAAACCCTTCTTATTAGATTTAGTTTCTAGCAAACGAATCGCACC
>JAUBOG010000608.1:0-3585 GCA_036700105.1 Microcoleus occultus BM001215583
GAGGACACGGCAGTGCCGTGTCCCTACCCCGATTCATTGCGCAAGAAACGGCACTGCCGTGTCCAGATTTCGGGTAATATCAATTCCGATGCTACCGGATTTGATATGACTTTTGAGAGGAGAATCAAGGAAGATTTTCCTAATTCTCCCACTCTCCTTATCTCCCTTGCGGAATGACTATGTAGCCGGTGGCGCGATCGCCCAAAACCAAATTGCGATCGATTCCCCAGTACCACCAGTGAGCGCCGATATAAGCGCACAGCAAGGCATCTAGCTGGTCTTCCAAGGCTTTGAGGGTGGCGATGCTGGTGGGGATTTCGGGGAGGTTTGAACCGCCGCTCACAGGTAAAATTCCTGTGCTGCAAGACAGATTTAGAGAGGGTTCAAGGCTCGGTAAAATATCTACAATATACTGGCAGAGTTTCATCAATTCTAGTTGACGTTCTGCCAGTTTTCCTTTTTTGTATTTGATGATTTTGTCTAATTTAAATAAGTTGATTGTGGCTGGATGGGGATAGACTTCTATTTGATATCTGCCTAATTTCTTAGCTTCTATTATCGGTGAGTGGACAAATCCTCGGGCTTCTAAACAAAGGCCGAATTCGACTGTTTTTTGGGCGAAGGGGCGGGAAAGGTTGGCGGGATAGCAGCCTGCGTGGTAGCGCCCGAAGTGTTTGTGGGTGAGTTTGTCGGCGTCGCGCATTCCTGTTAGGTTGGCGATGATTGTGGGGGCGTCTACTGCGATAATTGCTGGTTCGGTTGGGGAGATTTGGGTGTCGATCCAGGCGAGGATGTCGTTGAGGGATTGTTGGCGATCGCACTGGATGAATTGCAATCGATTGTTTTCCCAGTTTAAGCAGCACAATCCGCTTGCTCCTGAGCTCCAACCTAAGTCTATGCCGATAAATTTCATTTGGTATTATTGAACCGCGAAGGCGCGAAGGACGCGAAGGAAGAAGAGGGAAGGAGAGGGAAGAAGTAGATTATCTTCTACTGGGAAGAAAGTAAAAGTTCGATCGCATAAACTGCACTCAACTTTTATCTTGTTTCTCGTCGGATGGCTGGGGCTGTTGTTTCATTTCCTTTTGGTGTTCTCTCACCGCTTGTTCCAAAATAAATGCTGACAAGCCGCTGATTGAACGGCGTTCTTCATTTGCCCACTCTTGAAGTAGGTCATAAATTCCATCTGCTAAGGAGGTTGATACGCGTTTAGCCATTAGAAATTGAGTATTTTTTTATTTAGGGCGATCGTCATTGTCCAGTATTGTAAACAATTTTGTCGAATATGCAGCACAATGCTGCTTTTGCACAGCACTATGCGCCGATAGCGCGTGCATATTGTGCTGTATCTAGACCTTTATGTAAATATGGAGCATATATGCTTGACGAGTGCGGCATATATGGATAAAATCTTAGAGAGTCAAAAGCCAGCGCTGAACTTCCTACGGCCCGCGCTGGCTGATGGCTCCCCAAATACGTAAGGAGACAATTCCTATGATAAAGCCTGTGAGCGACGGGAAGGAATATAACCGCGGCTATCAGCAAGCTTTGAATGATTTTGGCATCGCGCAACTGCTGTCGGGTATCGGCAGCTATTCTGATGAGGATTTTGATGCTACGGGTGCGCGCATAACTGGGCCAGAGCTCGAAAGCTTGGCGGTGTTTCTGATTCTGCGCGTGGGGGCGAATCTGAACGGAATCGCCATCGCCCGCTACCTCAATACTCTCAGAAAAGCCAATTCTCCGACGATCGCCGATCGCCCCGCGATCGAACTCAACTCAAATTCGCGAGGGAAAACACCTGAAAAGTCAAAGCAGGGCGATCCTCTTCGAGGGCTTCGCCAACGTACTTCTTGGGCGATCGTCCGAATTTTACCGAATGCTGAGCACTATACAATTGCCCGTTTTGTCAACCGCCAAGATGCGGACGATCGGCGGCGGGCTTTGTGTCGGTTTATTCCGGGGGGTGTGTTTGAAGTTGTGATGTGCGATCGGGCTTAATCAATAAACACAAATCCCGCAGTCCGTCGGGGGTTAAAACCTCCGCCGGAATGTTGTGTGAAATATCAATTGCAATGGACTTTTGCTAAAAGGTCGATCGCTTCAAAACCGCTTGTACTACAATTAAACTCTATACTCTCTTTACTAAAACCGATGGAAACCATCAATCTTAAAGAAGAAGTCCGCAATTTAATCGATCGACTGCCTGAAAACTTTACCTGGTCTGACCTGATATCTGCAATTTATCTCAGACAAAGAGTACAATCTCAAGCAATTAAAATCAAAGACATTAAACCAGGAGTTGAACCAGAAACTTTCGATGAAGTTCAAGAATCCTCGCCTACACCCCGCCGATTTGGGAGCGATCGAGGATTAATTACAATTTCTGATGATTTTGACGACCCGCTGGAGTTATTGCCGTCGCCTTTGGTCGATCGCTTGCTTGAAAAAGCGAAAAAATTGACTAAACTATCTGCTGAGTTAACTGAAATTATTGCTAAGATTGAGAAAGAACGCCAGATTGAACAACCTCAAAATTTTTGGGAAGCAATCCAAAAGTTTCGTCAAGAAAACAATCTAGAACAAGCAGGAATTGAGGCAGAAGTTTTTGAGGGACTAAGAGATTCATCACCGGGGCGCGAGGTTATTTTGTGAGCTTGCGATTTTTATTAGATACTAACGTGCTTTCGGAACCAACTCGACCAATTCCGAATGCAAATGTGGTCAAAATGTTAGAGCGACACAAAGAAGAAGTTGCGACGGCAACAGTTGTATTTCACGAACTTTTATTTGGGTGTAAGCGACTTCCTGAATCAAGGAAACGTCGAATTCTAGAAAGTTACCTCAACGAGGTGGTTCGAGTTCAAATTCCTCTGCTGCCTTATGATGCTAATGCTGCCATATGGCACGCGACAGAAAGAGCGCGTCTCTCCAGTATTGGCAAGACTCCATCATTTTCAGACGGTCAAATTGCGGCGATCGCTCAAGTAAACGATCTGATACTCGTCACGAACAATGTGTCAGACTTTGCCGATTTTCTAGACTTACAAATAGAAAACTGGTATGTGTAAATATCGCTTGCTCATCGCCCCAGCAATGGTGGAAGGGATACCCGTATTAAGTAAAGATTCTGCGTTTGATGCCTATTCTATTAATCGACTTTGGTAAATTATGAAAAAGATGAAACAAATTATTAGCAGTGTTTTGATTTTGGGTGTGTATCTGACTGCTCTGACGGTGCCGCTGATGGTGCAACCGAGTTGGGCGCAAAGTCAAAATTCACAGGTTGAAAAATTAAAGCAACTCATAGAGCAAGCACAGCAACAGGAAGGGCAAGGACAAGCGCGACAGGCAATAGAAACCTGGCAGCAGATTCTAGCCATTGCGCGACAATTTAAACAGAGACGAGGTGAAGCTATAGCACTCAATTATATTGGTCTTAACTACGACAGCCTTTCCCAACCGCAAGAAGCTTTGAAATACTATAGCAATCCTAAATCATTTGTGTAATTCTTGTAGGGGCAAACCCCCCGTGGTTGCCCCATGAGGTCGGGGTAGGCACTCTTGGCACTACCCCTACATATT
>JAUBOG010000609.1:0-3566 GCA_036700105.1 Microcoleus occultus BM001215583
TGGTGGCAAAAATAATATTTTTGCCACCACTCCCATTATCTAAAATATACCACAATAAATCAGCCAAAGTCAATAGGTAATCCTTCTTTTTTACGGCCGAGCTTCATAACAGAGCCAGCAATTTTTGAGATCCAAAACCATTCGTGTTAAGTCGAGTTATTCAGCTTGCTGCTGGCAACCCCGACTTCTTAAAGAAGTCAGGATTATCACAAAAAAAAAATGACGGTTAAGTCGTATACTCGGCATTAATCTTCACGTAATCGTAGCTCAAATCGCATCCCCAAGCCTTCGCACTCCCCGGGCCATTCCCGACACCAACCCGAATCAAAACCGTGTCGGATTTCAAATATTCACCAGCCGCCGCCGCTTTCATGTAATTACTCGCAGCAGATTTATCGAACTCCTTCGGTTGGCCGTTTTCCATCATCAAAAAATCCCCCAATTGAATCAGCAAATTCTCCTGTTCAAACGGAACGCCCGCCCGCCCCGCAGCCGCTGCAATTCTGCCCCAATTCGGATCTCGCCCGAAAATAGCAGCTTTCACCAAAGAAGAACCGACAATTGTTTTGGCAATTTTACTCGCTGAAACTTCATCGGGCGCGCCGCTAACTTGCACTTCCACCAAACAAGTTGCACCTTCACCGTCGCGGGCGATCGCCTTTGCTAAATGCACGCAAACGGATGTCAGCATCGCCTCTAATTTTTCAGCATCCGGGCCCATTTCCGTAATCGCCGGCGTGCGCGATTGACCGTTCGCCAAAGCAATTAGCGAATCGTTGGTACTGGTATCGCCGTCCACAGTAATTTGATTGAAACTTCTGTTCGCCGCGCGACTCAGCATTTCTTGCCACAAATGCGACGACACTGCTGCATCGCAAGTTACAAATGCTAGCATTGTTGCCATATTCGGATGGATCATTCCCGAACCTTTGCAAATGCCACCGATGCGCACGGGTCGATCGCCAAACATCGTTTCTAGGGCGATCGTTTTCGGCACTAAATCAGTCGTACAAATAGCCTTAGCAGCCGCATCGGAACCAGTATCCGAAGCTGAAGCAACTAATTTCGGAATTCCCGCCCTCAGCGGTTCCATTTTAATCCGCTGTCCGATGACGCCAGTGGAGGCCAACAGAATCGATTCTGGAGGAATGTTCAGCGCTTCTCCCAACAATTTCGCACTTTCGAGGGCATCGGCCAAACCTTGTTCGCCAGTAGCAGCATTAGCTTGTCCCGCATTGCACAAAATTGCTTTGGCGCTGGGTTTTGCTTGCAAGCGCTCGCGGCAGTAGTCTACGCAAGCAGCCCGGACTGTGGATGTGGTGAAAACTCCTGCGGCGATCGCGTCTACTTCTGACAAAATTAAACTTAAATCCGGCAAGCCTGAAGGCTTCAAACCCGCTGTAATTCCCGATGCTCGATATCCTCTCGGTGCTGTAACTCCGCCGCCAATAACTTTCCAGTCCGACATGATGACCTCCCTAGTAGCCTTCAATCTGCTGACAAGGGATTATATCATTTTAGATTTTTAATTTTAGATTTTAGATTTTTAATTTTAGATTGCGAACAACTGATTTTGTAAGGGTTCCTCGTTTTCTGGTTCCCCGGCTGCGGGTGGAAATGCACTTAAGCTGTGTCTCATATCAATTGCGGCTGGACTCAGACATGACAAGCGAGGACACTCCAAAAACCGTGTCCTTACCGCGATCGATTGTAGGGACACGGCTTTTGGAGTGTTTTCCGTTTATATCATTCCGATGGAGAACCCAATTGATATCACTTTTTGTCTTGAACCAACCCCATAAAATTAATCGCGACTTCTGATAATAGAGCTCGAACTCAAGCAGAAGTCGCGACGATTTTGTAACTGGCATTATTAATTTCTAGGAAAGCAAACAGCAAACTCGATTCAACTGTCTCGCCGTTGAAAAAACGAGTTATTGGCGATCGGCACTCGCTTGAGAAACAGCATCTAAACCAACTTCAGCAGCCGTGCGGCTCAGCAGAGATTGCTGGCGGTTCTTGACCGTGTGGTGGTGGCGCATCATCAGGCTGCGGGCTTGTTCTTGAGTAGACATAACTGGTTTCTCCAAATGTAGGTAATAGGTTTGCGGGCAATTGGGGAAATTGAGCTTGCCTTAGCTCATGGTGGCGTGGCTGCGATCGTAGCTGTCTTGAAGGCTGGGCTGCGGCTTGCCTTGAATGTGACCCCAGTAGTGCGTGTCTTCCATCCCGACTTCGGTGGCTGTGCGGTTGAGCATGGATTGCTGGCGGTTCTTGACCATGTGGTGGTGGCGCATCATCAGGGAGCGGGCTTGATTTTCGGTAGACATATGCGGTTCCTCCGTATTTCTCGATTAATTTTGGGCTGCTTTTTCTCTTCCTATTTCTCACTATAACAGAGAATTCTGTATCTAAAGCTACCGAATTGAAATTGTAATATAACTTTACATATGGGTAGTGCGATCGAGGGTGCGATCGGGCTTCCCGACAAAAACACTCCTAATAAAAAGAGCGATCGCCCAAAACGTGCCCTACAGAAAGCGATCGACCACCTGCACTAACAAAGCCTCGCACTTTTCGACTTATTCCAAAAGGGATCTCGCTAATCTGCGCTTACAAGCAAGGCGATCGCATTATAATTTGCTAAATTTCCCGATCTTAAGCCAGAGAAGGCAGAGGAATCTGCGCGACGAGCTGCTAATCTCAACGATGCTATAATAGATAGGAGTTACGCATGACCTCAATTAGTATATTTTTATAGGTAAATGACATGAACGCTAAAGAATTACTCCTTAAGGAAGTAGAGAATATTCCAGAGTTTATATTAGAAGAAGTTTGGACTTTTCTGCAATTTCTCAAATTCAAATACAATAAAGATAAGTTAGAACCAAGCCTGCTCAGTGAGTCTTCTTTGGAAAAAGACTGGTTAAAGTTAGAAGAGGATGAAGCATGGCATAAGTTGTAAAAGGTGATGTGAGAGTTGTTCCTTTCCCGTTTTCGGATTTAACACAAGCTAAGCGCCGACCCGCTTTAGTTATAGCAACTTTGGCAGGAGACGATCTAATTCTTTGTCAAATTACTAGCCAGAATATCACCGATCGCTATGCTATTAGACTTCAAAGTAGTGATTTTAGTGAGGGTGGACTTAACCAAACTAGCAACATTAGACCTAATCGCTTGTTTACCGCCGATCGAGGAATTATACTTTATAAAGCCGATCAGCTTAAAACAGAGAAGTTAAACGAGGCGATCGCTAAGATTGTTGAAATTCTTCAGCAGTAATTCTCTGTTTTCAAGCATTCCCTTTGCTTAAAATGCTGTTTGACTAGATTGTTTGTGCGATCGACCTTCCCATATCCCCAAAAGAGCGATCGCCCTTTCTATATAGCCCAAAATAGCCAAAAAGCGATCGCCCTTTGTGACTTATTCCAAAGGGGCGAGATCCCTAGTTGTCAAGTAGACATGATTTGAGATAAACTAATTCAGAAACTATTCCCTAAATATCGCCCCATCACCTATAATTTCTATTAACATCTTGTCCCCCCCTTCTTAAGGGGGGTTAGGGG
>JAUBOG010000061.1:0-19479 GCA_036700105.1 Microcoleus occultus BM001215583
CTTTGAATTCATCAATTGTATTTTCGACTTCCCACCGTTGATGATATTCGGCAGCTAATAACTTGGCACGAAATTTTTGAGGATGCAATAAAAAGGAGCCGCGATTTTCAATCGCCCTGAATTTCATCAATTAACAGCAGCAAATCGAAAATTTAAGAGCGTGCTCACAGTCAGCCGATCGCGCCCGTGCCTTTTCGAGTCGTAAAGAGCCTCATCCGCCGCCAGTACCAGCGTTGCTGCATCATTTTCCGGGCCCGGAACAACGCTGGCAATTCCCAAACTAATCGTTACCGCAGAATTAGGCAGACACTCAACACTCTTCGGGTTAAAAACAATATTCAAAGCTTTAACTTTCGCTCTAATGCGTTCGGCAACCAGCACAGCGCCCGCCGCATCAGTTTGAGGCAAAATCACCGCAAATTCCTCGCCCCCGTAGCGAGCGGCTACATCAGCAGGACGCTGGAGCGATCGGCGAATTGCCTGAGCTACCGATCGCAAACAATCATCTCCAGCTTGATGTCCGTAGGTATCGTTATAAATTTTGAAATAATCGAGATCGCACAAAATTAAAGATATCGGACATCCGTCGCGAGCCATGTGTTTCCATTCGGCTCGCAAGCAACTGTCAAAATGCCGTCTGTTGCCAATTTGAGTTAGTTCGTCCACATTCACCAAACCTTGCAGCCGTTCATTTTCTTGCTGCAACTCCTCAAAAACAACAGCCGAGAAATTGTCTTCGCACAAATTTTGATCTTGAAAATACAGGCGATATAATTCGCAAGACAAACTGCAGTTATTTCCGTCTAATTTGACAAGTCCCATGCTGTCTAACTGATAAGCCATCAAAGGTTCGAGGTGAATGCTATTTTTGGCATCGAGAACTTGTTGGAATGCGGCGGCGAGTTCCGGCTGCTGTTGAATGGCGATCGACTGATTGCGCAAGTAGTCGCTATAAATTCCGCTTTGAGTAGGAGCTGCTTTCAACAGTTCTTGCAACAGGGTTCGCCCCAGCTCCTCCCCAGGCTCATCCCCGACAGAGCCGCTGTTTTGCAGCAAAATTGCCAGGTGGTAGAGCGCTAAATGCACTAAATAAGGATGCCCGCCTACCATTTTGATTAATTGGTCGATCGGATAGCTGTCGCTCCAGTTCAATCCGTGTCGGCGCGCCAAATCTTGGACTTGTTCGGCCGTAAATTCTGAGAGTTTAATCGGTAGTCCTACATTAAATGGAGATTGATTGAGACTCAAAGCAATATAAATTTCGGTCGAGTGAATGACGGCGATGCGGAGTTTTTGCCAAATTTCACTAGCGCGAGCTTGTTCGTACCAAAAACGGAGCAGCGGCAGGAATTCTTTAGCGATATTGGCCCGTTCAAATACTCGGTTTACTTCGTTGAGTACCAAAACAACGGGACTGTCAATTTGTTCGAGCAAATAGTTTTCAAAGTAAAGAGAGCAGCTTACTTTGCTGCCCATATCTTCATCCCAAAATTCATCGAGATTTGGTTCGAGTTTGAGTTGCCGGGCCGCGTTGACACAAAGCCAGCGCAAAAATTTATCTAAACTGGCAAAAACTGCTTCTTCGGCTTGCTGAAAGTCTACAGTTACTGTGCGGTATCCCCGATCGACCGCCGCGTCAATTATCCGCAGCATCAGTGAACTTTTGCCCATTTTCCTAGGAGCTTTGATCCGAATTAAACTCCCCGGCTTGCTAATTTCTGCACAAGCTCGGGCTTCGGCGGGAGATCGATCGATATAAAATGGAGAGTCAAGCGGTATGGGCCCGCCGGGAAATTCTAGGTGCGCCACCGTTTCGATGAAGTTTGGTGATTTTTCGATTCCTGCCATAGTGATTCCGCGAGGCGATAACCTGACTGTATCTTACCCTCAAAGATTAGGCGGGTAGGCCAGCAGTGTCGAATGACCGATCGACAATCCTACAAAATGTAAGGTTTTAGGGACTTCCCACGACTGACTTTGCTATAGTAGTGTGACTTTACCCAATCTCAAACCCTGCTTCAACACGAACGCAGACCGACACGAATTTTCCGGCGGCGAGGACGCGATGATTCTGCGCCTCTACCTGAAAAATCAGTCGTCTGCTGTCGGTGCGGTACAGGAAGAGCCCGGATCACAGGAGGAACAATCATTGTCACGCCGCTACCTGTTCACATCTGAATCTGTTACTGAAGGCCATCCCGATAAAATCTGCGATCAAATTTCAGATACGATCTTAGATGCCTTGCTGACCGAAGACCCGAAAAGCCGGGTCGCAGCCGAAGTAGTCGTCAACACCGGCTTGATGCTATTGACGGGCGAAATTACGACTAAAGCTCAGGTAAATTACATAGAATTAGCTCGCAAAAAAATAGCCGACATCGGCTACATCCACGCTGACAACGGCTTTTCTGCTAATAGCTGCTCGGTGTTGGTGGCTCTGGATTCTCAGTCTCCCGATATTGCTCAAGGGGTGAATACGGCTCAGGAAAGTCGGGAGGAAGCTAGTGAAGAGCAGTTAGATTCGATCGGCGCTGGCGACCAAGGTTTGATGTTCGGTTTTGCTTGCAACGAAACGCCGGAATTGATGCCTTTGCCGATCAGTCTAGCGCACCGGATTTGCCGTCAGCTAGCGGCAGTCCGCAAAACCGGTCAATTGCCTTACCTGCGTCCCGACGGCAAAAGTCAAGTTACAGTAATGTACGAGGACGGCAAACCTGTTGGCATCGATACGATTTTAATTTCTACGCAGCATACTGAGGCGATCGGCGACATCGTTGACACTGCCGCAGTTCAAGCCAAAATTAAAGCAGACCTTTGGACTGCTGTTGTCGAGCCGGTGTTTGCCGACATCAGCGTGAAGCCTGATGCAGACACTCGCTTCCTTGTCAACCCCACCGGCAAATTTGTGGTCGGCGGGCCTCAAGGAGACTCCGGTTTGACCGGCCGCAAAATTATTGTGGATACCTACGGCGGCTATTCCCGTCACGGCGGCGGCGCTTTTTCGGGAAAAGACCCCACGAAGGTCGATCGCAGCGCGGCTTATGCTTGCCGCTATGTTGCTAAAAATATCGTGGCTGCCGGTTTGGCCCAAAAGTGCGAAGTGCAGTTGAGTTACGCGATCGGCGTGGCGCGGCCAGTTAGCATGATGATCGAAACTTTCGGTACTGGGAAAGTTGATGACGATCGCCTTTTAGAAGTTGTGAAGCAGCATTTTGAACTGCGTCCTGCGGGTATCATTCAGGCATTTAACTTGCAGAATTTGCCTGCGGAAAGAGGCGGCCGCTTCTATCAAGATGTGGCAGCTTACGGTCACTTCGGGCGCACTGATTTAGACTTGCCTTGGGAACAAACTGATAAAGCCGAACTTTTAAAAGAAGCTTTAAGCCAGCAGTTGTCAGCCGTGGCCTGATAGTACATTTTTGGGGCGCGCACTGCGTGCCTCACTCATGAATGTAGGGTGCGCACTGCGCACCTTATCTATAAATAATCTCGGGTGTTTTTCGGTGCACCTTATCTATAAATAATCTCGGGTGTTTTTCGGCGCACCTTATCTATAAATAATCTCGGGTGTTTTTCGGCGCACCTTATTCATAAATAATCTCGGGTGTTCTGCGGCGCATCTGAATCCATAAATAATAATCTTGGGTGCCAATAAATAACGTAGCGTGCGCAGTGCGCACCTTACAAAAAACAGCATAAATAAATGCCATTTTTTTCACCTTTCCAGTCAGCAATTCGCAGCGTTTATTCGGAAATAAAACAGCGGTTAGCGGCTGGAGTTTTAGCACCAAATCCATCAAAGCTGCCAAGTTCGTTAGCGGGTGATAATGCTGGTGGAATTCGCGGCGTTTGGATACCCAGCACCGACTGCCAAGTTCTCACTTCAAAGCAGCGGATTGCTGGCGCAATGGACTTTCTCGCCGATACGGGATTCAATACAGTTTTTCCGGTAGTTTGGAACCGGGGTTTTACGGCTTATCCTTCTCAAATTATGCGCGAACAGTTTGGGGTGGAAATTGACTCGCGCTATCAAGGGCGCGACCCCTTGGCTGAATTAATTGTTGAGGCTAATAGAGTTGGTTTAAAAGTTATTCCTTGGTTTGAATACGGTTTTGTGAGTTCTTACAATCTCAGCGGCGGTCATTTGCTGGCGAAAAAACCTGGGTGGGCGGCGCGCGATCGCACTGGCAATTTACTTAAAAAAAATAACTTTGAATGGCTGAATTCTCTAGACGCAGAAGTGCAAGATTTTTTGCTGGGGTTGATGCTGGAAGTTGCTAAGAATTATCCGGTAAACGGCGTTCAAGGAGACGATCGCATTGCGCTTCCGGTTGAAGGCGGTTACGACGAAAAAACGGTTGAACGCTACCGCCAAGAGTGCGGTAGAGAACCGCCGCCGCATTGCAGAGAGCGACATTGGCTGCACTGGCGCGCTGATATTATTACGGAGTTTGTGGCTCGTTTGCAGCGAGAATTGAAAGCGATTAATCCCGATTTGCTGCTGTCGATGTCGCCGAGTCCTTATGAATGGGGATTGGTGGAATATTTGCAAGATTCTCAAGCTTGGGTTGACAAAAACTTGGTCGATATGCTTCACCCGCAGTTTTACCGCCGCGATTTTAACGGTTACAAACAGTTGGTCGATCGACTCATTGGAGAACAGCTTAAGGGCGATCGGCTCGACTGCGTGTCGCCCGGTATCTTGTTGGCAAATCGAGGTAGCAATTATAGCATGAATCCCGAGCTGTTGCTGCAAGTAATTGCTTACAACCGCTGTCGCGGCATTCAAGGAGAAGTGCTGTTTTTTTACGAAGGTTTGCGAGATAACGGTAATGCTTTGGCTGAGGCTTTGAAAAAGGGGCCCTATGCTGGCTGAAAGACAGTCTGGGAATGGGCTGGTTCTGGTTTGCTCTGTTCGGCGGAGCGATCGATATTTTCAGCCAAGTTGGTATAAAATGATATAGGGCATCGCTGTCAATAAGCTTTGCGAACAGGCTCTTCGGCCTGTTCCACAAAGAGTGAATTTTCTGGTGGAACAGGCCGAAGAGCCTGTTGCTGGCAATCGCGATCTTCGGTCAGTATAAAATAATGATGTAGCAGAGCTGTACTCGTTAAGATCGCAGCGCTCTCAAGCAGCAAGCACAACTAATTGTCAAGCCGATCGCCAAAAAAAACAGATAACGGATCTTTGGAGAGTTGCAAAAATACTGGAGTAGGACATATTTTAGAACCAGTGGTGCAGGTTTTTTTGAGAAGTTGAGTTTTGTAGGCGCGGCCGTATTTTTTTAAGACAGCGAGTTTAAAAGAGCAATCTCACGCGATCGCCAAAATATTAGGATAAATGAATGAACTCAGCAGCAACCCCGATCGAACAGCTACCAGAGCTCAGCGATGCTCAATTCAACCAAAAATATTTGAAACAAAAACAAGGGATGCACGCTTTGGCAGAAATTTTGCCGCAAGTAGAAGAGCAAAGTTTGGCTCTGCGCGCCGTAAAATTAGCCCTAAAAGTAAATTTAAAATTAGGCTCGAAGCTAGCAGGAACGGTAAAGCCAGAATTTCAACAAGCAACATTAAGATTAATCGGAAAAATCAAAACTTCGCCCCTGCTTAAAATTCAACTGCTAGCACTAACTTGTTCCGACAGCGCAATTCCGATGCTCGTCAAAGCGTTGAACCACCCTGAAAGTGCAGTGCGCCTCCATTCGATTCGGGCGATCGGCAAAATTGGGTCTGCTGCTGCTGTAATTGAATTAGCTCGATCGCTAGAATCGGAAGATTCCCAAGTGCAAGCTTGGGCGGCTTGGGCCCTAGGAGAAATTGACTCGAAACCAGCCGCCGCCGCACTGCTTGTCGCCCTCAACCACAAATCCTCCGGGGTGCGCGCCTGGGCTGTCTGGGCCTTGGGCAAAATCAACCCGAAAACAGCCGTCCCCGCACTGCTCAAAGCCCTCAAACACCAAGACTCCGAGGTGCGCTGGCGGGCGGCGGTAAACTGCGGAAAAATCGGCGTCTCTGATGTGGTTCCCGGGCTGCTGAACGCCCTCAGAGATGAAAATCACATCGTCCGCGCTAGGGCGGCGGCGGCTTTGGGGAAAATGCGCGATCGATCGGCAGTACCGCGTTTGATAGAATTGCTGCACGATCCCGACTCCTATGCAGTTTCTTTGAGAGCAGCCGAGGCTTTGGGACAAATCGGCACGGAAACGGCTGTGGCGGGGTTGCTGCAAGCTCTCAACCACCACGACTCAGACGTGCGCGGCAGTGCAGTTTCTGCTTTGGGGGAAATCAGCACTGAGGTGGCTGCGGTGGCGGTAATGCGATCGCTCTCGGATCGAGACATTTTCGTGCGCGGAAGGGCGGCTGTTGCCCTCGGGAACATCAATACAGCCGGAGATGCTAACTTGCAAAAAATGGTGGCTGCGGGACTGGCGATCGCCCGAGGCGACGGCGAATCCTATGTCCGGTGGAGAGTTGCTGCTGCTTTGGGGCAAATTGGGACAGATGAGGCTGTAGCTGGTTTGGTGCGGCTGCTGGAAGACGAAACCTCTGGAGTGCGCCAAAAGGCTGTTAAATCCCTCGCCCAAATTGGCTCGACGGCTGCTGTTTTGGCTCTGGAAGCAGCTTTAAACCGCGAATTTGGCGATGTTCGCGCCCTGGCTGCTCAATATTTGCCGGATGTCAGCACTCAGCCTGCAGCAGTTGATGTTGAGTCTTCAAATCTCACAAATTTCTGGGGCGAAAAACTGCCGAAAGTCCTGATTGCTTCAGAAATAGAAGCTAGCGAATACATTTTCGACCGCGCTGCTGGACGCGAGATCGAGTACCTGATCTCGATCGGCAGTCCGGGCGTACCTGAACCCAAAACTTTTCACAAAGTCCCCAACCGACTGCGGCGGTCGTTTAATGACCTCGAAACTCCCGTTGACGACCCCGATCGGGTTTTGCCTGCGCTTGATGACGTAGTTCAAATTATTGATTTTGCCCTCAAAATGTCGGTTTCCCCCGGCAATTTGCTTGTCTGCTGTCAAAACGGCATCAGCCGTTCCACTGCCGCAGCTTTGACTGTTTGCGCTGCGGTTTTGGGCCGGGGGAAAGAACGGGAAGCTTGGGATCTGGTACTCGCGGCCAGACCCCAAGCCAGGCCGAATCGCTGGATTGTGGAATTGGCTGATGAAGCTTTGGGTAGAAATGGCAAGCTAGCAGGAGCGATCGAATTTAACACCGCCGCCCAGAAAGCTCGCAGTTGCCAACAGTTGAGCCCCAGGAACCAGGTTTCTTTTGGTAAGTCATAAAGTTATACTCAACTTAATCGGACTTCGCCTCAGATTTGTCTTTGCCCGGCAGCGATGCCGAAAGCCGATCGCCAGGGTGCAAAAGTTCGATCGGCGAGCGCATTTGTGACACTCTGCGGTATGAAGTCGGATGCTCAACAAAAACCGTCCAGCAATCGTCGCATTGCTGGCAGCAAAACTCCAAAGCTGAGGAATCGGGTGCATTGTCAGCAGACAATATCAGCTTTGGGTCGATCGCAGGCAAAACAGATCGGACATAATTTTCTGCCTGTAACATTCCATGCGGGAATAATTTACTGCTGGAATAAATTTTTATTTTTTGCCTGTGGCAGACTTTCATTAGTCGAACAAGTAAT
Organism: Microcoleus occultus BM001215583; assembly: GCA_036700105.1. GTDB lineage: Bacteria > Cyanobacteriota > Cyanobacteriia > Cyanobacteriales > Microcoleaceae > Microcoleus. The sequence continues at coordinate 7,652 of JAUBOG010000061.1, forward strand.
TTGGCAACAGCCATCAACAGCCTAATTATCGATCGGACATCAACCGAATTTAAGTTTTTACTCTAACTCGACAAGAGTAAAAGATACTTTTTTCCAGATGTCTGCTGTAAAACAAACAAGCTTTGACCTTTGGAGAACTTAAGAGCGTGCTAGATTTTAAGAGAATACAGCGGTTGCATATGTCAAAAATTAACTTGCTCAAAAAAACAGGTAACGAAGCAAGTTTATCGCTTCCCGTTTGGGAAAGCAACGGCGAATTGAATCCAGAGTTATCAGGATTCGACCGCGCGGATAAAACGGTAAATACTAGAAAGTTTAAGCCAACAAAAAACTGCGATGAAGGTAAAGGAATGCGCGTCTTTACTCCCGAAGAAATGGCTTCGAGCAAAACCGCAAAACAAAAGACATTACTCCATAATTTCGTACAGAAATCATCCTTGATAATTAGCAAAATTTTCCCATCTCAAATTGCTGGTTGGCGCATCCATCAAAAAATTGGCGGCGGGTATTTTATGGCAATCGGAATCGGCTTTATTGGCTCCCTGAGCGGATTGGCGATCGCCGACTACTACCAAGGAAAAGGAGTAACGCAACTCAATGATGCTCACCTGCAAGCCCAATTGTTGGGCAATTTTAAAGATGCAGCGCTGGCGGCACAATTGCAGGGAGCACAGCTAGATTCTTTTGCAGACAATCCAGCCCAACTGCAATTGCAAAAAGCACAGTTTGTCGGCAGCGTGCAGAAGGCGAAAAAGCTGCGCTTCGAGATCGAAAAATTTGCCGACAGCCAACCCGCTTGGCTGGCAGCAGAACCAGCGATTTTCAAAGCTTTACTGCAAGATTGCACGGCAAAATTAGACTCCTACGCCGATACTCTCAACTATACTTTGCAGGAAATCGAGCGCTCGCAATTATCGCCGCCAGAGATAGAATCAGCGCGAAAAAGCCTGGCAATCGCCAGCGGAGCGGGGGCGGAACAGCTCGAGAGCAGCCTTCAGGAATTGAGCAAAATCCTCGACATTGCCCAGCAGCAGGAACGGCAAGGCGGCGAAGTGATGGAGGACGCGCAAGGCCTCGAAAAGGGCATTATTATCATGAGTATGCTGGTGTCGGTAGCAGTGGCTGCAATTGTGGCTTGCCGCACCAGTCGGGCGATCGCCGAACCAGTCATCAGCGTTACTCAGGTGGCCGAACAAGTAGCCTCCGAGTCGAATTTTGACTTGCGAGCCCCCGTCACCGGACAAGACGAAATAAGCTCATTAGCTGTCTCTCTCAATCACCTGATCCAGCGAGTTTCGGAACATACAAAAGAATTGGAACAAGCTAAGGAATTCGCCGTCGCCGCGAACACTGCTAAAAGCCAATTTTTAGCAAATATGAGCCACGAATTGCGGACGCCTTTAAATGCAATTATCGGCTACAGCCAGCTACTCGTAGAAGATGCTGAAGATGTGGGACTTGATGATTGCGTAGCCGATTTGCACAAGATTGAGAATGCGGGAACGCAGTTGCTATCTTTGGTTAACGATATCCTCGATTTGTCGAAAATTGAAGCGGGAAGGATGAAACTCGAAATCGAGGAATTTGACATCGAATCGCTGATTGAAAATGTGGCGAGTGCCGCGAAACCGTTATTAGAGAAAAATGGCAATGTTTTAGACATAGAGGGCGATCGAACTGCAGGGATCGCCCACGCAGATTTCAAAAAACTGCGGCAGGTTTTAATGCACCTGCTGAGCAATGCTGCTAAATTCACCAAAAACGGCAGCGTGACACTGAGTATCAGCCGCATTGCAGGAAGCGCTCAATTGAATCCAGCAGAATCGGGTGCAGACAATTCAATTGCTGGGGGTGAAACTGATTCGGCTGTCATAGCTTCTCCCCTGCTGAATGTTCGAGAATCAGATTGGATTTGTATATCTGTCAAAGATACGGGAATTGGAATGTCCCAAGCACAACAGCACAAATTGTTTGAAGCTTTTGTGCAAGCTGACTCTTCGGCGACGAGAGAATACGGCGGCACCGGATTGGGGCTGACAATCAGCCGCCACTACTGTCGGATGATGGGCGGGGAGATTTCCGTAGAAAGCGAGGAAGGGAAAGGCTCTACGTTTACTGTGCGGATACCGGCGGGAAATGGGTGATGTGATATTTGCGTGAAGTATTTGGGCGACAATTTATGTTGCAAAGCTGTTGTTTTGCGTCCAAATGCTTTACTCTTGTCATTGGGGGCGGGATATTTTATTATTCCCAGATATCTATTTATAGCAGTTGGCAATTGACAGTTGACAATTATCGTATCCAAATAAAACCGTTTATGAAACGCTACGAGTTAGATTTAATTCATGATGTTATTTACAGGAGATTCGATATTTATGAAGTACACCCTCCTCTCGTGAGCTTCTCCGTAGGGACACGGCAGTGCCGCGTCCCTACACTTCACTTAAATCATACTCATCTTGAATATTTTTCACTCGGAAACTAGCATTAAACTTTTTTTTAAACTGACTTTGTAGCTGTTGTATACTTGTTGTTTGTTTTGGCACACGAGTAGACACGACAAAACAGAGCTTCTTGATTTTTTGGGGATTTTCCGAAAGTAATCGAATAGTTGATTCTAGTTGTGCAACGGCATGGACAATATCGCTTCCCTTCAACTCCACATATATTTCTATTTCATCAGAAGGCATAAGGGCGTAGTCGCAACGCAAAGTCTCGTTATCACTGATAACGCAGCCATCAACCTTAATTATTAATATTTGGTCTGAATTCGGGTTGATAAAAGTTATTTTACTTTTGTTTTCCTGCAATACAATTTTTCTGTCACATCTATATTCCTCACACTCTGGAACACTTTTCATATACGATTCAAACTAAGTTTAGAAGTTGCTCAAATTCAATAGCTAGGTCATCAGAAACAGCATCAATCACTTTTGCATCTATTAACCCAGTCTCAGGACACACAATACTACTGCATTTTCCATCCATTAAAACATAGGCTGAGAGATCGGAAACATCTAGTGATTTGTATCTAGACACAATTTTTTCTAATTGACGCTGCACATCTTTGCTGGATTCCTGATAAAGTAGACCAGCCTGGAGTAGATTATTAAGCGCTGTTAAGACATAGGGACTATGAGTAGTTATGAAGAATTGAAGTTGCTCCTTGCGACAATTAAATACAGTAGCAATTAGCTCGACAATATTACGCTGTGCGCTGGGAAATAAATGCGCTTCTGGCTCCTCAATATACACTGTCTGCCCGGTACCCGATGAAGTTAGAAAAGGTAGTGCAGCTAGCATGATTGTCAGAGGCAATGTTTCCTGTTGACCTGAAGATGAGTTTGCAATACTAATCCGTCTTCCATCTGCCACCTCCAGAAAGTCTTTCCCTTTTTCGTGTAGGTGCTTCCCACATAGAGACTTCTCTATTAGCGTGTCTATTTCCTCTTGTATATCTTTGATATTTGTTTCCGCAAGCCTACTTCTAGATACTATATATGAACGTTTTATATTTTCATATGTTGAACCAAACTCCCTTAGAAATGGATCTAGCGCGTTATTACTCGACAGAAAAGAAAAAATGTTATTCTGAAGATTAGCAAAAAAAGAGCGGCCAGCAGGAATAAACAACTGACTGAAGGCTGCGTCTCGACCGATAGACGTTACTAAAGATTCTACAAAGAAATTTCTCAAAACTTGGTTGATTACATATAGCCTATCGAAATTATCATACTTAGGAGCTTGTTCAGAATATTGAGCTATTATTTTTTTTAGTACATTGCGTAGCTCTATAAATTCCTGCTTGAATAATTCTGAATAACTGAGGACAATCTTGCCTTTATTTTCCTTTTTTCTACTAATTTCTATAAAAATATTGGCAATCTCATACCGTATGTAAAAATCTTGTTTTCCCCAAGAATCGGGAGGGAAATATTCTTCAAACTTCTTAGAATAGTTGGAATCTAGATTGCGTTTTGTCTGCTCGTTATCTACAGCAGCTAAAATTTCCCAGACGAAGTTCTTAAAATAGAAAAGCAGTTTGGCGCAAACACTTTTACCACTGGCTTGGGGGCCAATCAGTATATTTATGCGCTTGACCTCAATCTCCAAATCTGTGATACCAGCAAAGTTTTTAACTGTTAATTTTTCAGCCATAACTGGAACTCAAGCACGGTAAGGGGTTATAGTATATTTTAACATTCAACTTTGACTTTCTCGGCTTGTAGTAAGGATTTTAGCCCTTATTAGCTCAAAGATTTAAGAAAGGACTGAACTCCTTACTACAAACTGGATCGAATCCGATTATTTTCCCACACCAGCCGGCTGCTGGCGGTTTCGCACTTCCAGAAAAATCAACAAAGCATTAACATCAGCCGGATTCACCCCGCCAATCCTCGCGGCTTGGCCAATAGTCAGCGGCCTGATTTTTGTCAACTTTTCCCGCGACTCCTTCGAGAGAGTTGTAATTGCCATATAATCCAAATCCGCAGGCAATTGTCGGCGTTCGTGTCTGACAATTTCATCAATTTGATTTTGCTGTTTTTGCAGGTATCCAGAATATTTGATATCGATTTCCGCACCCTCTTTTTCCGCCAAATTCAGACTGGAATCGCCTAAATTGTAGCGTTCCAAATCGACATAATGAAAACCGGGACGGCGCAGCAAATCGGCCAGAGTAATCGAACCTCTAATCGCTTGTTGAGTCTCGGCTAAAATCTGTTTGCCAAGTTCCTCGTGTTCCTTCACCCGCGTCGAATACAAGCGTTCCTTTTCTGCTACGATATTAGCTTGTTTCTGCTCGAACAACTCCCAGCGCCGATCGCCAATCAAGCCAATTTCCCGTCCCAGCGGAGTCAAGCGTTGGTCGGCATTGTCCGATCGCAGCAACAACCGGTATTCCGATCGCGAAGTCAACATCCGGTAAGGTTCCCGCAAATCCTTCGTACACAGATCGTCAATCAAAGTCCCCAGATAACTTTGCTCGCGCGGAAACACGATCATCTCCTGATTCTTCGCGAATCTAGCCGCATTAATCCCCGCCACAATCCCCTGTGCAGCCGCCTCCTCATAGCCCGTCGTACCGTTCACCTGACCCGCGCAAAACAGCCCTTCAATCTTCTTAGTCATCAGCGTCGGGAAACACTGAGTAGCCGGCAAATAATCGTACTCCACAGCATAAGCAGGGCGCATCATCTCGCACTTTTCCAAACCGGGAAGAGTCCGCAGCATTTGCAGTTGCAAAGTTTCCGGTAAACCAGTCGAAAATCCTTGGATGTAAAGTTCGGGAATATCTCTACCTTCCGGTTCGATAAAAATCTGGTGGCTTTCCTTATCCGCAAACCGCACAATCTTATCTTCAATACTCGGACAGTAGCGCGGGCCCTTGGCATCAACCCAGCCGCCGTAAACCGGAGAAAGGTGCAAATTGTCTCTAATTAACTGGTGAGTTTCCGGCGTAGTTCTAGTCAAATAACAAGGCATTTGTTCCCGTTCGATCCAAACTTCTGGATCGAAACTAAACCAGCGGACATCTGCATCTCCCGGCTGCGGTTCCAGGTTGGTATAATCGAGAGTCCGCTTGTCAACTCTTGCCGGAGTTCCAGTTTTCAACCTGCCAGTTTCAAAGCCCAAGCGGTTGAGAGTTTCAGTCAAACCGACGGCGGCAAATTCTCCGGCGCGTCCGGCGGGCATCGACTTGTTGCCGACCCAAATTGTGCCGCCTAAAAAAGTGCCTGTGGTGAGAATTACGGCTTTGCATTCAAAGGCGACGCCGAAGTAGGTTTCGACTCCGATTACTTCTTCGTTTTTGCCCAAAACTAAGTCTGTTACCATCGCTTCGCGGATGGTCAAATTGGGTTGATTTTCGACAATGTTATTCATCACAGCGGCGTATTCCCGCTTGTCTGTTTGAGCTCGCAGCGCCCACACTGCGGGGCCTCGCGAAGAGTTGAGGATGCGTTTTTGCAGGTAAGTGCGATCGGCCATTTTGCCAATTTCGCCGCCTAACGCATCCACTTCGTTAGTCAGTTGAGTTTTAGCCGGGCCGCCGACAGCGGGATTGCACGGTTGCCACGCAATTTTATCGAGATTGAGGGTGAGTAAAAGAGTGCGGCAGCCGAGGCGAGAAGTGGCGAGGGCGGCTTCGCAGCCGGAGTGTCCGGCACCAACTACGATGATGTCGAAACTGTCTTGGAATTGTACTGGAGTTTGTGCGGTCATGGAATTTTAGATTTTAGATTTTAGATTGAATAATTTACTTGAGGGATTAAGCCGGAGGGTTATTTATCTGATATCGCGTTTTTGTCTGTGTTATTTGAGTATATTAGGCCTTATATAGTCTATTATAGACAATAGTCGATCGAGTAACAATATTTATGCAGACAATAATGCACGCACCCATACACCATGCACCAAGCGAGTGGGATATTAAATTTTTGGAGTCGGATATTATGGCGATCTTGGGGGATGTGGTTTGAGCAACTAAAATAGAAATGTAGGTTTGGGAGATTTAGAAAATGACTTTGATGATTTTAGACGAGCAATTAGAAAGCATTCATCTTTCTGTTGAGGTTCGACAAAAGGCTTTACAGAAAGCGAAAGAGGGTTATGTAATGGCGTTATTAGAGGTAGGAGAAATTACCAGCGGACGAGCCGGAAAAATTTTAGGAGTTTCTCGCATGAAAATTATCGAGATGATGAAAAAATGGGGAATTTCTCTGTTTGATGATTCGCAAAATTTGGAAGAAATTCGTCAAGAGGTGGAACAGGCAGAGTTGATGTTAGAGCGGCAGGGGTTTTAAATGATTATTGTCTCCGATACTACACCTATTAGTGAATTAGCTAAGGTCGAACGTTTAGACTTATTGCCTCAACTTTTTGGGAAAGTTGTGATTCCGAAGGGGGTGTTTGATGAACTCCAGGTCGGTCAGCATCCAGCAGCTAAACTCGTACAAAATTTGTCTTGGCTAGAGGTTGTAACAGTCAATAATCGGCAAGTGGTTGAGGATTTACAAGGCTCGTTTAATTTAGATTTGGGGGAATCGGAAGCGATCGCTTTAGCAGAAGAAATGAACGCTGCCCAATTACTGATTGATGAAAAAGCGGCGAGACGGGTAGCGGCGGCGAGAAAGTTGCCGTTAATTGGGACAATGGGTGTTTTGTTGTTAGCAAAGAGTCGGGGTTTGTTGGGAAGCGTGCGGGATGTTCTAGATGAGATGCAGGCACAGGGAACGAGGATTTCGGATCGGCTTTACGAACGGGTTTTAATTTTAGCTCAGGAAAATATAAATGGAGAGTGAGGGGGTTTTTAATATATGCAAATTACAGTTAATTTACCCGATACGTTAGTAGATAAGATCGAAGATAAATGGGGAAATTTGTCACGAAAAATTCTGAGAGATTTAGTCTTAAGTGCTTTTCGCGATGGGTTAATCGATTTGGATGAGTTAAAGGAGATGCTCGATATTGGCGATGAGGCAGGCTTGAAGGAATTTTTCAGGCAAAATAATATGCTGCATTCTTCAGGATTGATAAATCTGTCTGGGAGTTGTGCGGATATTGATTTTGATGATAGCGGGGGAATTTCCGATCAAATGGATGACGATATGATGGGGGTTTTTGATGAGTAATAGCTCTTTGGTTTATTTGCTAGATACTAATGTTTGTATCATGTATTTAAAGGGTAAATCGCCCAGTATCGACCTTCATTTTAATAGTGTGGTAGCCGATAAAATTGGGGTTTGTTCTGTTGTAAAATCCGAGTTATTTTACGGAGCGATGGGTAGCAATAACCCCCAAAAGAGTTTAAATCTACAAAAATCTTTTTTAAGTCAGTTCGTTTCTCTGCCGTTTGACGATGCTTGTGCGGAAGTATATGGCAAGATTAGGAGAGATTTGGCAAGTTTGGGAACTCCGATCGGCTCAAACCATCTGCAAATTGCTGCTATTGCTTTGGCAAATAATTTAATTTTAGTCACTCATAATGTTAGGGAGTTTAGCAGAGTACAAGGGCTACAAATTGAAGATTGGGAGGCGGGGTGATGAGTAAGTATCAGGGTTGTGAAAAGTATAATGCAATTTTATCAATATTTTTGATAAAATTCAGACCGTTCATCCAAAACGATCGCCCTGTTGCCATTATCTCCCCCATCAAAAAAAGTAAACTAGCAGCCTTCGGATCTACCAAAGATAGTGGCAAAATTATCGGAGATATAGTCGAGCCAACCTCTAACCTCGTAACTTGGGATGTCAATCGATGAAACTGTTACTAGATACCGCATTTGGCTTTGGTATCGTCTTGGAAATCCTCGCCTATCAACTACTTTACAAACGGCGATCGCTAATGAAAATCTACAATATAAAACGGTACTACCTGCGGTTTTATCTTGATGCCAATTAAAACGATCGCCCGCCTAACTCCCACCCTCAAAAAACTACCCCTGCGCGCGGTGCTGATTGTCCCGTTTGTGCTGCAAATTGCGGGCACTGCGGGGTTGGTGGGGTATCTTTCCTACAAAAACGGAGAAAAGGCGGTTGAAAACCTGGCAAACCAGCTTGGAGTACAAATTGGCGATCGCGTCGTACATTACCTGGATACATATCTGTCCGCGCCGGATTTAATCAATCGCATTAACGCGGATGCGGTGCGCCAAAAAACGATAAATTTACAAGATTTAACGCAACTCGAACGCTATCTTTGGTTTCAACTCAAACAGTTCGAGTCGCCGACAACAATTTTGTTTGGTAGCAAGCGGGGAGACTTCGTTGCAAGCAGTCGCGCTACCGGAGACTATGTGATTATGCGATCGGATGAATTGGATAAAGGTATCATAAATCTGTATGTTCCAGACTCGCTGGGAAATAAAACTAAACTATATACAACTTTTCGACAACCTGATGCCACAAAAAGACCTTGGTACAAAGCTGCTAAAGCTGCGGGGAAATCAACCTGGAGTCAGATTTATCCAGTGGGTGACAATACAGATTTAGTAATTAACAAGAATCTTCCGATTTACGATGAGACTGCAAAGGAACTGCTGGGAGTCTTTTCGGTCAATCTCAGCATCACAAAAATCGGCGCTTTTCTCAACAGCTTAAAAATCAGCAAATCTGCAAAAATCTTTATTGTCGAACGCAGCGGATTGTTAGTAGCCAATTCCGGCCCCGAGAATCCCTATATTTTTAGCAACCAGCAGTTTAATCGATTGAAATCGACGGCAAGCCCGAATGCTGCGATCCGCGCCGCAGGTCGATATTTAACCGATCGCTTTGGCGACTTTTCCCAAATCAAAGATACTCAACGCCTTAATTTTGAAATAGACGGCAAACGGCAATTAATCAAATTAGTACCTTACCGGGATAATTTGGGTTTAGATTGGTTGATTGCGATCGTCATCCCAGAATCTGACTTTATGGCGGAAATTGATGCCAACAACCGCACTACAATTATACTGTGTATTACCGCCTTGCTCGGAGCAGTTGCGGTGGGAATTCTCACAGCTAAATGGATAACTAATCCAATTTTACGCTTAAATACTGCCGCCAAAGCTTTAGCTAACAATGAATGGGATGCAGCGGTCGAAATTGACCGCGCTGATGAAGTCGGACAGTTGGCAGCTTCGTTCAATAATATGGCAGAAAAACTGCAATCTGCTTTGAAGTCGCTGCAATCTTTAAATGCTGCCTTAACTGAGAGTGAAAGCCGCCTGAAACAAATGCTCGAAGCTATGCCAGCGGGAGTATCAGTTCACGACTTTACCGGGCAACTGATCTACGCCAATCAGACAGCGCGGCAGTTAGTAGGTATCCAGACTTTACCGCAATCTACAACCGAGCAAATCGCAGCAGTTTTTAGAGTTTACGACGCAGGAACCGATGAATTATATTCACTCGAAAAAATGCCGATCGCCCGATCGCTGCTGGGAGAAACGGTGAGGGTTGAAGACGTAGAAATTCGTTCGCCCGATCGCACGGTTCCTTTAGAAGTTGTCAGTACGCCGCTGTTTGATGAGACCGGCAGCATTATCGGGGCGATCGCCGCTTTTCAAGACATCACCGATCGCAAAAACACCGAAAAGTTGCTGACTGACTACAATCGCAATTTAGAACAAAATGTCAGCGATCGCACTGCCGAACTCCAAGCAGCCGCATTGGCCGCAGAAGTCGCATCCCGTGCTAAAAGCGCCTTTCTGGCCAATATGAGCCACGAACTGCGTACCCCCCTCAATGCCATTCTCGGCTACACTCAAATACTTTCCCGACAGCCAGATTTTTGTCCCCGCGACAAAGAGCGAATTCGGATGGTGCAGCAGTGCGGTTCTCATTTGCTGACTTTAATTAATGATATTTTAGATTTGGCTAGAATTGAATCTGGAAAAATCCAATTAACCACCAACGATGTTTATTTGCCTGATTTTATCAGCGATATTTCAGAAATTTTTCGGCTCAAAGCTGAAGAAAAAAACTTAATTTTTGTATCCCAAATAGCCGTAAATATTCCTAATTTTGTCTCAATCGATGAAAAGCGGTTGCGTCAAATACTGATGAATTTGTTAAGTAACGCGATTAAATTTACCGAAAAAGGCAGCGTCAATTTCAAAGTAGAGGTAATAGAGAACATTCAACCTGTTGCAGAAATATTGGAGACCGGCCAAGAACCCAGTTTTGCATCCGATCCAACCCTCACCTTCCCCATTACCAAAATCCGCTTTCAAGTTAAAGATACAGGCATCGGAATTGCTAGCGACGCCATAGAACGCATATTTTTGCCTTTTGAACAAGTGGGCGAGCTCGGGCATCAAACAGAAGGTACGGGTTTGGGATTAAACATCGCGCAAACCTTAATTTCGCTGATGGGAGGTGAACTCAAAGTCGAAAGTTATTGGGGCGTTGGGAGCACGTTTTGGTTTGAAATTGAACTGTCGATAGCCGATTTTACGGCATTAGTTTCGCCCCCGCAGCAACAGCCTGTTATTACAGGTTATGAAGGCAAACGGCGCAAAATTTTAATTGTTGACGATAGCCCCGAAAACAGCTCTTTGATGGTAGATATTTTAGCACCGCTGGGTTTTGTGTTAATTGAGGCTGATTCTGGTGAAAGCGGTTTAGAAACAGCCATTTCCGAGGAACCGGATTTAATTATTGCTGATTTGTTGATGCCGGGAATCAGCGGTTTTGAACTCTGCGCTCAATTGCGCTGTTTGCCTCAGTTTCGGGAGACGCCCGTCTTAATTGCTACTAGCGGGCTGTTTGAGCTGGAGTTGGAAAAGCAAGAGGAAATAGGCTATAACGATTTTATAAGTAAATTTTTTCAAATTGATGATTTTTTGGCTAAAATACAAAATTATCTGGGACTGTCTTGGATTTTTGAGAGCCGGTTCGATTCCCTAGGGATAGCTTCGCACGCGCGTATTTTCACTGCACCGGCGATCGGCTCAGAAAACCTAGAAATGCCTCCGGGCCAAGAGTTGTTCGATTTGTACGAAGCCGCTCAAATCGGTAACTTCGAGCAAATTAAGCACGAGGCGCACCGTCTGGAAGAGTTGAATCCTCAGTATGTCCTATTTGCTCGGAAAATTTTGCAGTTAGCCGATCGCTATGATGATGACGCGATAATTCAACTAATTCAACCTTGTTTAAATCCCGGTGAATAAATCAACTCGATCGTATTTCCTAAAACAGCCGCAGCAAGTAGGGTGCGTCGCCACCTGTAAATCTGCAAGTTCTATCCCAGATCGAATAGCGACGCACCCTACAGTAGGGACACGGCAGTGCCTATTGGTGTCAACTTAAGCCTGAAAACCTTGATAAATCTCGCTTTTAGCTGA
>JAUBOG010000610.1:0-3559 GCA_036700105.1 Microcoleus occultus BM001215583
CCGGATTCATCCGTCCAGAAATAAAAAACCTGTATCCGATGAAACTTGCCCCCCGAATTTATCCGTGGGGTCGCATCCTTCAATCTAAAATCTAAAATCTAAAATCGATTGACTTTTTCCTTAATTTCTTGCAACCGCTTCTTTGACGCAAAATAAGCCATCGGGCCGCTAATGCAGCCCCGCAACCCGGCCAACAGCAAATCGCTAGGGATAGAATCCGGTTGCTTTCGCACTGAAGCAATTAATTCTGGAATTTGCTTGCAACGCAGCCATTCCCAAGCTAACAGAGGCACGGTAAATTCTCTGTTGACCACAAATAGCCGCGTCCAGAAAGCATAAACTCCAATTCCGTAGCCTTGGAGCGTTTTTTGCAATTCTGCCCAGGTGCGGCGGTGGCGGTGCCAACTCAAAGCTCTCGGCTCGTAGACGATGCAGTAGCCCGATCGCAAAATGCGCGCAAACAGTTCGCAGTCTTCCCCGCCGACAGTCGGCGTTCCCGCCCCCAAAACTTCGTCAAACAGGCCGATGCAGTCGATCGAACTTTTCCGCAAAGCCATACTCGCCGAAACCCCCACCGGAGAGACTATCAGCGGGTTGCACTGCGCCCCGTCAAAAACTCGGCGATAGAAGCCCCGCCCGTGGGGGCTGTAGCGCTCGAACCATTCTTGCGCTTCGGTTTCCAGTTCCAAGGGCATCACCAACCCAGTCACGCACATAACTCGCGGATCGCTGAAATTTTGCAGCAGCGATCGCAGCCAATTCGGATCGGGGGCCGCATCATCATCTGTAAACGCTACGAATTCGTGTTTAGCTTCGCGTAAAGCGCAGTTGCGGGCGGCGCTGGAACCCGGTACATCTTCGCGCACATAGCGGACTGTTGGGTAATTTTTGATTAGTTCCCTCGTCGCGTCCGTGGCGGGACAATTGTCAATTACTAAGTATTCCTGGCCGTCGTCGGGCAGCCGCATAAACGCTTCAAGAGTGCGCCGCAAATCTTCCGGGCGATCGCGCGTGCAAACCGCTACTGTGGCGATCGGCATTGCCTGCACGGGCCCGCGTTCGTCCCATGCCAGGGCATCGTAGAGCCAAATTTTCCACAAGTTGTCACCAGCAGCATTCCTCAGTGTTTCCCGCAATTCGTCACCGACAATGCGACCTCCGACTACCGGCAAAAGAGCTTGACCGATCGGTTTTCCCTGCAGTCTAATTAAAATCAAGGCTTTGCTGTAACGTTCCTCAACCGTAATTTCTGGCGGGAGTGTGTAGAGTTCCAGGTCGAGAATAGCTGTTGCCATTGTTAAGCATCTTATATTTTAGATTTGAGATTTTAGGTGGCAAAAAATCATAGATTCTCAGTATTTTACCGGATGTATTTTAGCCTTCATTGTTGTAGGGTATAGCAACTTATCAAGGCCGTACTTGCCGTTAGCGAAGCCCTCGAAGAGGATCGCCGATCGCGAATCAAACATAAAGCCTCATTTATGTGATTGCTGTTATTTATTTTTACTTTCTATGACCCGCTCGTGTCAAGTTTTTTTTCTGCATAATTTTTACTGCAGAAAACGCTCGCCAGTCTAAACTTGTGTCAATTGCAGGTATTATTGGTGACAGCCGCGCCGCCTTTGTCTCGCCATCGACGGCCAATCAAAAAACCCGATTTTTTGATAAAACCGGGTTTTGGCGATCCTTTCAGCATTAATTGCGATCGGTAATATTCAAACGCAAAATATCAAACTATTCAACACTCTCGCAAGCAAAACCTAATCATGTAGGGTGCGGATTGCGCACCTTACCCCTAATAAGTAGCGAGTAAAACCATTTTTCTCGTACGTTCCCAATCAAACACTCACACAATTCAAACTTTCGCGAGTAGTAGTTCTAGTATAAGAATTCCAACTATCCAACTCCGTCGAACTCCGGTGAGAAAGCATTGCCCTCACAGCCTCGCCAAGTCCTCTAACCCCAGTAAAATCCGCACCCTCAATGCTAGTAACATGATCCAAACTAACATCAGTCATATCAGCCCCTCGAAAATCCGCTCCCTGCAATTCCGCACCATTTAACCGCGCATCCCGCAAGCAAGCACCAGTCAGAAAAGCCCTCTGCAAATTAGCACCGCTCAAACCCGCACCGCCGAGGTTAGCACCAGTCAAATCAGCCCCGCTCAAATAAGCACCAAGCAAATTAGCACCGCTCAAATCCACAAACCGCAAATTAGCAGTATTCAAAAAAGCCCCGCTCAAAATAGCTCCCGGCCCCACAGCCCCGCAATTTTTGAATCTAAAACCGGACGGCCAAACTGTCAGCGAGTCGTAGATAGCAACTTGCAATTTCGCGTCGCTCAAGTCGGCCTCGCTCAGATTAGCATTCCGCAAATCGGCCCTGCACAAACAACTGTTTTGCAAAGCAGCAGACTGCAAAATCGCACCTTGCAAATTAGCACCCCGCAAATCCGCCTCAACCAGATTAGCACCGCTCAAATTAGCACCGCCGAGGTTAGCGCCAATCAAACTAGCACCGCTGAGATTAGCACCGCACAGGTTAGCACCGCTCAAATCGCGATCGTACAAATCAACCCCCGCCAAACTTTCCCCCGACTTCAAAGCAGCCAGTAACATCTCCGAATCCGAATTTGCGCGATCGACCGTCAAATTAACCATTTCTTTAAAAAAATACCTCAATTTAAATTATCATACCTTGACCCTAAATCCTCTGGGCATCCCTTACTAAACTTTACAATCAAACTTTCTAAAATTTAGTAAAATCTATAAAACCGAATTCAAAAAAAATTAGCATAAGCCACAAACCCAATGAAAATCAAACCGCCAATGACCATGATGGACTTCTTTCGCAAAAGCCAAGGAACCTGGTTTTCGCAGCGTTCAGTCCATCACTTCGATGCCGCCGCAGACGAGTCCGGCGAATCAAATCTGATCGTTCAAATCATGGAACAAGACCACCCCAAAATCCAAGAAATTTGCGAAAAACAAAAAGTTAATCCAGCACTAGCCGTCGGCGGAGCCATCTTCATGTGGCAGACAACCCTCGACGCCAAAGACAAAGAACCAAACCCAAATTACGCAGCAATTCTAGTAGATATTCCCGAACCAAACAATCCGCAATCCGGCAAATTCCTCCGCAACCAAGGCTATGTAGAAGGAATACCAGTTATCGGGAGATACAATTTTGCAGCAGATGGAGTCTTGACAATCGACACTGAATATGAAAAAAATCAAGGTCAAGAACGCTGCTGGTTTATCACCGACGACTTCCGCGTGCGCGTCAGCACAGTGCGCATGATGAACGGAGTAAATCTAATGACTTACAGTTCCGAACGCCGCTGCGTCGCACCCGAAGATTTGCAGCAAATAATTCAACAGCAAAAAGTTATGAGTTATTAGTCATTAGTCATTAGTCATTAGTCATTAGTCATTAGTCATTAGTCATTAGTTAGTCGTTATTTTTCTTATGTTTGTTGTTATTTGTTGATTCCAATGCCCCATGCCCAATTCCCAATTCCCAATTCCCAATTCCCAATTCCCAATTCCCAATTCCCAAT
>JAUBOG010000611.1:0-3552 GCA_036700105.1 Microcoleus occultus BM001215583
GGGTGCGTCAGCTTTAAAATACCCAACTATAACTATGAATAACCGCTGACGCACCCTACTTTCCTAAATTGTAAGGTGCGTCAGCTTTAAAATACCCAACTATAACTATGAATAATCACCTGACTCACCCTACTTTCCTAAATTGTAGGGTGCGTCAGCTTTAAAATACCCAACTATAACTATGAATAATCACCTGACGCACCCTACCTAGACTCTGACGCACCTTACCCAAACTCAACCCGACACCGGATATAAATACATTAACCCCACTGGTTCAATTCGCACCGCTTTTACCTGATAAATCGCTTCAATTCGAGCCGGTTCTTTCACTAATTCCTCAGACAAACTTTGCAGACGTTTCTGCCAATAACGCCTATCAGCATCCACTTGTCGCTGTTCCTCTTCTGGAAAAAGAGATAACTGAACCGCTTGAGTTTCTTGTTGCCGTGCTAAAATGCGCTGTTGCTGCTGTTCTAAAATTTTCTTCATCTCAGTTGCTTCTTTCAAACCGCGCTCATTTAACTTCCGCTTTGCCCTTTGGGCTAACACTTCTGCCCGACTTTCCAGGTTCGGAATTAACTCCTCAACATCCTGAGAGGCACTTTCCTTTAGGCGAATTTTTACCCCTTCAGAAACCTCTCGCAATCGGGGATTTGCCAAAGAATTTTCTAGCAATTCCAATACATTTTCTTTCTCTCCCTCTCCCAAAGGCTTCAGTTTTTTCCGCCCCCTATTTGCCGGATCTATCCACTCTGCCGCAACGGCAATTACTTCATCATGAAGTCGGGTAGCACCTTCGCCATAAAGTGACAATCTCCCCAAGGCAATAACTTTAGGAATCGGGTCATCTGTGAGACAAATACAAGCGCGAGTTAATTCATCATGCAGAAATCCTTGGGCTAAAAATCGTCCCAATAATCGCTGCACAATTTTGTGTTCTAAATGCAAGTGTACCACTTCGCCATCCAGAGAACCTGGGTCACGAAAAACCACTGGTCGGATGGGAGATTCCCTCCGCCAATCCCACAGTTGTTGACTTCTTTGGCGAGGTTTTCTCAAGGTATCCAGCGTCACTGTCCAAGTTGGATCTGCCCCCACTCGTTGGTTAAGTGCAGGGATTTCCCATTTCGCTGTTTCTGGATTGTGGTTTGCTGCGATTACGTCAATGGGTTTGAGTTGCTGTGCACCTAAAATTTCCAAGGAAGCGGAGATTGCATCCCGGAAATGGCGGTCATCTAAACCTAACCAATCCCGCGATTTCTTGAGCATTTCTTGGAGTTCGGAAATCTGTTTAGTGAGGTCTTGTTTGCGAAGGCGAATTTCTTCTAATTCTTCGCCGATGGCGGTGGATGTGTTAGGATTAATTGTTTCTGAGTTGATTGTGTAGGGTGCGTCTGTATTAAATGTTTCTAACTGCGTACTTGAATTAGGACTAACGCAGCTTACAGATATTTGTTCAAGGGATTGAGTAATTTTTCCCAGTTCTTTATGAATAATCCCATTGTGCAGCAAACGAGACATACTTTTTTCAACAACAGGTGTCAAAGTTCCCAACTCTGCTTGAATGGTTTTTGTCTTCTGAATTAAAACCTCTAAAACTCGATCTTCTATTCGCTGCGGCAATACAAAATAATGGCAATTCACAACAGGCGATCGCTGAAGCTTGCGATCGATGCGACCGTTGCGTTGTTCCATGCGACTGGGATTCCAAGGTATGTCAAAATGGAATAAATCAGCACAATGATTTTGTAAGTTTATCCCTTCTCGTGCTGCATCTGTGGCAATCAGAATGCGGAGGGGATTGCTGGCTGGGTCGCTGTTAAATGCCTGTTTAATAGCCTCGCGCCGTTCCTCGCCAATGCCACCATGAAAAACGCCGATTCGTTGGTGTTCTAAGTGAGAATTGGCAAAGGCAGATCGCAATTGTTCTTCTAAGTAACGTTTGGTATCCGTATATTCTGTGAAAATCAGGACGCGCCGCTCTAACCATTGAGCATTTGGCTGCCCTAAATCAGGACACAGATTTTCTCTAATCCAGTCAATTAACTTAATAATTCTCGGGTCAGGTTGATAACGAGCAGCATTGGCAATTTCCGCCATTTCTGACAAAATCTCTTGTTCTCGCTGGGTAATTTGTGATAAACTATTAGCAGTAGCTGCTGCCATTTGTGCGTCTTCTTCTGCCTGCACTTCTTCCTCTGGCAGTTCCGCCCGCTCATCATCACCTCCCGCCGATTCAGACAGCAGTTGTAAGCGTTCTAACCGCAAAATTGGCTGTTTGGAAACTTGCTTTTCTAAAGCTACTCGGTGAACTTTTAACGTGCGAGTAAAGGCTTCGATAGATGACAGCAAGCGCTTTTGCAAATTGGTAATTACTAACATCGCCGCTGCTTGGTTGCTGCGAGATTCACCTTGCAATCGCTCTTCTCGCAATTCTCGATAGTGTTGCAGCAAGCGCGAAAGTTGGAGTTCGGGTGCAGTTTCAGGCAGATTGTCGATCGAGATCGCAATCACTTCCCTTCTCGGAAAATCATCGCCAATTTCCCGCAAGTCTCGCTTGAGACGGCGCACCATTACCGAGTCGAGTAATTTGCGATCGCGCACGGGGACACCCCGGCAAAACCGCTGCGGATCTAAAATTTCTAACAACGCTGCAAAACTATTAGAATGGCCGTTGTGAGGCGTTGCTGAGAGAAATAACTTATGTTCAAAACGAGGCGCTAAATCTCGCACAGTGCGAGTTAGCTGGGAATCAACGGCATATTTAGCACCGCTGGCAGGGGCTGCATTGTGCGCTTCATCTAAAATCAGCATCGATGCGGCTGCAAATTCGCCCAGCCAATCTCGCAGTGGGCCCGTGTAGGTTTCATCTCTGAGCAAAGCATGGGAGATGATGAAGCGGGTGTGAGTTGTCCAGGGGTTGATGCCGTACCCGCGATCGCGCCTGCAGGTAGCCACAAAGGAGCGATCGCAAATTATGAAACTGAGCCCGAAGCGGCTTTCCATTTCTTCTTGCCACTGCCGCACGACTGTCGGGGGGCAAGAAATCACCACCCGTCGCACTTTCTGACGGATCAGCATTTCCCGCAAAATCAGTCCCGCCTCGATCGTTTTGCCCAAGCCTACGTCGTCGGCAATAAATAACCCAACTCTCGGCATGAGTAAGGCTTTGCGGAGAGGTTCTAACTGGTAAGCTTTAACTTCGATGCCTGCTCGGTAGGGAGATTGAAATAGCTTGGGTTCGGTTGAAGTAACGCAGTTCCAGCGCAGGGTGTGCAGGTAAGCTGAGAAGAGTTTAGGATTGTCGAATCCCCGCTTCGCGACGGAATCCCAAGAGTTATTGCCGATCGCTACGGCGTCAACTTCTCGCTCCCACAGGACTTCGAGGCTTTCTCCCAAGGCATCATCTTCTAAGCACGACAGTCGCACTAAGGTGTCTGTATCCTCCGAGAATTTGGGTGCGACTTCTTCGACGAGGTATTGGCGCGATCGCACCCTGACAATTTGCCCAGTTTTTAGTTGCATTTTGCTACTGTACTTGCGATCGTTTTT
>JAUBOG010000612.1:0-3551 GCA_036700105.1 Microcoleus occultus BM001215583
CGTTTCCCTACCCATTAATTGTAGGGAAACGGCACTGCCGTGTCCTCATGGTTCGATTCCGCGCTGCCGGATTCGATCTTACATCCGTTACCTTCGGTACATGACTCGTTGCCCAACTTTTTCACCCTTGAGAAAGCAACTTTAAATATTGTCGGATTAAGCCGATCGTCACAGCGGGAATTTCTAGCTGCGGAGTCAAACCCACATTTTCTAGAGCTTGAAATACTTTCACTGCTTCGGGGTTCAAATTTGCCAACCGCTGCCCGATATCGGGGCCGGTAAACTGCGATTTTTCTCCCCAAATAATCGCTGTCGGTGTTGTTAACTCAGTGATGTACAGCGATAAATCAAAGCACAAATCTCCGCGCACAAAAGACAGGGCGGCATATTCTGCATTTGGTTCTAAGGCGGATGCCAGATAAGCGTCTACAATTTCTTGATAAACGCGACGGGAATCGGCAAATTGGCGCTGTTCTAAGAAGCTGCGGATGCCGCCTTCGGTGGCGATTCCGGTACTGTAGAGCAATCGGTCTAAAATCGGCGTGTTGACTAGCTGAGCGAAGAAACTGCTGCCGTAATTTTGTCCGAAGTCGGACAAACCGCTGGGTATTGTCAAAATTAGGGATTTGAAGAGATCGGGACGGGCGATCGCAGCTCGGATCGCGATCGCCCCTGTCAGCGATGAAGCGATCGCGTCTGTCGGACTGTCGCAAGTTTTTTCTATAAATTCAATCAACGTTGTGATATAATCTTCAACCTGATAGTTTCTCGGCGGATGTTCCGATCGCCCCCAACCGATTAAATCCGGTGCTAAAGTTCGATATTCTGCCGCAAAAGCCGGATAAACTTTCGACCATTCGTAGGCACTCGACCCGCCCCCAAAACCGTGAAAAAATACCAAACTCGGCTTATTTTCGGATGTTGAGGTCGGCAACCCGATCCAAGGTGTTTTTTCGGCAGTGTAGTAAACCATTCTGCCGAGAGAAGTAACTATCGATCGCTGACCGAAGCCGAGGGGAACAAGCATAAATAAACCTCAATCGCTATTAGATATTTAGATTTTCGTCCGCCGCCCGGTCTTTGTTTGAAAAAATTGCAAAGCCAGGGGAGCTTTTGTAAAGATTGAGTAATGATTTAAATCTATTTTAGTACAGGTGCAGCGTGAAACTACAGACAGTTCGTAGGTTTTGCGATTTGGGCCGCCTTGCGGTGCAGTTGTCTTCGCCCTTGCAAACTACCGCCGATCGGAGATAATAACAAAATGATGGGTAAGACCCCTCAATACAGCGCTCGTCTGTTCGCCGACTCGGAAAACAGGCGATCGGACAGCAGGAGTATTAAATCTCGCTTTCATGTCGCGGGCAGGTTTACGGCAGATCGCCTTCGGAGCGAATAATTAATTATCATATTTTGCGGAGCAGTGGCTTTTGATGTCGAAAGTCCTTGCTGAAGGGCGATCGGTTTTCGATTCCCGATCTCCGGGAGAGGCAATTTCCCTCTTTCTCGCCATTATAAATTCCCAAAGACCAGAAACAACTAATCTCAGGGAGATTTACTAAAAATGCAACTGCTCAGGAAACGGGATCGCGAGGGTTTTATGGTAGACGCACAAAGTCTTCAATCGGATGGGTTGGCGGAATTTGATACTGCGTGTCGAAGCATTGATTTGAACGGCAAACAGTCTTTAGTCGCCACTCCAGAACGATCGGGCTCCGGGTTAGATGTGCGATCGCGCGCCACCGTACCTGCTAGCGTCCGCCTAGCTTTAGAAGACTTGAAATGCTTTGAAGTAGTACAAGACCAGTTTGCACATTGGGGCCTGACTTTTGCCAATACCGTCGCCATCCAACCTTCAAATCCGGCATTTTTCACGGGATCTGGAGCAACTGTGTTGATGGGCGCCCCAAAAAGCGGACTGATAGAAGTAACTTTCGAGTATCCCGTTCGCAGCGTGTCGGGACTTGTCACCAGTTCGCGGCGAACTGTTTTATCTGCTTGCGACATCGACGGAAACCCAATTGTTCAGGATGAAATGCCCGCACCAAATCTGGCAGGGTCTAATTCTCGGATCGCCCCTAGGACTCCCCTGCGCGTCAAAGCTCCGAATATTCATCGAATTAGTTTTTACGCTTTTGACGGTCAGCTAGTAGTCGATGACTTTATTTTTGGATTTTAAGGCAATTCCATAAGTATTGTCCCAAGTCTGCAAACCTTCTAGAAGGGCATTGCGGACTAAAGCTTCGGGTTCCCGACTCAGCATCAGGCAAAAGCAATCAGCAGCGCGGGAACGGGCGATTGAACTTTTGACGGAACCAAAAGGCCCAAATCCACCGCTGTTCACCAAATCGGTCATTTGCCGCACTGCAATCAAACGTTTCACCGGGTCAGCATCAGTCAAATCTGCCAGGAGGCGATCGAGCGCCGCTTCATCTTGCGATCCCCCCAGATTCAACGCTTGCCGCAGCAGCAGCAGAGCAACCGCGACCGTCCCAAAGTTCTGCAAAATCGCGCTCGCAGCCATCCAGTGGCTGCTAGAGTCCGCCCAAATAGCCAAACTCATGTAAGCGCCCAAGGTGGCAATGCCGCCGGTACCCACCGCTACAGCGAACCGGCGGTTCGGGCCTTCCCAAAATTGCTCGATTCGCTCCCGCAGCAGTTGCCAGTCCCGCGACTGCCCCCGGTAAACCAGCATCATCGCTGCTATCCCGAATCCTGTCGAAAACAGTAACTGGCTGTTCCACCACCCCCAAACTGCTACCAGAGTCACAATTGCCAGCCAGCCTTTCGATCGAGTCAAACGCTCTAGCAGCCATTTGAGCAAGGCGGTAGAAGCCGCAGGCGATCGGGGCCGTTCGCTGCGCGCATCTACTCTCCGGCGGCTGGCGGCGGCAGTTCTTGGGGTTTCTGACGGGCGATAGCGAGTCAGTTCTCTCTCTTCTGGCGCATCAGTTATTTCCTCAGACAGCTCGCGCTCGGGGAGCCGATCGAGTTGCCAAGTGCGATCGGATACTTTCACTGGCGATCTATTCAGCTTGGTTGCTGTTTTTTTAAATTGATTCATACTGAGTTTTGGGAGAAATAATTTAAAGTTATTGTGGCGTTTTTAGGGCTGATTTAGATTCTCGGCTAACCAGAGTCTTAGACTGCTCCGAAAAACTTACCCAAACCTCGCCAAACTTATTAGCCAGATGTGGAATTTTCTTCCTGCATCAACCAAGGGTGACGGCACCTTCTTGTCCGCAGGCGTTAAGTTCAGGTCGAGCCGACCTTACTTTTTCTTGAGGGGCCGCTTCTAAATTAATAGAGGCATTCAAATCTCTATCCATCACGCGAGCGCAATTTTGGCAATCAAACACTCTATCCGAGAGCTTCATCTCCTGAACGTGACCCCAACCAGAACAGGTTTTAGACGAAGGGAACCATCGGTATACCAACTCAACTGACGTACCGTAATGGCTTTGCTTGTAAACCAATTGGCGGCGCACCTCATAAAAGCAATGGGTGCATCTCACTTTTGCAGATATATCAAGTGGAAAGTTGACCATTTAGAT
>JAUBOG010000613.1:0-3542 GCA_036700105.1 Microcoleus occultus BM001215583
CTTACTAAGGGGAGGGTTGGGGTGGGGTGCATTATATTTTTGCAAGAGTTCTATTGAGTCATCTTAACAGAGTTTTTATGGGTTGGGGAAGCTGGGTTTTGCCTGTAAAATAGCAGAATTTATTAATAATTAACGGTGGTTGATTTGGGATTAATTGCGGTGGTTGTTGTGATACCGAATTCGGGCTCCGGCCCACTGAAGTTTTTCCCTCAAAGTGCCGTAATAAGAATAGTTTTCCCGCAAAATGATAAATTTGGCTTCGCAGTCTGCCATCCGCACGTCTACGCGCTGTCCGGGCCAAATTGCAGTACCTAAAATGCCGTCCGTCCAGAGTTTGGTGCTGAGTTCGTAATCGGCTAAGGGCCAAATGCTGACAACAGAACCGGGGGGCAAAACTACTGGGCGGCTGGATAAACTCAAAGGGCAAATCGGAGTAACGGCGATCGCATCCATGCCTGAGTGGATAATCGGCCCGTTGGCAGATGCGGTGTAGCAAGTCGAACCGGTGGGAGTTGCGACAATTAAGCCGTCGCCCTGATATTGATCGACGACTTCGCCGTCAACTTCCATTTCTAGAATACAGCTCGGCATTCGATCGGCAGAAGCGGGTTTGATGCACATTTCATTGAGGGCCAAAAATCGATCGCTCTCCGGTTCGAGATTAGTTCTATTTCCATCAAAAATCGCCGCCTGCAACATCATCCGTTTCTGCACGGCATACCTGTCTTCGGCGAGTCTGTCCCAAATTTCTTCAGTATTTTGGAAATCGTCAAAAGATTCAGTTAAAAAACCCAGGTGTCCCCCCACATTGGCGGCCAAAATCGGGATGCCGTCAGCAGCTAAATTTCGCGCCGCAGCCAGAGCAGTGCCGTCGCCGCCGAGCACCACAGCTAGATCGATCGGGCTGTTGCTAGAAGCTAAAAACACTGGATAGGGGTTATCTTTGGGGCCGCTCGGCCCCATCAAAACATGACAGCCGCGATTTTCTAACTGCCGGGCACATTGTTCTGCCCAGCGCTGGCTCAGCGGATCTCGGGCTTTGTGAGCGATAATTACTTGTTTTAACTGCACAATTAATTTCCGATTTGGGATTTGGGATTTGGGATTCTAGACTGAACTAAAAAATCTCAAAATGTTCGATCGCGCAAATTGATTTCGGACATCATTTTAGATATTAAACTATTCTTGAGAATTGGGAGGCAGATCCCAAGCATCTGCGTTCCTCAACAAAGCCTAGAAACGAGAAATTCCCAATTCTTTAATCTTCAATACAAAAATCGAAAATCGAAAATCGAAAATTGTATTACCCGTCGCTGCTTCGGGATTTGGGGCGCGGCCAAGTAAGACTGGTGTCGCTTGCGAGCAGGCGAGAAACCGCGATCGCCCCAAAACGGTTGAGGTGGCTGGGATCGACAAAATAGTCGTTGCGGTTGGGCCACCGCTGCGACAAGTCGCGGAAAGCGAAGCCTTTTTGCTGGGAGAGTTGCTGCATTCGCTGCCGAAACTGCTGTTCGGCCCACCGGCGAGTTGGGTCTAAGTAGTCGTCGGTGAGGGGCAAATTGACGAAAACTAGGGGAATTTTGCGAGATTTGATAAATGCTACTGCTGAATTGAAAGCTTTGGCTTGTTTTCCTCCGAGGTTGAAGTCTTCGTAATCCCGATCGAACCTACCAGAAACGTAAGCCCGTTCTCGATAATAAGTGTTGGGATTGTACCGGGCCGACATGGGCATGAATCCGTTGGAGTCGATCGAATCTGCCAAGGTGTTGACTTGTCTGATGGCGACTGTTGTTGGTGCAGATAGCGGTAGGTATTGAGCGGCAACGGGCCTGATGCGTGTTCCAGCAGACATGAATTCGAGCGTGGAGTGGGCTTTTTGCCCGCCATTGAAAGGTCGATCGACAGATGCAAATGCTTTGCGGAAAGTGTTGTTGGCGCACGGCTGCGGGAATCTGAAACACTGGGGAATCACATCCGGTTCATCCGACGGCAGTTTGGGGCGAACGCCTGCGGCTAAAAGTTTGCTGCCTTCAGAACCGACGATCGAATTAAAAGTGCGATCGTCCCTACCGCTGTTAAATGCGCGCACGCCGTCCGCCCAGACAATCATTTGAGGCAAATGCTCCGGCTTCAAGAGCCGCCGCAGTTGAAAGTCAACTACTTGTGCAGTTGCGCCGTTGACTGCAAAGTTAAATACTTTTAAGCCCGAACTGCCCCTTTCGGCCAAAGATTGTTTTAGCTGTTTGGGATCGACACCCTGCAAAGCCCGGGAACTGCCGACGATCAAAACGTCTGGCGGGCCGACCGCTGCAACGTAGGATAAATACAGTTCTAGCTGTTCGTCGAGCAAATCGCTGCTGAAGCTGACTGTACTGGAGATCGATCGGGCTCCCCCCGCTTGCTGTTGGGAATAAACCAGATTTTTCATGTATTCCACCACTTTTTTCTCAGCAAACGCCCGCCTGGGACTGCCGGGGGGAACCGCTTGCATCCAAGCCACGGCTTGCACCCACAACGCGGCTACTTCATCCCAGTCTTGTTTTGAATTGGCTGATTGAGCCAAATTTGAAGCTTGGGTGGCAAAGTTAATTGACTCCGTGAAGCCATCGTTTTCGGGGCATGAGGGAACGCTGATGGATTTTTTGGTTTTGTTGGGGTTTTGAGCTAACACAGACGTTGGCGGCTGCGCTAGCACTGCGGATTCGATGGAACCCGATGGTGCTGCGGTGTTCGGCGGCTTCGCTGACGAACATCCGACTGTTAAGGCTAGTAAAGCGACAGCGGCGCCGGCGCGTTGAAAGATGCTAGTGCTGAGGTTAACAATGTAGCGGCGAATCATACACTTTCACCGATCGGGAAACATTACTAGATATTACCGCAAACGGTCTGAAGTCTCCCGCCGTCGCTGTTGCGTCAGCGTATCTCCGTGTGGGATTCGATGACTGCTTCGGCTTCCAGGGCGATCGACCGCAATTTATCAAGAGTATCCTGCTTGGCACTCTCCCACAACCCGCGCTGGCGGGCTTCTAACAATCTTTCCGCCATATCTCGCAGCGCCCAAGGATTGTTGGCTTGAATAAATCCCTGCACTTTTTCATCAAAAATGTAAGCCTCGGCGATTCCTTCATACATAAAATCCTCAACGCAATTTGCCGTAGCATCGTAAGCGAACAAAAAATCAACAGTTGCGGCAATTTCAAACGCACCTTTGTAACCGTGTCGCATCGCCCCTTCTATCCATTTCGGATTGACAGCCCTGCTGCGGTAAACCCGCGCAATTTCTTCTCGCAGTTGCCGCACTTTGGGATTTTCGGGAATCGAGTTATCTCCGAAATAAGTTGCAGGATTTTTGCCTTGCAAATTGCGAATTGCAGCCGTCATTCCGCCTTGGAATTGATAGTAATCGTCGGAGTCGAGGATGTCGTGTTCGCGGTTGTCTTGGTTTTGCAGCACAATTTGCATTTGGGCGAGGCGTTTGGTAAATGCTTCGGGTGCCGAACATCCCCATTCACGCCCGGTAAATTCACCCCCCCTAGCCCCCC
>JAUBOG010000614.1:0-3539 GCA_036700105.1 Microcoleus occultus BM001215583
ATTCCGGCAGTAAATCTCTGGCGATCGCTAATAAATTATCTGCCGGAATGCTTCGCCCTTACAAAATTGAGATCACCCTTTGAAGTCTCTCTATTTGAGAGGGGATTTAGGAGCAGCGAAAAACTGACTGCCAGCGAGATAGAGCGGGAGTTCAAATCAGGTAGCGGTTAATTTTAAATCAGGGTATTTTCCGCTACAGAGAAGCATTTTTGCGGTAAGTGAGTAATTATTGATACATTATTGGCGGGAGTTCTCAGTTCCTACTATAATGACAAATTACGAATTATCCATGAGCTTTCAAAATTAGCATCTAAAATCACCAGATGGAAACTATAAAAACTCTTTGCCCTTACTGCGGTGTAGGTTGCGGTCTAGAAGTTATTCCCGACAAAAAACAAAGTTGGAAAGTCCGGGGCGATCGCAATCACCCATCGAGTCAGGGAATGGTTTGCGTAAAGGGAGCAACGGTAGCAGAGTCGATTCGCACCGATCGGCTGCTTTATCCGATGATGCGAGACACTCTAGACCAACCGTTCCGCCGCGCTAGCTGGGACGAAGCACTAGAGGCAATTTCCAGCCGCATCCAAACAATTCGCAGCACCAGCGGCCCAGATGCTATCTGCGTTTACGGTTCCGGTCAATTCGTCACAGAAGATTACTACGTTGCTCAGAAACTGCTCAAAGGTTGTCTGGGCACTAATAATTTTGATGCGAATTCTCGATTGTGTATGTCGTCAGCCGTTTCTGGATACGTTCAAAGTTTTGGTTCGGACGGGCCGCCTTGCTGTTACGACGATTTAGAATTAACAGATTGCGCTTTTATTATCGGCAGCAATACAGCGGAGTGCCATCCGATCGTATTCAACCGATTAGCAAAGTACCACAAAAAGAATGCAAATGTCAAGATGGTTGTGGTAGATCCGAGGCGGACTCCGACTGCTGAAGCTGCGGATTTGCACTTAGCAATTAAACCGGGTACGGATATAGATTTGCTGAACGGAATTGCATATTTGCTGTTGCGGAGGCGAGTAATAGATGCTGAGTTTATTCAGGAAAGCACCGCGAATTTTTCAGCTTTTGCTGAAGTGATTAGCAGCTACACGCCGGATTTTGCAGCCTCGCGCTGCGGCATTTCAGTGCGCGATTTAGAAACGGCGGCGGATTACTGGGAGCAGTCGCAGCGGGTGCTGTCGCTGTGGTCGATGGGCATGAATCAGTCCTCTGAAGGCACGGCAAAGGTGCGATCGCTGATTAATTTGCACTTGATGACCGGTCAAATCGGCAAGCCCGGATGCGGCCCGTTTTCCCTCACAGGCCAGCCAAACGCGATGGGAGGGCGGGAAGCGGGGGGACTTTCTCACTTGCTTCCGGGATATCGATCGGTCAAAAATACCGAACACAGAACCCAAGTCGAGCAGTTTTGGGGAATCGCACCGGGAAGCATTTCGCCGCATCCGGGCCGCACGGCTTGGGAGATGATTACCGGTTTGGAAACGGGCGAGGTAGAGATGCTGTGGATTGCAGCCACCAATCCAGCGGTGAGTATGCCGGATTTGGAACGGACAAAAGCGGCTTTGCTGCGATCGCCCTTTACCGTTTATCAAGAAGCTTACAATCCGACTGAAACCTCTGCTTACGCTCACATCCTGCTGCCGGCAACGCAGTGGAGTGAAAAAACCGGAGTGATGACTAATTCGGAACGTCGCGTTACCCTTTGTGCGGGTTTCGACACTCCTTCGGGAGAAGCCCGCGACGACTGGAGCATTTTTGCCGAGGTGGGGCGCAGGTTGGGTTTTGCCGAACACTTTGCTTTCGAGAACGTTGCAGATGTATACAAAGAGTACGTGCAGTTGACGCGCGGCCAGCCTTGCGACATCACAGGTCTCAGCCACGAATACTTGCGTCAAGAAGGCCCGCAGCAGTGGCCTTGCCGCGAAAATGAGCCGCCGGTTCCAGCCACAGAAGCCAAACGGCTTTACACCGATCGGCGTTTCCACACTCCCGATGGATTGGCAAGATTTTCGGCCTATCACTCCCGGGGACTGGCCGAACCCCCTGACCCGGATTATCCGTTTGTGCTGACGACGGGCAGGCTTTACGGACACTGGCACACGATGACGCGGACGGGGAGAACTGAGAAAATCAATCAGTTGCACCCCGATCCGTTTTTGGAAATTCACCCCCGCGATGCTGCCAAATTAAAGATTAAGGAAGGAGATTTGCTGGAAGTTCGATCGCGCCGCGGCAAGGCGCAGTTTCCGGCAAAAGTCACCAAGGCGATCGCCCCTGGTACGCTATTTGTACCGATGCACTGGGGTTCTCTGTGGGCCGAAAGTGCTGAAGCCAATGCTATGACTCATGCTGCAAGCTGTCCGGATTCCAAACAGCCAGAATTAAAAGCTTGTGCGGTGCAGTTGGTGCTGGTAGGGGCAGAAACGGCGACAGAAGTTGTGGCAGAAGTAGCCACAGAAGTTGGGGAATTGAATTGGGCAAAATCCACCGTCGCCGTCACTTCTTGACCTAGCTTTTAACTTTGGGATGTGACAAATCATCTAGCAGCAGCCATTTCCACACTTTGGTTTCTTGCCACAGACTGGCGTAAAATCCGAGTTTTTTGTCAAGAAACCTGGTTTCTGGCCCGTTGCTGATGAGGCATAATTGCAGTGTTCTTACCGTCAACACCTCCAAAACAGCAATTGCGAGCCATTATTTTTCCTGATTTATTCGGTGATTTTACGCAGCGCCTTCAGCTTTGAGCCTGGTTTGGGAGCGATCGAGCCAGAAAATTGCAGTTTGCACGTATAGGTGCTATGATCTTTTTACAAGGCTTTATTTTCGGCAGTACAGTTCGTTCGATCGGCGTTCCTCCGGATTTAAATCTCTACACCCTCTGATTCTGGAGAATGTTCAATGTCAATCTATGTCGGCAATTTATCCTACGAAGTAACGCAGGAGCACCTCAGCCAAACTTTTGGAGAGTATGGAACCGTAAAGCGCATTCAGTTGCCTGCTGACCGGGAAACAGGTCGGATGCGGGGCTTCGCTTTCGTAGAAATGTCTACTGAAGCCGAAGAAACCGCAGCCATTGAAGCTCTTGACGGTGCTGAGTGGATGGGTCGCGACCTCAAGGTCAATAAGGCAAAACCCCGTGAAGAACGTGGTTCTTCTAACAGCGGTAACTGGGGCAACAACGACCGCTCCTCCCGCCGCTACTAAACCGCTCAAGCTAAATTTTTAGCTTGCTAGTGCGTTAGACCCGATCGATCGCTACCGTCAACCATCATTCTCTGTTGAGAATAGTTGATGCGGCGGCCCCACCGGGTCTTAAAGCCCTCAAAATATTGCTAGACAATAGTTTGAGGCTTTTTTATGGCAAAAATTTATTAATTGCGAGTTCGATCGCGCGCGATCGATTCCTCGCCAAACAGAAAAACTCTAACATAAAATCGCCAGCAAAAACCCTTCCCTACAGCCGGGATGGCGCAGTCATTCGATTTTAGATTTTAGATTTTAGATTTTGGAGGCGACCCCACGGATAA
>JAUBOG010000615.1:0-3537 GCA_036700105.1 Microcoleus occultus BM001215583
AAGAGCGACAATCGAGGGAGCGAGTGCACCTACCTGAAGCGTGAGCGTAAACAAATCTAACACTCATGATTGTTGCTTTCTGGAGGCGAGAATTGGTAAGCGGTGGAGCATTTAAACCATTAACGATCCAGGTAAGGTGCGTCAGCTATAACACTTACTATACATGGGAAACGCTTATTTGCTGACGCACCCTACTATCCTCCTTTAAATGCCGAACAGCTTATTACCTAGCAGCGGCCCGCACCAACAACAATCCGCCGATTCCAAAGCCAAACATTATTGGCAGCCAAGCCGATATAACCGGAGTCAAAACAGCTTTTACGCCCATAGAACTGGTGATGAAACTAAATACGTAGTAAGTGAAAATCACAATTACGCTAATACCAAAACTCGTCCCCCGGCCCGAGCGGCGCGGTTGAGTTCCCAAAGCTGCTCCTACTAAACCAAACACCATGCAGACAAAAGGAAAAGCATATTTTTCTTGAATTCGCACCTTTAATTTGCGAATTTGCGGTTCGTCGCCGCTGTTTTTAATGATATCCAAACGCTCGGACGCTTGAGCAATGTTCATCTCTTTGAAATCCCGCACTCTCGCAGCTAAATCTAAAGGCGTGCGCGGGAGTTTCAACTGTTGGTGTTGAAATCTAACTATATTGCGGTAAGAGCCGTCAGGAGCTACTATATAGGCGGTTCCGTTGAAAAAATCCCAGGTATTTTCTGAGGGATTCCAAGTAGCTGATTCTGAAGAAACGATTTGATTGAGGCCGGGGGTGGAGCGATCGATAATTGTTAAACCTTTCATTTTCTGGCCGTCAAACTGTTCTGCATAAAAAAAGCGCGCCAGGGTTTCGTCGCCGCCTTTTTCGGGTTTGCGAAATTCTGTGTAGATAATATTTCTATCTTGAAATGTCGGTTTTTCTCGCTTCAGAGCTCTGTCTAAAGTTAGAGTAGCTCTGTAGCTGGCGGCGGGTACGACTAACTCTTGCAAAGCAAAGGTTAAGCCGGCAACCATTAAACTCATAATCACTGCCGGCATTACCAGTCGGTAAACGCTAACTCCGCAACTGCGGAGGGCGATGAGTTCGCTGTCGCTGGACATTCGGCTGTAAGCCATTAAGGTTGCTAGCAGCATTGACATCGGGAAAGCCAATACTACGAAGTAAGGAATTTGCAGCAGAAAAATTTCTAGGGCTGCGCCGTAGGGGAGGCCGGATTCTGTTACTCTGCGGACTAAATCAAATAAGGCTCCCACTGTGACGGCGACGGAGGTAAAGAGTCCGACGCCAAACAGAAATGGGCCGATTAATTCTTTGGTAATATACCAGTCCATTACCGAAATTCTCGGCAGCCAGTTGAGGGGATTGAAAGATTTGGACATTGCTATTTTCATACTTTGGCGCTTTTGCAGTTTGCTCCTCAAGTTAAAATTTACTTTCTCAATTCTAAAATTCAGTCTTGTGTTTTTATAGTGGGGGGGGCGGGTTTATAGATATCTGGGCTGGGATATTTATACAGCATATTCCATGTATATGTGGTACACACGATCGCGGGCGATATCTCGTGTAAGGTGCGTCGCCACCTGTAAAGAAGCAATTTCTATCCAAGATATAGGAAGCGACGCACCCTACAAACTATCAAAGACTACCGCACGAAGCTGTCGCCTAAGTAATACTGCCGCACTAAAGGGTTGCTGTAAAGTTCTTCTTCAGCGCCGGAGGCTAAAATTTGGCCGTCTCGCATGATGTAGGCTCGATCGGTAATTTCGAGGGTTTCTCGGACGTTGTGATCCGTGATCAGGATGCCGATTTGGCGATCGCGCAGTTTGGCAATTATGGTTTGAATTTCATCAACGGCGATCGGATCGACGCCTGCAAACGGTTCGTCTAAAAATAGGAACATCGGCCCGTCTCGCCCAGCGGCTAAGGCTCTCGCCAGTTCAGTCCGCCGCCTTTCTCCGCCCGAGATTTGAATTCCCAGACTGGATGCTATTTTTTCTAAGCGAAATTCTTGCAGCAGGAAATCGACTCGCTCTTTCCATTCCCAGCGCGGTACTTGAGTTTGTTCTAGGACTAACAAAATGTTGTCGCGCACGCTCATGTTCTGGAAAATGCTGGCTTCTTGAGCGAGATAGCCAATTCCCAAATGCGCTCGCTGGTGCATGGGCAATTTAGTGATGTCTAAATCGTTGAGCCAAACAGTGCCTTGATTGGGTTTTTCTAATCCGGTTGCTATGTAAAAGGTGGTGGTTTTTCCGGCACCGTTGGGGCCGAGGAGTCCTACGATTTCTCCTCGGGCTACGGAAAGGTTGACGCGACTGACTACATGGCGTTTTCCGTAGGATTTGTGAATATTTTCGAGTACAATTTTCATGATTGCCGAGGCAATTTCTACCAGCTAATTTTCCGACTGTGCGTTTGTGCGATCGAGTCTCAAGTTGATATTCTACACACTCAAACTTTTTAGTTGTAAAAGCCCGAAATTTCGCATCTATCCCAAGTAGTATGTTTTTGCCGACGCGAAATTTCGCTGCTATTAGCGGCTTTTACCTGGGAGCTGTAGTTGGACGTTGGGAACCCACTGCATTTTGGGCTGCTGCATCTTGTTCCGGGGCAACCAGATAGACTGATTCTACCTGTCCTGGCTTGTCTGGCAGGGCAATAAACCGCCCTTCGTCGATCAGGTACGTGATGGTTTCGCCGCGCAGGCTGTTGCCCTGCTGCAATACGTAAACGTCGCCGCTGAGGATGATCCGGCGCTCGCGGCTGAAGTATTGAGCTTGAGCTGCGGTTGCTTGGATTTGGCGGGCTGGATAGTTGATTTGGACGTTGCCCCGGGCTGTGACGATGCCGGTTTTGGAGTCGGCTTCTTGAATGTCCGATCGCACGGAAAGAGTGCGGGGCGGCCCGGCTTGCGGGTAGGTGGGAGAGGCGATCGCGCCAGCCAGAGTCAGGGGCAACAGCAGCGATAATCCTTTGAATATTCCAGAATTAAGTAGTTTAGCGGAGGGCATCATAGCTTACAAACCTCAAAATTTTTTGTGAAATTGCTGAACGGCGGAACCTCTAGCGTTACCACTGACATACCGACTACCTGGCATTTAACTTGCCTGTCGAGACGCCCGTGCAGGAAGGCGGACACGGCAACCGGGACATTTTTCTCGATGCAGGTTAGATGCACAACAGCTTATCAGTTAGGTATTTTATTTTAACGGTCGGAAAGACTTTCGGGCGAGTCGATCGACTGACCCGATCGCGTCAACCACTTATCCTAGCAAGACAGCAGCGAATTTTATGGGCTGCGCGTGCTGATTTGCTGCTGCTGTCTCGATCGCGAGGAGGGCCGGTGCGGCACCTTCGACAGCAAATCAACCTGCTCGCGCAGCCAGCAATCAAGCCCGCCCTCCTCTGCGTGGAGGCAAAGTCTGCTGCACGCGCTAATACAAACATTTATTTAACCTTTATTTAACTTTTTGGTACTTTGAAAATTCGCGGCAATTGCAAGCCTGCAACTTTTGTACCTGCGAACAGCGGCAAAAAA
>JAUBOG010000616.1:0-3481 GCA_036700105.1 Microcoleus occultus BM001215583
CCCCCTAAATCCCCCTTAAGAAGGGGGACTTTGAGAAGAATCTTGTCCCCCCCTTCTTAAGGGGGGCTAGGGGGGATCTAGATTTAATGGTCAAACAGCAGTCTATGAATGGGTTTGAATTTAAATTGACACTAATTGCCAATACCGTGTCCTGACTGTGGGTAATATCTATTGCTATTCTTGAGGAATTACCGTGAAAACTCTTTACGTTTCTCAACCAGATTGCTATCTCGCACTCCAACAAGAAAACATCATTGTCAAAAAAGGCGACACCATCCTTGCCAAAATCCAAATACCGCTTTTAGAGCAAATTCTTGTATTTGGTAAATCCCAAATTTCTACTCAAGCAATTCGCACTTGTTTGTGGCGGAACATCCCCATAGCATATCTTTCGCGCATGGGTTACTGTTACGGACGCATCTTGCCCATAGAACGGGGCTACCGGCAACTTGCTCGCTATCAACAGCAACTCGAATCCGAACATCGTTTATTAGCGGCCAAACAAATTGTCATTGCCAAATTGAAAAATAGCCGCCTGATCTTGCAGCGTATCCAGCGAAAACGCCTAGATTCAGAAACAGTTGCTTTCACGATTAAAAGCTTAGAATGTCTTAGCGAAAAAGCCTCTCGTTCTGGAACCATCCAGCGCTTAATGGGATTGGAAGGAGCCGGGGCAGCTAGTTATTTTTCTGCGTTTGGCGAATGTTTGTCGGTTCCCGAATTTGTATTTGTTTCCCGTTCCCGCCGTCCGCCTGGGAATCCGGTTAATGCCATGCTTAGCTTCGGATATCAAGTCCTGTGGAATCATTTGCTTTGTTTGATCGAACTCCAAGGACTCGATCCTTATCAAGCTTGTTTGCATCAAAGTTCCGAACGCCATGCAGCTTTAGCTTCCGATTTGATCGAAGAGTTTCGGGCTCCGATTATCGATTCTTTGGTGCTGTGGCTGATTAATTCAAAAGTCATGGATGCCACTCTCGACTTTGTTTACCGCGATAGTGGCTGTTTCTTGAATGATTCCGGCCGAACCAAATTTCTCCGTGCTTTTTTACAGCGGATGGAAGAAGAAATTCAAACTGATTCGGGCGAAAAACAGCCGCGCTGGGATTTGTTTGTGCAGCAAGTTAAGGCTTACAAGCAGTTTGTTTACAACCCTGAACTTTTGTACAAGCCTTATCGAATTCGTTAGATCGGAACTTACGCACGGGCGATCGGAAACCGGGTTTTTTGGTCCAGAAGACGCGTTACAGCGCACAAAAACGGCAAAAAACCCGGTTTCTTGGGCGGAGTGCGTCAGTCATGTTCGATCGAAGACCCGGTTTTTGGGTCGGAGTCCGTAAGTCCTGACTTTTTGCCAAGCAGAAATTAATCATGTACTTGTACGTTGTTGTCTATGATATTCCTTGCGACAAGCGCCGCCAGAAAGTTTTTAACTTGCTTTCGGGTTATGGCACTTGGGTGCAATATTCGGTTTTTGAGTGTGCCCTGTCTCAGCGTCAGTTTGAGGAGTTCCGCACTCGCCTGCGGGGACGGGTGAATTTGGATGAAGATAACATCCGTTTTTATGCTTTGTCAACGCGGGCGATCGGGCAGGTAGAAACTTGGGGTTCTGGCCCGCCGGTGACTCAAGCGCCAACTTCGATCGTTGTTTAAAGTATTTTTTTTGACACTTGACAGCTAGGAACATTTAGGTTAATATGACCACATTGCTAAATTCAAGTAGTAAATCCACAGAAACCAAAATTAACTTCTAGTGTTAATTACTACCCGAATCAACAGCACCAGTACCTAGAAAATTAAATAGATTAAAGTAGTGTTTTAGCAGTTCAATCATTTAGCTATGCGACCGCCTCGCTAAATGGCTGAAACACCGATTCTCTCGTATAGGCGGCCGTTCCCTTGTCCCGTAAGGGTTTCAGTCATATTTGCCAGCTAATTTTTGCCTCTAAGTGAGTTCAGCATCAGAGGCGGTCGGAAACCGCTTCTGGAGCCTTTACTAGGCAAGGTTTTCACAACGAGGGTCGCAATTCACTTTTCCCCGCAAGGGGATTGAAACACAACATTTTCACCTAGCCCATAGACAGCGGAAATGACGGGTCGCAATTCACTTTTCCCCGCAAGGGGATTGAAACTTGAAGCAAAGTTCTAACCATGCAAGATCACTTAGTTTGTCGCAATTCACTTTTCCCCGCAAGGGGATTGAAACTTTTCATAGTGATGATTCTTGATTTTTTCTTCAAGTCGCAATTCACTTTTCCCCGCAAGGGGATTGAAACTCTGTATGAAAAGATTTTTCACCTTTTTCGCAAAAGGGCTGAGTCGCAATTCACTTTTCCCCGCAAGGGGATTGAAACAATTATAAAGATAGAACTACGGTTTAGTTAAGAAACAGTCGCAATTCACTTTTCCCCGCAAGGGGATTGAAACTTGAAACTCCGATGCGGGGATACAAATTTTCTACCTATGCCGTCGCAATTCACTTTTCCCCGCAAGGGGATTGAAACTTGAATAATCAGAAATTGTCGGTGTTGTTTGGTCGCAATTCACTTTTCCCCGCAAGGGGATTGAAACAAAATAATCAAGAGATGACAGAGGCTAGACTTAAACGTCGCAATTCACTTTTCCCCGCAAGGGGATTGAAACTCATTACACAATGTTTAGTTGTCTGTAAAGCACAAACCTGTCGCAATTCACTTTTCCCCGCAAGGGGATTGAAACGTATAGTATATTGACCCTCTCAGTAATTGCTTTTAACGGTCGCAATTCACTTTTCCCCGCAAGGGGATTGAAACTTCATGATTCGGGCGAAATGGGAACAAACTATTAAGTCGCAATTCACTTTTCCCCGCAAGGGGATTGAAACCTTTGCCGATATCTGTTATCGTATAACATTTTTTGTCGCAATTCACTTTTCCCCGCAAGGGGATTGAAACCTGACTTGGGCAATGATATTAAATATCTTGAATGTTTTTTGTCGCAATTCACTTTTCCCCGCAAGGGGATTGAAACTAAAATTAGCAATTGCTTCATCAGCATCAAACTCTACAAGTCGCAATTCACTTTTCCCCGCAAGGGGATTGAAACGTAAACCCAATTTTATCAGTTTTGCTTTTGTCTCTTGTCGCAATTCACTTTTCCCCGCAAGGGGATTGAAACATTAAATATTTCCAGTCGTCGTTACCTATATAAGCGTCGCAATTCACTTTTCCCCGCAAGGGGATTGAAACCCGATTCCCATTTTTTAATCCTCAATAGTTACACTACTAATTAAGTCGCAATTCATTTTTCCCCGCAAGGGGATTGAAACTGTCTTGATACGTTTATAAGGTGTTGATTGTGTCCACCAACTATAAGTCGCAATTCATTT
Organism: Microcoleus occultus BM001215583; assembly: GCA_036700105.1. Classification (GTDB taxonomy): domain Bacteria; phylum Cyanobacteriota; class Cyanobacteriia; order Cyanobacteriales; family Microcoleaceae; genus Microcoleus. The sequence goes on from JAUBOG010000616.1 coordinate 3,368, forward strand.
TTCCCCGCAAGGGGATTGAAACAGGCAGAACTAACTGTCAGCTGGACACTATCGTTTCCAGGTCGCAATTCATTTTTCCCCGCAAGGGGATTGAAACATATAAAAAAATTATAT
>JAUBOG010000617.1:0-3464 GCA_036700105.1 Microcoleus occultus BM001215583
ATACGGAACCCCCCCAACCGCCCCTTGCTAAGGGGGGGCTTTTGAATATGGAACCCCCCCAACCGCCCCTTGCTAAGGGGGGGCTTTTGAATACGGAACCCCCCCAACCGCCCCTTGCTAAGGGGGGGCTTTTGAGAGATGATATCGCGCTGCAAATGCCTGCACAGCGGGGGCAATTATTTGGGGCTGTTTATTCAGTTAACAGTAATTTTGGTTTAACTGAATTGTTTCCCGATACGGTAATGGCGGCGGAATCTTGGCAGAAAAAGTTGGATAATTGGGCGAATTCTTATCAGTTGATTGAAGTTGGCAGCGAATTGGGTGCGTCGGTTTCTAGTGTTTTAGAATTAGCTTATTTGGAGTGGCAAAAAGGAAGTCGCCCTGATTGGTCGGAAGCTTTGCCTTATTACGGGCAACATCCGGTTGAGGGAAAATGAAAATTGGTCATGGGCAAAGCAAACAAAAAAACGAATTTCAACCACCTGTAGGGGCGAAGCATTCGGGCGAATATCAAATAAAAAAGACCAAAATTTAAATACCCGAATGCTTCGCCCAATCCCCGCGAAAAACCCCGATCGCACTGTATTTTTCATAAATGATTCGATCGCACCTACTAACTCAGTTTAGCAATTCAGGAAAAAAATTGATCGCCCTCACTTCTTCCTACCTTTACACCAAGCGAGCTAAAGATTAAGATAGAAGTAAATACAAAGGGGGTAGTTATGTTCGATCGCGCTCAATGGATTTTAGCTGGAATGTCACTGGCACTTTCGCTGCACTTAAGTCAGCCAGCAGCAGCGATGCCTGTTAGTAAAGTCGCACAAACAGCACAAACTAACAGTATTGACGCTGCCCAAAAATTATATGAAGAAGCAGATAAACTCTACCAGCAAGGAACGGTAGAAGCTAAAAAAAGTGCGATCGTCAAATGGGAAGAAGCATTAAAGCTGTATCGGGAAGCGGGCGATCGTCGCAGGGAAGCTGTCATTCTCACCCACATCGGCAGAGTTTACGATGAATTGGGAGACAAGCAGAAAGCGCTAGAGTATTACAGCCAGTCCCTTCCTCTATCTCGGGCCGTGGGCGATCGCTCTGGGGAAGCTGCCACCCTCACCAACATCGGCTTAGTCTACTCAGATTTGGGAGAAAAACAGAAAGCGCTAGATTATTACAGCCAGTCGCTTCCCCTATCTCGGGCAGTAGGCGATCGCTCTGGGCAAGCTCGCACCCTCCACAACATCGGCAGTGTCTATCTATTGAGAGACCCACGGAAAGCGCTAGAGTATTACAGCCAGTCCCTTCCCCTATCTCGGGCAGTAGGCGATCGCTCTGAGGAAGCTCGCACCCTCAACAACATCGGCTTAGTCTACGATCTATTGGGAGACCCACACAAAGCGCTAGAGTATTACAGCCAATCCCTTCCCCTGCGTCGGGCTGTGGGCGATCGCTCTGGGGAAGCTGCCACCCTCAATAACAGCGGCTTAGTCTACTCAGCATTGGGAGACAAACAGAAAGCACTAGAGTATTACAGCCAGTCCCTTCGTCTTAATCGGGCAGTAGGCAATCGCTCTGTGGAAGCTGTCAACCTTCTCAACATGGCTTATGTCAAACGCGATCGAAACAATCTTCCTGAAGCCCTCAAAGACATTGAATCCTCGATCGAAATCATCGAAAACCTCCGCACCAAAATAGCCAGTCCAGAACTTCGCAGCTCGTACTTTGCCACAGTACAAGAATATTACGAATTCTACATCGATTTGTTAATGCAACTGCATAAAACTAATCCTAAATCCGGTTACGATCGCCAAGCCTTAGAAGCCAGCGAACGTTCTCGCGCCCGCAGCCTCCTAGAACTCCTCCAAGAAAGTAATGCTAACATTCGCGAGGGTATTTCTCCCGATTTGCTGCAACAAGAAAAGAATTTGCAACAGCAATTAGACGCCACAGAAAAACGCCGGATAGAATTAGTCAGTAGCCCCAATCCCAATCCAAATTTAGTTGAAGCGATCGACAAAAAACGCCGGGAATTACTGCAACAATACCAGCAAAATCAAACTCAAATTCGCAGCACCAGTCCCCGCTATGCTGCCCTCACCCAACCCCAACCTTTAACGCTGCCAGAAATTCAAAAACAGATTCTAGATGAAAATACGATTTTATTGCAGTATTCCCTCGGCGAATACCGCAGTTATTTGTGGGTTGTGACATCAACCGGAATCACCAGCTACGAACTTCCCAAACGCGCCGATATTGAAACAGCAGCCCGCACTTTTCGAGACTCTGTAACTCACCCCCGCTACAGAGAAAGACCCAAAAGAGTTGCCGACGCAAGTGCAGCTTTGAGTCAGTTAATTTTACAACCAGCCGCAGCGCAGTTAGGACAAAAACGCCTATTAATTGTTCCCGACGGCGTGCTGCACTATACTCCTTTTGCAGCTTTATCACTGACACAGGCAGCAGCAGAAAATGCTAGTAATTTCTTAATTGCTCGAAATGAAATTATTACCTTGCCTTCCGCCTCAACTCTCGGCATTCTCCGGCAAAATTACGCGGACAGAAAACCGCCAAGTCGAACTTTAGCAATTTTAGCCGATCCGGTTTTCAGTCTAGATGATGAACGAGTGAAGGGTACGGTTACTCAAGCAACGACCGAAAAGTTAGAATCAAATAATCTCGGTTTAAGTCGATCGAGCCGCGCTTCTAATATGTCATGGCCGCCCAAACGCCTGCCTTTTACTCGCAAAGAAGCCGACATAATATTAAGTTTAGTACCTTCAGTTGCGAGAACTCAACAATTTGATTTTGCGGCCACTCGCGCTACCGCTACCGACGGCAATTTAGCCAACTATCAAATCGTTCACTTTGCCACCCACGGCATCGCCAACAGTCAAAATCCCGAACTGTCAGGAATTTTGATGTCGATGGTGGATGATAAGGGCAATCTTGTAAATGGTTTCTTGCGGCTTACGGATATTTTCAACTTGAAACTGGCAGCAGATTTAGTAGTTTTAAGTGCTTGTCAGACTGGACTGGGGCAGAATATTCAAGGCGAGGGAATGGTGGGATTAACCAGAGGGTTTATGTATGCGGGGGCGCAGCGAGTAGGGGTGAGTTTGTGGAATGTAGATGATGAAGGAACTTCTGTATTGATGCAAAAGTTTTATCAGAAAATGCTGCAAGAAAAGTTAGCGCCCGCCGCAGCATTGAGGGCGGCCCAGATGGAATTAATGTCGCAAGAAAAATGGAAGTCGCCCAATAATAGGGCGGCTTTTATGCTGCAAGGGGAGTGGAAATAATATCGTGATTCAAAAGTGATTAGAAATAAGATTAACTGCTTGCTTTTGCGATCGCCCGGTAACGAGTATAAAGATTGGTTTGTAGTGAGGACTTTAGTCCGCATTCATAAAATACCTCTTGCAAAAGTCAAATTCACCCCCCTTAGTCCCCCCTTATTAAGGGGGGAA
>JAUBOG010000062.1:0-19454 GCA_036700105.1 Microcoleus occultus BM001215583
TCAAAGTCCCCCTTCTTAAGGGGGATTTAGGGGGATCTAGACTTGGCGTAAAACCCAGATTTGTCAAGCGTTTTAGGCTTAAGTTGACACCAATAGGCACTGCCGTGTCCCTACACTTCACAAACCTGGAATACGCTGTATATATTGTTTTTTACAAAAAATAGTAATCCCGCCACCTTGGTAGCGGGATTGATAGGTTGCAGTTTAGCTATTTTCTAGCTCGGCCCGAGTTGAAATTAGCTCGCTGCTGAATTAGCTCATCTTAGCCATTTCTTGCTGGATCGTGCTTTTGGCTGATTTGAATTGAGTAGCCATTTGTTCCATTTGCGCTTCGCTCAGGTTGCGGCGAATTTGAGGGAACATATCGTTTTCTTCTTGGCGCACGTGGTCTTGTACGGCGGTTTTGAGCTGTTTGATTTGGTCTTTGAAATTAGAGGCGCTGGGGTTCAGAGCCTTAATTTGGGCGAGCATTTGCTTCATTTCTGCTTGCTCGTCGTACAGTTCTTGTGTGTTGCCGTAGTAGCTGCGAACTGCTGGATAAACAATTTGTTCTTCGGCTTCGGAGTGTACGCTTAAATCTTTGTACAACTGACCGAAGAATTCTTGGAGTTTTTGCGGATCGTCGGTTTTTTCGATTTCCATAAATAGGGTATCGACTTTGCGGTGATCCATCGAGATGATTTCGGTGATGTTCATCTCCTCTTTGGTGCGGGTAACGGCACCGCCGATGATACCGGTCATGGCTGCCATCGCATCTTGAACGCGGGCCCAAACGCCTTGGTCGGGGTCTTTGCCTGTTAGTTCGCGCACTCCTAAAATTTCGAGAACTCCTTTGAGTTGTTCTTGGTGAGCGCGGTTTTCAAAGTTAATTGTGTTGAGGGGAGTAATGGCGGCTTCGATGTCTGCGCCGACTACTTGAGCGGCTTTGTGAATTAACAAACCGGCCATTGTTTGTTTGTGTTTGAGCAGTTCGTGCTGACCGACTTTTTCAAACAGGGTGAGCTCAGAACCTTCCATAAGTTTCTGAACTTCTTTAATCATTTTGGTGGTGGTTTCTTTCGGTTCAGCTTGAATGCCGTATTGCACGATCGTGGTTTCTAATACGCCCATGTTTTTGCGATCGTCCTCAAGCATATCCCGGAAGCGATCGCACAGTTCGGAGTCGTTGCAGGAGTTGATGAACAATTGCTCGTTGGCGATCAGCAGGTTTTGCAGCGCTTTCATGTCTGCTAATTTCATCGCGATCGCTTGGCGCTTGGTATCTTCAAGGGTAGCTACCATCTGTCGTTTCTCCTCTCGATGTCTTTAGTGTTCTTACATCTTTTAATTTATGGAAATATTCCGATAACTCCCTCTTTCTGGCGACTGATTCATTAATATCCCGCACAACCTATTGACTTTTTGAGCTAAAAATGGTAATAAATTGAGTTGATTAGATTTGAGAGTTAAAATTTGAAATTCTAAATTTGTATCAATTCACCCCAATTGTTGAAGCTGAAAGCGCTAACATAGTTGCAGCCGAAGTTAACTAAAGTTTAAGAATAACTAGCTTGTCTCAACTGCTCACTGCTTTAGAATTCCCAGCCAATGTCTGGAAGCTGAATAATGGGTTAACGGTCATTCACCAGCGGATGTCGGCCACACCGGTGGTCGCCCTAGACGTGTGGGTGAGGGCTGGCGCTACGCTGGAGCCGGATTCTTGGTCGGGAATGGCTCATTTTTTAGAACACATGATATTTAAAGGGACGGATTCGATCGCCCCTGGAGAATTCGACCAGGTAATCGAAAACCGCGGCGGTGTGGCGAATGCAGCTACAAGTCAGGACTACGCCCATTTTTTCGTCAATGCTGGGGCGGATTATTTAGCAGAAACAGCGCAGCCTCTGGCAGAATTGCTGCTGCGGGCTTCAATTCCCGATGCAGAATTCGATCGCGAGCGAGATGTGGTGCTAGAAGAAATTCGCCAAGCTCAAGATGACCCCGATTGGCTGGGTTTCCAAGCAATGATGGAAACAGTTTACCAGCGGCATCCCTACAGGCGATCGGTACTCGGTACCCAAGAGTTGCTGATGTCGCGAACTCCCCACGAAATGCGCTGTTTCCACCGTTCTCACTATCAGCCGGAAAATATGACTGTGGTGATAGTTGGCGGAATTGATGAAGAACAAGCCCGAGAAGTTACCTTCCAAGCATTCGAGCAGTTTTCTGACAGGTGGGATTGTCCCAAATTAACCGCAGAAGCAGAACCGCCGCTGGTAGAAATTCGCCGTCAAGAACTGCGTCTCCCCCGATTGGAACAAGCGCGGCTGATGATGGCTTGGACTGGGCCGGGAGTTGAACAGTTGCAAAGTGCTTGCGGCCTGGATTTGCTGTCGGTGTTGCTCGCAGACGGGCGGACTTCGCGTTTGGTGCGGGAACTGCGGGAAGAATTACAATTGGTACAGGCGATCGAGAGTTCTTTTTCGCTGCAGCGGGAATCGAGTTTATTTACGATAAGTGCAGTCTTGGAAGCCGAGGATCTCGAAGAGGTAGAAGCTCGAATTTGCCAGAGGCTTTGGGAATTGCAGTCTGAGCCGGTTTCCGAGCCAGAACTGATTCGCTGCAAGCGTTTGCTGTGCAACGATTTTGCTTTCAGCATCGAAACGCCGGGACAGCTAGCGGGTCTTTACGGGTATTACAGTACGATCGCCACTGCGGAACTAGCCCTCAGCTATCCTACCAGGATTCAGTCGTTTAAGCCCTCAGACCTCCAGCGCCTAGCTCAACAATATCTCTCTCCGCGCCACTATGCGGCCGTGGTACTCAAACCAGTCTGAGCGCCATTGCTGGTGAATATAAATATTTTTGCTACCGGATAGATGTTGGCCGTTTGTCGGGGGTTCTGTGTGCTGGCGGCGCACCCTACAGGATAGATGTTGTTATATTTAGATGTTGCGTGTCGGGCCCTGTCCGCTATCACATCAACACAAAATGCAAATGGAAAATAGAAAAATGGCGATCGAGTAATTATATCAATTCCGGTAACATCGGAATTAAGATTACCCGAAATCAGGACACGGCTTTCGCGCCGTGTCCCTACAATTCATCTGGCGCAGTCCAAGGGGTTTCGCGCCGTGTCGAAAGCTTTTCGTTCCAGCGCAGCCGGAATTGATATTACGAATTACGAATTACCCATTACCGATTCCCAATTACTAACTAAATTAATCATGAAAAATGAAATTCAGCGCACGGTTTTAGACAACGGTATGGTTGTCTTAGCAGCAGAAAATTCAGCAGCAGATATTATTGCAGCTAGGATATTCCTGCGGGCCGGCAGCCGCTGCGTGCAGCCGGAACAAGCAGGATTGTGTCACTTGCTGTCGGCGGTAATGACGAAAGGAACCGATCGCCTTTCTTCCCTAGAAATTGCCGAACGTGTAGAATCGGTAGGAGCGAGGTTGAGTGCAGATTCTACTACAGACTATTTTTTACTCAGTTTGAAGACGGTTTCTGCGGATTTTCAGGACATTTTGGAGTTGGCTGCCCAATTGATGCGATCGCCCACTTTCCCGGAAGCAGAAGTCGAATTGGAAAGACGCATCGCTATATCAGCAATTCGATCGCAACAAGAACAGCCGTTTGCGATCGCCTTCGAGCAATTGCGGCACGCGATGTATAAGGATCATCCCTACGCTTTCTCTACCTTGGGCACGGAAGATACCATGTCCAAGCTAACTAGAAACGAGCTCGAACAGTTTCACAAAACCTATTTCCGTCCCGATAATGTAGTTATTTCTGTAGCCGGCCGAATATCGACCGAAGATGCGATCGCCCTGATCGATCGCACTTTTGGCAACTGGAAAGCGCCTTTAACGCCCCTGCCAACTTTAGCTTTATCCCCACTCCTACCTTCCCCTCAATCCGTCGTTAAGGCGCAAGATACCCAACAATCAGTGATTATGCTGGGCTACCTCGCACCCTGTGTCAAAGATCCCGATTACGCAGCGATTAAGTTGCTGAATACTTATTTGGGTAACGGTTTGTCGAGCCGGTTGTTTGTGGAATTGCGGGAAAAGCGGGGCTTGGCTTACGATGTTTCCGCGCTCTACGCGACGCGCTTAGATGCGGCGCAGTTTGTGGTGTACATGGGTACTGCGCCGGAAAATACGGCGACTGCTTTTGATGGATTGCGCGCAGAGGTCGATCGGCTTGCCAGTACCCAACTAAGCGAAGAAGAATTGCAAGCTTGCAAGAATAAAATGCTCGGTCAATATGCTTTAGGAAAACAAACTAATTCGCAAATTGCTCAAGTTGTAGGCTGGTACGAAATTTTGGGATTGGGAGTTAAATTTGACGAACAGTTTCAAGCAGAAATTGCGCGGGTGACAGCTTCGCAAGCGCAGGAAGCTGCTAAGAAATATTTTGGAGAACCGTATATTTCTCTCGTGGGCCCGGAGGCGGCGGTTGCAGAGTTGGGGGCGGTTGCTGTTTGTCAAGGAAATGGGCGATCCTCTTCGAGGGCTTCGCTAACGAACTTTTGACAAGTTCGATCGATCTGAGCTCGGGCACCATTCTCAGTAGCCTGTAGGGGCGGGTTCGCCAACAGCCGATCGAGTTGCAGATAGGTTAAATAAACCCGCCCGACCCCCACGAAAAATCCCCTTATTGACATTTGTTAATATGGATTAGTTATTTTACTTAAAAATGGAAAAAAGTCGTCCTAAAATGACGGGGTTTTTAACCCAATTTTCTTATAATTCTATTGCATTCTCAATATTTCGCACGAGTGCATCTGTAAACTTTGCTGCAGGAGAACCATCAACAGCATCATGATCGAACAATATTGTTAAATGCATTATATCTCTAATCGCAATCATATTATTACTAATCCAGGGCTTTTTCATTATTGTTCCAACACCGAAACAAAGGTTGTGAATGCTCTTGGGTATAATCCATCCTGGAAATTTCCCAAACATTCCAATATTTGTAACAATCACCGTTCCCATGTTTTTCTTCTTTGTAAATAGATTTATCAGAATGAACTTCCATATAATTAACCTCATGAACTGAGGGAGATTAAAAAATATTTTACTTCCCTTATTTTCACTTTCGTTGAGAACATAATCTTCTTCGGAATTTACATTTTTGTTTTTTGCTTGTTTGATTTCAGAATTTATTTCATCAATTGATTTTTTGTTCACTTCTCTAATTACTGTTGCGAGGGGAACTTGTATACCGTCTACTTCTTTTTCGATTGGTATTGAAATATCAATATCATTAAAAACTATTTGTTTTCTGCCTTTATAGTTAATCGAATGTATGTATTTATGAGTTTCAATGGTCGTAGCAATAACTTTAAGTAACCAAGCAGTGAAACCTATATCTCTGCCGGATTTAAGCTGATCTTTAATTTTTGCTTTGGCTGCTGTTACATCAATTTCCAAGAGTGCAATTATATGATGTTTTTTTCTGCCAATTATCCCCACATCAAATGTGGCAAATCTTGATTTCGGAAATTCAGAAACTTCAAAGGAATTCATAATATATTGGGATTAAATGTTGTTAATTAGAGTTTGATACTGTGAGTTTTGGATCTCAAACGACTGCTTCACACCCGTGGAATATCAATTAATATCGTTGCCAATTGCATCGGAATTAATATTACCCGAAATCAGGAAACGGCAGTGCCGTTTCCTCGCTTGTGATTCCGGCGCTGTTGGAATTGATATAAAAAATCAGTGTCTAAAAGATACATTAGCGTTTATTATTCCTGTGTCCGTGTTTGGGGCATCAGGGCGCAGGTTTCGAGCATAGGCTTGACTATCGGTGATATCTGGTCGTGAGTTGATGACTCCTTCGCTTTGCCAGTAAGCAACCAGCTCTGCTCCAGTTTTAGGTGGGTTGTTCAGAACTTGTCCCATCGATAAAACACGTAGGATGTACTCAGATAAGGGTAGGTTTAGTCGCAAGGCTTCAGTAGACAGTTGACTTTCTAACTCCGGCGGCAACTCTAATTGAACGATCATGTCTGCGTTCCTCATCGATCGAGATTCTCAATTAATCGTAGCTGATTTCCCGATCGTCCAAAATAATCCGACACAATAACACAACCCAAAAAACACAATCAGACTTCAATTGAACCTTTTGTGTTCCCGATCGGTCTAAATTGAACAGACGCCCGATCGGTCTAAATTTATATGTACTTCCTAAAGCAGTTTCAGATTAAAAAAAAGCTGAGTCCGTGGGTAAGCGGGATCCTCGCCGCCGGATTGCTCGCCGGAGTCGGCTACACAGCTTACAGCCAATTCGCCGTCAAATCGCAGCGCCAAAGTAGACGCAAGGAAAAAACCGTTGCTGTCGAAAAAGTGAATTTGCCGATCGCCATTTCAGCAAACGGCACAATTGTACCCGAACGCAGCGTTAACGTCAGCCCCAAAACTTCAGGAGTGCTCAAAAGCTTGCTCGTCAAAGAAGGAGACAGCGTTCAACAAGGACAGATTCTCGCCCAAATGGATGATTCCAACCTGCAAGGCCAACTTACCCAAAATCGCGGACAACTCGCCTCAGCCGAAGCCAACCTGCAAAAATTGCTCAACGGTAATCGAGTCCAAGATATTGCATCAGCAAAGGCGCAATTAGCAGAACAGCAAGCCAGTCTCGAAAAATTGCTCAACGGTAATCGAACTCAGGATATTGCCGCCGCCGAAGCGCAAGTAACCGAACAGCAAGCAAACCTGCAAAAATTGCTCAACGGGAATCGCAGCCAGGATATTGCTGTCGCCAAGGCGCAATTAGCCGAACAGCAAGCAACTCTCCAAAAATTGCTCAAAGGCAATCGCCCCGAAGATATCGCCCAAGCGCAAGCTAAACTCAGGGATGCCGAATATGCCAAAAATCAGGCTGAAGAAGACTTTCAAAGAAATCAGGAACTGTATACATCGGGAGCAATATCTCTCCAAGTTGTGAATACTTCTCGCACCGCGCGCGATCGAGCTCAAACTCAAGTCAGGCAAGCCCAACAAGCTGTAGCTTTGCTGCGCGAGGGTTCCCGCCCGGAAGATATCGCAGCAGCGCGGGCCGCCGTCGAGCAAAAACGGCAAGCTTTGGCGCTAATTCAAGCCGGTGCTCGCCCGGAAGATATCGCCGCAGCAGCAGCCGCAGTCGAGCAAAAACGGCAAGTTTTGGCAGGAGTGCGATCGGGGGCGCGATCGGAAGATATCGCCGCTTCCGAAGCAGCAGTCGAGCAAAAACGGCAAGCTTTGGCATTAATTGAAGCAGGTGCTCGCCCCGAAGAAATCGCGATCGCCCGCGCCCAAGTTCTCTCCGCCCAAGGCAGCCTCCAAACCGTCCAAGCCTTGATTGACGATACCAAGATCCGCGCTCCTTTCAGCGGCACCGTCACCCGCAAATATGCCGATCCGGGCGCTTTTGTGACACCGACAACGGCTGGTAGCGCGGTGTCTTCGGCGACTTCTTCTTCAATTTTGTCCTTAGCTGCCAAAAATCAGGTTGTGGCTAATGTCGCAGAAAGCAATATTGCTCAAATCCGCCTCGGCCAAAATGCGTCTATTCAAGCTGATGCTTTTGCGGGAAAGACTTTTACAGGGAAAGTTACTCAAATTTCGCCTCAGTCGATCGTCCAACAAAATGTTACCAGTTTTGAGGTGAAAGCTTCGATTGTTGATGACAAAAAGAAGATGTTGCGATCGGGAATGAATGTGAATGTGGAGTTTAAAGCCGGTGAATTGAAGGATGTTTTGGTTGTCCCGACTGCGGCAATTGTCCGCCAACAAAGGGAAACTGGGGTGTTTGTTCCGGGTGGTGAAGATGGGAAGCCGACTTTTATTCCGATTAAGACTGGGATGACGGTTGATGATCGGACGGAAGTGCGATCGGGCTTGAAGGGAAATGAAAAGGTTTTTATTAGTTTCCCGCCGGGATTGCGGCCTAAATCTCAAAATCCGTCATCGGGCGGAATTCCGGGTTTGCAACCGGGGGGTGGAAGTCGTTTGCGTTAGGGTTTTGAATTTTTTTATTGAACCGCGAAGGCGCGAAGGGCGCAAAGGAGGAAAAGAAAGAAGGAAGAAGGAAGAAGGAAGAAAGTTTTAATTGCCCGATGCCCGATGCCCAATAACAAATAACATGAAATTAAAGACTCCCCCAGTTATTAAGAAAATCTCGAACGTTCAAATTGTGTTCATGGCGACTGAGGCGCTGTGGAATAATAAATTGCGTACCAGTTTGACTATGTTGGGCGTGATTATTGGCATATCTTCGGTAATTGCGATTACTTCGGTGGGACAGGGGGTGCAAAAGTCTACCGAGGAACAGTTGAAGGCTTTGGGGACAAATGTGCTGTTGGTTTTATCCGGTGCTTCGCGATCGGGCGGTGTGAGTCAGGGTAGCGGTTCTGCTTCTACTTTAACTTGGGATGACGCAAAGGCGATCGGCCTCCAAGCACCGGCAGTTAAGGCGATTTCGGCTTTTTTGCAGCGCCAAGTGCAAGTTGTTTACGGCGGGCAAAATTCATCTACTTCTATCTTGGGAACTGATTTAAATTATCCCGATGTCAAGAACATTCAACCTCAAGCAGGACGGTTTTTTAATGAGGATGAATTGAATGCTGCTGAGCCGGTAGTTGTCCTCGGTTCTAAGGTGCGGGACGAGCTTTTTGGAGCCGGTGCTAACGCGCTATCGGCTGATGTTCGCATTCAGGGAGGGCGCTACAAGGTGATTGGAGTGATGGAACCCAAGGGGTCGGTAGGGGGTACGGATCAGGACGATCGCGTGTATATTCCCCTGAAAAATATGTCGGCTAGGATTGTGGGGAGAAATTCTTTGGCTGGAATTGCAATTTCTGGTTTTTGGCTGCAAACTAGCGGGGAATCGGATTTGGCTGATGCTCAATTTCAAGTGGAAAATATCATGCGTTTGCGCCACAATATTTATCCGCCGCAACCGGATGATTTTAGGGTTGTAAATCAAACTGAGATCGTTAATACTTTTAGCAATGTGGTAGGTTTGTTTACGGTGATGGTGGGAGCGATCGCCGGAATTTCGCTGGTAGTTGGCGGCATCGGCATTGCTAATATTATGTTGGTGTCTGTGGTGGAGCGCACTAAGGAAATCGGGATTCGCAAAGCTGTAGGCGCTACTAATGCAGCTATTCTGATTCAATTCATGGCTGAATCAATTTTGGTTTCGACGGTGGGGGGTACGGCGGGTATTGGTTTGGGGATTGCGATCGCCTTTGGAGCAGCCACAGCATTTAGTTTTCCGTTTGTAATTTCTGTATGGTCGATCGGGGCCGGTTTTGGGCTATCCTTTACTGTGGGCTTGCTGGCTGGAGTGCTACCGGCGAGGAATGCGGCGCGCTTAGATCCGATCGCAGCTTTGCGAAATGACTGAATTTATTGAGGTTCACCCCGCTTAACCCGTCTTTCTCAGAGGATTAGCTAACTCAGCAGGTTCGAGCTGAGAAAATTTCTTGCATTAAGTACCTGATACCAACTATCATTCTAAAATACTTGGCAACCAGCCTGAGTAGGAGCACTCATTGGGTTCTGAGAAAATTTATTGCATGAAGTACCGCCTATCCATTATTATTCTAAAATACCTGGCAACCAGCTCTATTCAAGAGCGCTCATTAGACTAACAATCCCCCGTCTTCCCAACGGGATTGTCTACAACGCGGAAAAATAAAACGGCAGATTAGAAATAATATAGTTGCCTTCAAAGATAGTAATAAAACGCCCTTATTTAACAGGAAATCTCTATGTTAGAAGCATTGGTATTGGCAACAGTATTTTGCGGCTTTTTTGGGATCATTTTGAAAAAGAACCTGATCATGAAAATCGTCTGCATGGATGTCATGAGTACAGGAGTTATCGCCTATTATGTGGTGGTAGCAGCGCGAGATGGCTGGCTGACACCAATTATTGCAAAAGGCAAAAATGTCCCCTACGCCGATCCGGTTCCCCAGGCGGTAATCTTAACGGCGATCGTGATCGGCTTTTCGATTCAAGCCTTAATGCTGGTAGGTGTGATGAAGCTGGCACGGGATAATCCGACATTGGAATGCAACCAAATTGAGATGAATAACACGCCTTAATACTCCCCGCTCTTCCAGAGATGGGGTTTCCAAAACGGGTGCATCTCAATTTTGTAAGGGCGAAGCACCTAACGGCAGATAATTTATTAGTGATTACCAGAGATTTACTGCCGTCAGGTGCTTCGCCCCTACGAATATATTTGCAAAACTGAGATCCACCCTCCAAAACTACCGAAACTTTTCTGATGAATACCCTGACGATCGCCTGGATTGGATTTCCGTTTTTTATCGGGTTTATCATTTATTTGATTCCCAAGCTTGACAAGTATCTCGCACTATTGGGAGCGATTGTATCTGCGGCTTTTGCATTCCAGCTTTTTGCGATGCCCTCAGCGGTGACGCTGGAGTTGCTGGATCATTTCAGCGTGACTTTGCTAGTCGATCGCTTGAGCGGCTACTTTATCTTAACCAACGCCTTAGTCACGGCAGCGGTTGTTATATACTGTTGGCCCACAGATAAGTCGGCATTTTTTTACGCACAAATTCTGATGGTGCACGGCAGCTTGAATGCGGCCTTTGCTTCTACGGACTTTATCAGTTTATATGTCGGATTAGAAGTCAGCGGGATTGCAGCTTTTCTGTTGATTTCCTATCCTCGCAGCGATCGATCGATTTGGGTAGCCTTGCGCTATCTATTTATCAGCAACACCGCGATGCTGTTTTATCTAGTCGGTGCCGTGCTGGTTTATAAGGCAAGTTATTCCTTTAGTTTTGCCGGATTGGCTAAAGCACCTCCAGAGGCGATCGCTCTGATTTTTATGGGATTATTGGTCAAAGGAGGTGTGTTTGTTTCCGGGTTGTGGCTGCCCTTAACTCACTCGGAATCAGAAACGCCGGTGTCAGCTTTGCTGTCAGGAATTGTCGTCAAAGCCGGGGTATATCCCCTCGTGCGCTGCGCGCTGATGGTGGAGGAGGTGGCTCCCATAGTTCAGATTTTCGGAGTCGGAGCAGCGCTGATGGGCGTGTTTTATGCCATCTTTGAAAAGGATACTAAACGGATGCTGGCGTTTAGCACAATTTCGCAACTAGGCTGGATTCTCGCTGTGCCCGAAGTGGGCGGATTTTATGCGCTGGCTCACGGTTTGGTAAAATCAGCGCTATTCTTAATTGCTGGTGCTTTACCGAGTCGCAATTTTCAGGATCTCAAACAAAAGCCGATCGATACCAAAATCTGGATAGCCTTAGTTATCGCTAGTTTATCAATCTCTGGCTTTCCGTTTTTGGTTGGCTTTGGCGCGAAGATGTTGACGCTGAAAAATTTGCTACCTTGGCAAACGATCGCGATGAATGTCGCAGCAGTGGGAACCGCAATTGTATTTGCTAAATTCATCTTTCTACCTCGCGGCGGCAAAGCAGAAGCAAAACCCGGTTTTTGGCCTGCGGTGCTGTTATTAATCGGTGGATTGATTGCAGCTAATGCGGTGTATGTTGAGGCTTATACGCTGGAAAATATGCTCAAGGCGATCGGCACTATCGGCGTTGGTTGGTTGGCGTATTTCTTGATTTTTCAACGCACGGCAATCAAACTGCCGCGTATGCTGGAACAATTCGATCATTTGGTCGGTTTTATGAGTCTGATTTCGCTTCTACTATTCTGGATGGCATTACCGAAATGATTGGACATCTGATATTGAGACTTACCATCTGGTTTCTGCTGACTGCTGATTTTAGTTTGGCAAATATTGCGATCGGCATTGTCATCGCTTTGGTATTACCGCGCAGCTACTCGCCCCCGGAACCGTTAAGGGAGTGGTTTGATGTGTTTCGTAAAATCTTGATAGCGATTCCGATCGCTTATATAGAATCTTTTGAACTTATCTTCCGTCCCCACAGACACGAAGATGTGATTATGGAAAAAGTGCCAAATCACCGCTCGCCCTTGTTAATCTTCCTCGATGTCTTTCTGATCACTTTTACACCTAAAACAATTGTTGTGAAATATCACGAAGAGGGTTTTTACGAGGTGCATAGGGTGCGACGGACTTCTAGTAACTAGCTGAAGTTTTTTTCGGATTTTTTAACCGCAGAGGGCGCAGAGAACGCAGAGGAAGAGAAGAGAGAAATCAACAATTCCGATTTAGGTAAGTCAGAAAATATCAGGAGGGCAGACAATTGAACAATTTGAACAACTTGATTTTAATTTTGATGATTTTGGCTCTGCTCATACCCATGTACGAGGTATGGAAAGATGAGGATATCTGGCAGACAATGTTGGCTTTTGCCAGTATTTCGACGAAGACGGCAATCATCGCTCTGGTTATATCCGTTTGGCGCGATGATTGGATGATCGGTGTGGTGGCGGCGATTATCCTGAGTGTGGGTAATGCTGGATTGATGTTGTTGGCACAGATAATCAAACGTATTAGTGACGCATGATTGTAATAGATGTATTGAGCTATACCTGCATCGGTATAGGAATTGTTTTTTGGTTTTGGGGTACTTCTTACCTGCTCGGTAAGCGATCGGTTTTGTATAAAATGCACAGTCTTTCGGTAGCAGATACCCTCGGTTCGATGTTGATTGTCGTCGGATTGCTGCTGAAAATACCCAGTAAATGGCCGCTGCTAATTCTTGCCCTCATTTGCTTGGCGATATGGAACACAATGCTGGGATATGTGTTGGCCTATTGTTCCAACAACGGGAGTAATTATGAACGATAACAGCTACATTTATGTCCTCGTCGCTCTGCTGCCGCTAGCTGCTTGTATGCTGGTGTTTCAGGTGAATCCATACCACGCATTGCTGCTGCGAGGGGTATTGGGGGCGATCGCAGCCTTGGTGTATACAATACTAGGCGCGGGGGATGTGGGCTTGACTGAAGCCTTGATGGGCACTCTACTCGCGATTACACTTTATGCAGTGACGGTGCGCTCATCCCTGGTGCTGCGTCTGGGTGTCATCGACAACGGGATAGGGGGCGATGCTATAGCAGACGAGAAAAGTGCAGGTCATTTTAAGCAAGTAATAGATGACATCCGCGCAGTTTTCAAGAAACGCCATATGCGGCTGGAATTAGTGCCATATGCGACTGCACAGGCATTGCAGCGGGCGCTGATGGAAAAAGAAGTTCATGCAGTTTGTTCGCCACAAAACCAACAGGAATACAGCGGCGAAGTCCAACCTTATCACACTGCAATTAGAGTTCGGCGCGTCTATGACATCATGCAAACCGAACTTGCATCGCCAGGGACAACCCTAACCTATGTAAATACACCAGACGTAGAGGAGAAGCATTGATGAAATGGGTTTACATTGTAGCTGGAATAGCGCTGTTTGTGAAAATGCTGCTTGTCGCTAATCCAACAGCAGACTTATTATCGCAGCAAAGTTCGATCGTCGAATTAGTTGTCCGAGATAGTGGAGTATCCAACTCAGTTTCCGGGATTATTTTGCGAAACAGATTGTACGATACGATTTTTGAAGTCGTAGTATTTACGATCGCCATTTTAGGTGCAAAGTATCTGCTGGCGAATGAAAATCCTTCTTGCGCGATATATCAGTTTACCGATCAACCATCGATTATTTTGGCGCGATTGGGAGCGACGATTGCCGCGTTGGTGGGTGTCGAATTAGCAATTCGCGGGCATTTAAGTCCAGGCGGCGGTTTTGCGGCGGGTGTAGCAGGCGGAACTGCGATCGGGCTAATCGCAATTACCTCATCTCCGCAGTGGATGGAAGACATCTACAAACGCTGGCACGCGGCGACTTGGGAAAAGATTTCGGTGCTTGTTTTTATTGTACTCTCAGTTATCACTTTGTCTGGATACGAGTTACCCCACGGAGAATTAGGAACGCTTTTAAGCGGTGGAATTCTCCCTTTACTCAATGTCCTAGTTGCAGTCAAAGTAGCATTAGGATCGTGGGCGGTAATGTTAGTATTTATTCGCTATCGCGGATTGCTGTGACAAATATTGCGATCTAAAATCCATTAGTATCGCAATTATTCACCTCTCTCATTCTCGCTCCTCTGTGCCCTCTGTGTTCTCTGCGGTTAAATCGTTCATAAAAAAAACCGTAAACGATATGACTCCTCAGCCAAAATTAGACAAATACAAGCAAGAAATTGCCGATTTGTACAACCGCAGAAGCCACAACTATGATAATAGCGATTGGCATTTGCAGATTGCTCAGCGTCTCGTTGAATACGGGCGAGTCAGTCGCGGACAGCAGGTTTTAGACATAGCAACGGGCACCGGTCATGTGGCGATCGCAGCCGCTCAAATTGTGGGTTCAGAAGGTCGGGTGATTGGCGTAGATATTTCGCCCGGAATGCTCGATGCAGCCAGAAACAAAGCTCAAAAATTAAATCTCAACAATACAGAATTTGTGCTAGCGGATGCCGAAAATCTCGACTTGCCAGATGATACTTGCGATCGCCTTTTTTGCTCTTCGGCCTTCATTTGGATGTCGGATCTGCACGCAGCCCTCACGCACTGGCACCGATTTCTCAAACCAGGGGGAATCATCGGCATTCATGCCTTCGCCGACACCGCATTTGTCGGCGGAGTAGTGACGCAGAAAGTAGCCGAAAAATACGGCATTGCCTTCAATATGAGCAAACCCACAGGCACTGTTGAAAAATGCCAAAACCTGCTCGAACAAGCAGGATTTAAGGAAATAGAAATTAAAATCGAGCAAGACGGCAGCTATATCAGTTTAGAACAAGCAAAAGCCATGTGGGCCGGAAGTTCTCATCCCGCGCCGGGACAATATCCACCGCCGTTATCAACACTTTCAACCGAGCAATTAGCGCAAGCAAAGGCAGAATTTGAGGCAGAAATCGAAGCATTGCAAACCGAACAAGGAATTTGGAACGATATCACCACTTTTTACGTATTCGGTCAAAAATAGCAGCCTAAATGATGAATCTCTCTCTTCTCTGACTCTGCGTTCTCTGCGTTCTCTGCGGTTAAAAATTCCCAATCTACAACTTATCTATCCATCAGCATCATTGGAATAACCAAATTGGTCTGGTAATTCAGCAGAGGTAATTTGCAGAATCTCTAGCAATTTCTTGTACTGAACAGGCGTTAGCTTCGGTACGGAGCGCCCCGCTTCCCAGTTGCTGACTGTCGCTTCCGTAACTCCAAGTGCTTCTGCTAGCTGCTTTTGAGTTATAAACCGCTGAACTCTCAGTCGCATTAGGGGCGATCGATCGGCTCTTTCTGAGATTTCCATAGACTATTTGTTAACTTATATTAATATATTTGGGTTTTGCCTAAAATAATTGACATCTACCCTAAATTAATTTAGATTAAATACAATACAGATTAGACAGCACCAGCTAAGCCACTTGTGCTGTAGGGGAATTGCTGTCTTTTCTTCAACTTGTCATTGTACGCGGTTTTACCGTGACAAACCATCAAACCTATCCAAAATTATCAAAGCTATGTTGCAAGATTCATCATCGAACCAAACATCGCCCAATGTTTTAACCAACCAAATCTTTGAGGGTTCACGCGAAGCAGTCCGTCACATCATCATCGGTTCGCCGCTGGGAGTACGCCGCACAATCTACCAACTGCACGCATTGCGGTACGAGGAAGCTGTTCGTTGGACTCATCCTATCGCCATTCCGGACGATCGCATCATCATTACACCCGAACAGGGAGAAATCATGAGTCTCTTAGTCAAATTAATCCGGTTGGAATCAAGTTAGGAGTTACGCAAGTCTGTAATCTGTAGGGTGCGTCGCTACCAGATGTTCAATAGAACTTGCAGATTGTTTCGGGCGACGCACCGATGCGATATTAAAAACCGAATAAGAAGGCGAAGCACCTACATCAGCGGTTAAAAAATAAAAACATCAATCAACTGGAATATTACCTAACTCAGATACAAAGACTGCCAGCAAGTAAAATATGGCATAGTATAGATATTCATTTCATAGCATCCCACCTATGACTGCCAAAATCACCCTAAACTTGTCCGATGAAGTCTATCGCCAAGCAGAATTACTAGCGCAGCAATGCCACCGCAGCGTCAGTGAAATTTTAGTAGAAACTCTGGAAAATTTTCTCTTACCAACCGCTAAACCAGTATCAGCATTGTCCGATTCGGAAGTAATAGCTTTAACTCAACTGAGGCTGCAACCAGTCCAAGAACACCGATTGAGTGAATTACTAAAAAACCAACAATCCGGTACAATTACTGATTTGGAACGTGAAGAATTACAGGCATTAATTCATATTTATGAAGATAGACTGCTGATCCAAGCTCAAGCCTTAAATGAATCTGTGCGACGGGGCTTGCTCGCGCCATTACAAGGATAATTAGAATGGCTGTTTCCGAACAAGTAAAAGCCATAATTCGCGCACAAGCTCAAAACCGATGCGGTTATTGCCGCAGTTTACAAATGTATGTCCTGGGAATATTGGAACTTGACCATATTATTCCCAAAGCAGTTGGTGGCACTGACAATGAAGAAAATCTTTGCCTGGCTTGCAGTCTGTGCAATAATTACAAAGGAATCCAAACAGACGCATTAGATCCAGTCACGCAAACGCGCGTTACGCTGTTTAACCCGCGCACTCAACAATGGTCAGAACATTTTGTTTGGAGTGAAGAAGGCACAGAAATTAGAGGAGTTACAGACTGCGATCGCGCGACAGTCACAGCACTGCAACTAAATAATAATATTGCTGTCACCGTTAGGCGTCAGTGGGTTAGTGCTGGCTGGCATCCGCCAAGAGAATAATATCAAATTCGTTAGCATCGGAATTATTCATCTCTCTCTTATCTCCCTCTGCGTTCTCTGCGTCCTCTGCGGTTACAAATTCCCAATCTGCCAGCAGCTCTAGATTTAGACAATTTAAGACACTGGATTTGAGCGGCCGCTTTTCATCCCAAAATACGATCGACGAATAAAACTTAATTGCTGCCGGTGAATTCAAAAGCTCAAAAGTTTCATGTGCAACTCTCTCATCGTCAAAGCTGAGAAAGTAAACAGTATCATCAAAAACCACAGGCTTATCAGCTATTTCACCGATCAACCTGAACTCCAATTTTTTATAAAGCCCGCCGATCGCAATTTTCCAAGGTTTGAAGGTATAATCGCCCACTCCAAAAATCGCAAATCTAGGGTTATTTTGATAAATTTTGCTTTTGCGATTATCTAGATATTGCCCGCGAGACTCCAGATAACGCCCGGTTTTCGGAGCGATTTCTTTGATATTTTCGGTTGATTCGCCGATAAATTTTTGAGTAATTAGCATATAGCGATCGGTAGCATTAATTCTATTTTGAGCAACACCAGAGCCTTTGATCAGCGGAAACAGATAAGTTTCCTCAATATCGGCAACTTCTCCCAATGTATTTACAAAATAATTGTCAATTTTGCGAAACTCCATCACATTCGCACAGTCATGCTTTACACCCGATCGCCATTTTGTCCCTGAATTCACCGCATATAGATCGCTCACTTTACTAAAAGCATCTATATCCTTAACCAGGAGATTATTGTGATACCCTATTCTGTGACTATCTGAAGTTTTTAAACTGCTAAATACATTACAGAAGTAGTTGCGCGACTGAGCATCAAATTTGCAGACTAACAAACAAGCATCAACATTTGCATCAAAATATTTTTTGGCATCTATTGTGTAAGTCGCACAGTCAGCGAGATGCAGTTTTTGAGAGTGAAGGTAATTCAATAACTTTCTAGCAGTCGAAGTCTTGCAAAGCATCGCGAGATAAGCATCGCGCTTTTGCAGCCATTGCACCGCCTGAATCAGCATCCATTCTGAGATATCGAAGTTACTCTTACCTGTGAGAGCATCTAAGCCGATGTGATTTTGAAAGTTGTTTTTTTTAGGTAAATTTTCGCTGCGAATAGTTCCTTGTTGCGAGTTTGTCACCCAAGGAAAATTGCCGATTACAAGCAGTCGATCTGTGTATTGATTAACTAACGATTTCCAATCCAACTGAAAAAAATCTCCGTGGAAAATATCACATCTCTCATCCTGAAATAATTGGTTATTTAGTCTGACTTCTGTTAAGTAATTTTGATTTATATCAACCCCGATAATCTTGGCTGCGGATGGAAACGAACGTGCAGCAGCTTGAATAAAATTACCGACACCGCAAGTCGGCTCAATGATAGTGTTTGGATTGACATTAAGTTCTAGTAATTTTCGGCACACCATCTCGGCTAATGCCGGCGGTGTCTGAAAATCGCCGTATTCTAGTTTTGTTTTGCGATCGTTGGAACTCATCGGTTATACTTATAAACTGCGATAACGCCTTCCTGTTGTCCGGCACGCTCAATGACTCTGCCATACTGAAGTCGCCACTGCAACGCATTAGAAATGGTTAAAAAACCTTGCAATGGTGGATTTCTCAGTATTTCGTCTGCAATGTTACCTGCTTCAATTTCGTCAACTGGTAGATTTTTGTCAAACATGAAAGCCAGCAAATCATCTTTATTGCCTTCGTTGTCTAAAATATTGCGAATTCCACGGGTCATTTGAAAATCTGCTGTTCTTTCGGCACTCACGTAAATTGTATGCAAAATATTCAGTGTTGCACTTCGGATCGTACTGTTGTCTGTCTTTTCATAAACAAAGATAATCAGTGAATATCCCAGCCCAAAAATCTTTTGCCTCGCAGATTTAAAAGGACATGACGACTGCGGTTGCCTAACGCTTGTTACCTTCACGTCAACTAATATCCCTGGGAAATCGATGCCGCTTGCTGAATTGCCATCTATAAATTCATAACGCTGTTTGAGATATAGTCTGAACTTTTGTTCCAAATATGTTCCAACAGCCTTTCCGTCTGTGATGCCGTAAAGCAGAGGTTCTGGGTGTTGAGACTCGGCTGCTGAAAATATTGCCGCCTCAGAACAAAGAATTTCTACGGTCAGAGTCGTCATTTTGATGAACCACCAGATTATTTAATTTGCTGACCCATTAAACGGTATCATTAAAGATCGCAGGTTTATTAGCTATTTCACTTATCAACCTGAAATCCAATTTTTTATAAAGTCCGCAAGTTGTTGGGCTGCTTATGCTGTAACCATTTCGGGTTTGCGATCGGGTGATGCTGGCTCAAAGTACAACACCACGATCTGCTCTGGATGCAGCCCGACAGATTCGTAAGTGCGTCCGTTGCGATCGCTAAATTCCACCTCAAACGCCGCACCATCAGCCAACAGTTCGATCGCTGTCCCAACTTGTGGGCGCCACAGGTTGTATTCAGGAATGTCAACGGTTAAGGCAACAACATCTAGTAATTTAATTGTATTCTTTACCACTCTTATTACCTCCCGGCAGTACAAAGGATAGCAGGTTGTTAATCTCGGAATCTCCGAATCATGCTCAATAGAACTCTTGCAAAAATACAAAGCACCCCACCCCAACCCTCC
>JAUBOG010000618.1:0-3437 GCA_036700105.1 Microcoleus occultus BM001215583
CCCCTAGCCCCCCTTAAGAAGGGGGGAACCGGAAGCGCTCTTTAAGTCCCCCTTCTTAAGGGGGATTTAGGGGGATCTAGACTTCGCCTAAAAAACCTTTGTTCGCGATCGCGCTTCAATCTCAAAACGGATAGCAGTGAACCATCTACGCTACATATTCACATACTTTGCACCTTCCCGCAATCAATCTTGCACCTCATACCTCATCAACTCTGCGGGTAGAACTAATGAATTTTCCATCTGGGTTGCTTAAGATTTAAGTCAACTGTCAACTTACTGCGTAACTTTATGAATGCAGAATCAGCTACAAACATTCTAGATAAACTGGTACAGGAAAAGAGAGGCAAACCATTGAACGGCTTACAGCGAGCAATTATTCAAGGAGTGTTAGATGGTTTCACATACCAAGAAATTAAGCATAATTATGCGATCGCGCGGAACTATCAAATCTGCTACTTAGCGCGATACGTTGCTTATCATTTGTGGAAATTGCTGACAGAGGTATTGAAAGATGCAGGAATTATCGACCCCGACGAAAGAGTCCGCAACAAAAATTTGTGGGAGTCCGCGATCAGAGTGGCACAGCAAAGCGTGCAGTCGGAATCTGTACAAAAAAGTCAATCCCCCGTACCGCCAACTCCGATTCAGGAAGAGCGATATTTCTATTTGATCGTTGAATTCATTTATACCTGAAAGAGGACTAATGAGTTATATTATTCAGTTTTCTTTGAGAGGACTTGCGCTATGAAACAGGGAATTAATTCACGCTTAGGACTGCGGAATAAATCTTTGTTCGCGATCGCGTCTCAATCTCAAAACTGATGGCAGTGAACCATCTACGCTACATATTCACATACTTTGCACTTTCTGGCAATCAATCTTGCACCTCATACCTCATCAACTCTGCGGGTAGAACGAATGCTTTTTCCATCTGGGTTGCTTAAGATTCAAGTAACGAATGAATCTAAATATCTGAGGTTTTAAATTATGTTAGACATCACAACCAATTCCAACGATCGCCTTTTGTTCAGTCAACAGCCAAATGCGATCGCCCGATCGGCATTTCCGGCTAACAGCGACTTGCTCAACGTCGCGATCGATCCCTTGAATGCTTCTGGTTACAGTCCTGAATCTAGCTTGACTAATCTCACAGCATCCAGCATCGACCCACTGACACAGATTGCAGATTTTATTGTAGCTGGTGCAGGCGAGGGCCTCAGTTTCTCTAAGGGCGATCGAGTTACTGGCGATGTCCCCGATTCTCAACTCAAGCCGCTGTCACAATCAACCAGCGCAAACGCAGATCCGCTAACAGGAACAATTTCTGCTTCTCAGTTGAATTTTGCCGATCCGGGTAACACTATTGCGACAGCTCGTAATGTTGTTGGCGTTGAGAATGGTAGCATTAACTTAACTGATTTTGTGGGGACGGGCGATCGCGACGATTTCTACCGATTTGATATCAACACTAAGAGCAATTTTAACCTGCGTCTAGACGGTTTGAGGGCGGATGCTGACGTAGACCTATTTCACGATAGAAACCGGAACGGTGTAGTTGATTTTGGTGAACTTGTTGATTTTTCTCTTGAGAGTGGAACCATCCCCGATGTGATTAATGTATCAAATCTGGCTCCCGGGACATACTATGTCCAAGTCTCTAGCTTCTTAGGCAACTCTACCAATTACAACCTGAATCTTTCTGCAACCTCTGTGCCTGTAACGCCGGATATTCCAACACTGATTGGCCCTTTTAATACTAACTACGGCTACGGTTTGGTGAATGCAAATGCAGCAGTTTCCCGCACCCTAAACCGCTCGACTCCTTTCCCTGCTCTCCCCGATCTGAACGGAACAAATTGGGCGCTAGATGTCATAAATGCACCGGAAGTTTGGAATCAGAACATTACAGGAAATGGGATTGTTGTAGCTGTCGTCGATACTGGTGTTGACTACAACCATCCCGACTTGGATGGCAATATTTGGCGCAACCCGGGTGAAATTGCTGGAAATGGCATCGATGACGATCGCAACGGATTTATTGATGATATTCGGGGTTGGGATTTTGTGTCGGGCGACAACAACCCAATGGATCTGGATTTCAACGGCCACGGGACTCACATAGCAGGGGCGATCGCGGCGGAACGAAATAATTTTGGCATCACAGGAATTGCGCCCAATGCAAAGATTATGCCTGTCAGAGTGTTACCTTTCTTTGGTGGCGGCTCGCCGAATAATGTTGCTAGTGGAATCCGTTATGCTGCTGATAATGGCGCAAATGTCATTAACCTCAGCTTGGGAAGTAATTCTAACCCTTCCAATGAGGTTAATGACGCAATTCAGTATGCAAATAACAAAGGCTCTGTTGTGGTTATGGCAGCCGGAAACTTGGGTGATATCCAACCTGCTTATCCAGCTCGTAATGCCAATCTCTGGGGAATTGCTGCGGGCAGCATAGATGTCAGAGGCAGCATGGATAGCAGCTCGAACCGCTCGGGTTTCACACCTTTAGATTACTTGGTTGCTCCGGGAGTAGAGATATTTTCTACCACGCCTGATGAAGATTATGAACTCAGAAGTGGCACATCTTTTGCAGCGCCACAGGTAGCTGGTGTAGCGGCTTTAGTTTTGAATGCCAATCCGACTTTAACTCCATCTCAAGTTGAGTACATTTTGACGACAACAGCTAATCGAAATGGGTTGACAGGATAGCATTGCAAATCCCCAGTTAAGTCCTGCGGACATTAATCGAGCATTAGAGCAGACGGCTCTGGATATGGACGATCCAAACACGCCAGGTTTTGATGTTGGATTTGACTGTGCCACTGGATATGGTTTAATTCAAGCGATCGGGCGATCGAACTAATTCTCTAAAATCAAAACTCTAGAATCCGATGCTGTATTCTCCCTTTCGGTGGCTTAAATCGATCGACTCTAAGCTCACTCCTGTTTTCCTAGCTTCCATTTCGCTGTTCCTACTTGCCACTCCTCTCTTATTCCCTGGGCCTGACTTCTTGCTCCCAGCTAATGCTCAGGCGATCGATCCTCGTCAAGCAGAGGGCGATCGGCTAATGCAGCAGGGCAAGCAACTGTATGAGACTAGCCAATTAAGAGCAGCGCTGAATTCCTGGCAGCAGGCGCTGCAAATTTATCGCGCCCTCAAAAACCGTTACGGGGAGGGCTGGGCGCTGGGCAATTTGGGAGCCGCTTACGGCTCTATGGGCAACTATGCCAAAGCCATTGAGTATTCACAGCAACAGTTAGGGATCGCCCGCGAAATTAAAGACCGTGACGGGGAACTTACAGCACTGGGCAATTTGGGAGGTCCTTACCTCAAGCTGGGTGACTATAGCAAAGCCATTGAGTATTCACAGCAATATTTAGCGATCGCCCGTCAAATTAAAGACCGCCGAAGTGAAGGTTGGGCACTGGGCATTTTG
>JAUBOG010000619.1:0-3436 GCA_036700105.1 Microcoleus occultus BM001215583
GGGCAAGGGGGGGTAGAAAGCCGATCGCACTCAGTAACCCTCCCCGACGAACAGTGGAAAATTACACCTTTTGAAGTGCGAGAAACAGACGACAAAATCGAAATTGAAACAGCACAAATAACACTTTCTGTCAATCGTTCTCGCACTTCCATCGAATGCTTCGACAAATCGGGAAAACCCTTTGCTAGCGACTGCGATCGCCCGATGGGATGGCGCGCGGGTGCAACCGCAGCTTGGAAGCGCATCGAAGCAGACGAGCACTTCTACGGTTTCGGCGAACGCACCGGCTTGCTAGACAAACTCTCTGAAGTCAAGACAAACTGGACGGTAGACTCCCTCGACTACAATTCGCAGACAGATGAAATGTACCAGGCGATCGCATTTTACATCGCCCTAAATCCCGATCGCGCTTACGGCATTTTCTTCAACACCACATTCTGGAGTCAATTCGACATCGGCGCGGAAACACCGGGCGTTTTGCGGATGGAAACCAGAGACGCGGAGCTCGACTACTACATCATTTACGGCCCGGAACCCGCCCAAATTCTCGCCACCTACACGCAGTTGACCGGCCGGATGCCGCTTCCGCCAAAATGGGCGTTAGGATACCACCAATGCCGCTGGAGTTACGAATCCGAGGACGTTGTGCGGGAGTTGGCCCAGGAATTTCGCGATCGCAGCATTCCCTGCGATGTCATCCACCTCGACATCGACTATATGCGGGGCTACCGCGTTTTTACCTGGAGCCCGAAGCGTTTCCCCGATCCCGCGAAACTGATCGCAGACTTGAAAGCAGCCGGTTTCAAGGTGGTGACGATTGTCGATCCGGGTGTCAAGTACGAACCGGAAGCAGATTACGAAATATTCGATCGCGGTGTGGAAAACGATTATTTCGTGCGCACAGCAGACGGAAAGCTTTTCCACGGCTACGTTTGGCCGGATAAAGCGGTGTTTCCCGACTTCATGCGGCCCGACGTGCGCCAGTGGTGGGGGGAATTGCACAAAAGCCTCACAGATATTGGGATTGCGGGGATTTGGAACGACATGAACGAACCTGCGATCGCGGAACGCCCTTTCGGCGATGGCGGCGAACACATTTGGTTTCCGCTGGATACACCGCAGGGCCCCGATGACGATCGCACAACTCACGCTGAAACCCACAATTTGTACGGGTTGATGATGGCGAAAGCTTGTGCCGAAGGGTTGCAAAAACTGCGATCGGGCGATCGATCTTTTGTGCTGACGCGATCGGGTTTTGCGGGCGTACAGCGGTACTCGTCGGTGTGGATGGGCGACAATCAATCGCTGTGGGATCATTTGGAAATGTCGCTACCGATGCTTTGCAACATGGGGCTTTCCGGCGTAGCGTTTGTCGGTTGCGACATCGGCGGTTTTGCGGGGAATGCAACCGCTGAATTGTTCGCGCGGTGGATGCAGGTGGGGATGCTGTATCCGTTGATGCGCGGTCATTCGGCGATGACTACAGCCCAACACGAACCGTGGGTTTTTGGATCTCGCACCGAGCAGATTTGTCGCGAGTACATCAATTTGCGCTATCAGTTATTGCCGTACATTTACACCTTGTTTTGGGAAGCTGCGATCGCGGGAACGCCGATTTTGCGACCGCTATTGTATCATTTTCCGCGCGATCGTACTACTTATCACCTTTACGATCAAGTATTGCTCGGCCCGTCGCTGATGGCTGCACCTGTTTACCGCCCGGGAGTCGAGCATCGTGCCGTGTATTTGCCGGAGGGGACTTGGTTTGATTGGTGGACGGGCGAATGCTATCACGGCCCGATGCACATTTTAGCTGATGCACCTTTGGAGAGAATGCCGCTTTACGTGCGGGGAGGGGGGATAATTGCGATCGCACCTGTGAGGCAATTTGTCAGCGAAGAACCGCTTGAGTCATTAAAAATGCGAATTTGGCCCGGAAGCGGTGAATGGACGCTTTATGAGGACGATGGACACAGTTTTGAACACCAAAAAGGTGTCTGGGCTACGACTAATTACAAGGTGTATTGGGAAGGGGAAAAAATCATCGTTGAAATTGCCGCGCGCGAGGGTCAATTTTTGATATCTGAACGAGAAGTTATTGTAGAAGTTGTTGGCGTTGGCGAACAGCGATTTACAGATGATGCTACGGTGCTGCGTTTGACATTTTAAGCAAGGTTCTCAACCATATCCGTAGGGACACAGCACTGCTGTGTCCTCCTGTCTCGATCTGCTATAATTTGAGAGGTCAAGGGCGATCGTATCTATAGAAAACACTGAGCCTGCGTTTGGGTGCGATCGGGTATTGACAAATTAACAAATGGAGGAACAAACAATGGTAATAGAAGAATATTTTGATTTTTTAGCAGATGATGACATTCGAGTAAAAGGGACAAGAGTAGGAATAGAAAGCATCCTCTATGAATATATTTATCGGCAACGTTCACCAGAGGAAATTTTAAAACACTTTTACACTTTGACCCTCGATCAAGTTTATGCGACAATCCTGTATTATTTGAACAATAAAGCCGCCTTAGATAAATATATCGCAGACTGGCTCGAATGGTCGCACGAACAACGAAAAGCTCAAGAATTAAACCCTCATCCAGCTTCGGTCAGGCTCCAAAAAATCAAGGAAGAAAGAAATAAAAAACATGGCACTCAAGTATCTCATGGATGAAAATATTGACCCGATTTATCCTACTCAAATTCGGAGCAAACAAGTAGGATTAATTATTCGGGTCATTGGCGAACCTTCCATACCAGCAAAAGGAACGAAAGACCCTAAAATTTTAGAATGGTGTGAAAAATATGACTTTATCCTAGTCACGAATAACCGTAAATCTATGCCTGTTCACTTAAACGATCATTTGCAAGCCAATCGTCATATTCCTGGGATATTTATTTTAAACGTAAATTTAAGCGTTGGGCAAAACATCGATGAATTAATTTTGATTGCTGAATGTTCTTTTGCCAATGAATATCGAGATCAAATTATTCATCTACCTATCACTAAAGAGGTTTAATGATTATCTCCCATATATCTCTGAAAAATTGGCGCAATTTTCAGTCAGTGAATGTTGATTTGCGCGATCGCATTTTTATAGTAGGCCCGAATGCCTGCGG
The DNA here is from genome assembly GCA_036700105.1 of Microcoleus occultus BM001215583. Classification (GTDB taxonomy): domain Bacteria; phylum Cyanobacteriota; class Cyanobacteriia; order Cyanobacteriales; family Microcoleaceae; genus Microcoleus. The sequence continues at coordinate 3,124 of JAUBOG010000619.1, forward strand.
TAAGTCAAACTTCCTCGATTCATTCCGCTTTTTGCGGGATCTTGCCAAAGCAGGAGGCGGATTGCAAAAAGCTGCGATCGATCGAGGCGGCGTCTCAAAAATTCGCAGTCTTTATGCACGCCGATATCCAGACGTAGAAATAGAAATTCAGCTTTCAGAATCTAATTCAGAACAGCCATTATGGAGGTATGGGCTGGGAATTAAACAGAAAAAAGGTGGAAAAAATGAGGCGATTGTTGCCTACGAACGAGTTTGGAAAGGCGAGCGGCAAATTATCGATCGCCCTACTCAAGACGATAACAACGATGAGCTA
>JAUBOG010000620.1:0-3425 GCA_036700105.1 Microcoleus occultus BM001215583
GCAGTTGACAGTTGACCTGTGACAGTTGACAGTTATGGTATCCGAATCCAACCGTTTATGAAGCACGGATTTTAGGCTCTATTGATGAGCTTATTTGTGTCCTAACCGATGTGGCGGTTGCTATATTATCTAGGACAGAAGGAAGAAGCAATAACATCAAGGGTTTCAGTAATTAAGAACGTCCTGACCGTCAGGGCGGTTGTTCTATTTAAGACGATCGACCCAAAAACCCGAAACGCCACCAAAATTATCTGCGGCGCTGGAAATCTGGTTTTTGGTACTTGCTGCGCCGAGCGAATTATTTTCTGGTTATCGGTGTCAGCTCACTTGGGACTAATGGTTCTTGGGCAATTTTGCCTAGCTCGACTGAACTCAAAACTTCCGACCACTTGAGCGCTAAACTGGCATCGGTGGGAGACTCGACGCGCAATTGAGCTAGGGTTGCTAGGTATTCGTACCAGAGACCTTGTTGGGCGAAGATGCGGAGCTGGGCGCGGCGGTCGGGCGATCGGTCTAAGTCTGTTTTCACGGTTGGGGCGATTGCAGTGCGGTTGATCCACCCGGAAACGAGCACCTCATCCTGATAGTTTTTTGGGTTGCATTTGAGCGTAAAGTACCATTGATAGTTTTTACCAACTTCCAGGGCTGGCGAGTTGCCGTCGGAGCCGAGGCTGACGCTAACGACACCAGCACGGCTAGTTACCATCCGAAAACTTTTTTTGTATATTGTTTTGTCCCTTTCGTCTGCTAACTCAAACTGAACTGTTTTGTCGAGGGCTACCGGAAGGTAGTAGAAAAATGTCGGCTTTGCTGATATTGTTTGCCCCATAGTTGATTGGGGAATCAAAGCAGTTATGGCAGTGGGGCATACTAAGCCGCGGGTTCCTCCCCCTTCGCGCCTGCCAGGTACTCCCTGCTCGGGCGGTTGAAAGTTATTCCAGGTGGCTCCAGGTTGCTGGCGGTTCGGTCTGCTTCCGGCGGGGCCGGGGGGTCGAACTGTTTGCCAGTTGAGGGGTAACTGCGGTTTTGAGGGTCTGCAGACGCTGTTTGCGGGCCTGTGGAGAGCAAGAGCCGGTATTGAGAAACTACCGGCTGCAACTGCCTGCAAAGACAGAATTAAGGAAACTGTACCGGTGTTTAGAGCAGACTTCCAAGCCATGATGAACCTGCCTTTTGATGAACCTAGGAACTCGATCGCACGGTTTTATTCTACCCAAGGTTTTGACGGATTTAGTAATCTGTTGTACTTATATTTATATCTTTGGGCAGATACGATTAGTTTGGCTGCTCTGACAAATATGGAATTCTGTGTCGTATTTTTCAGCGGTAGCTTAGTAGTTATACTTACTTGCATTCACGGCATCAGGTTGGGTTGAGCTTGTTAAACCCAACTTTGACAAAGACTGATATTCCGGGTTTTTTAACTCTGGCAAGAGGCTGCAACGCGTCTTTTAGTGAAAAAACCCGGTTGATGCCTCAGTCCTGGATATCAGGAACTTCGGCAATTGTGCCGGTGAACCTCAAGCGATCGGCTACAAGTTACGGTTCAGCTCTTCTGTACAATACCGGCAAAAAAATTAGCATGAATCTCGATTCACCAGTTGTCTCGGACAAACAGCCTTCGGGGCTGCGGATGGTAAGACCGATCGGAGTTTTGGCACTGCACGGCATTGCTTTTTTAGGAAATAGGTTGTTCGCGGTCGATCGCGCCGAAGGGTTGCTATTGGAGATCGATCGAGAAACTGACAACACTACTGTCTTGAATCCTCATCAAACGGCTAAGTTTGCGGGCGCAACCGGGCTGGCTATTTCGGAAGATACTCTCTGGTTTTCGCGGGATGAGGATATTTGTTGCTGTCCGGGCGCAATTCGGGACGGGGCGATCGCACAACTCAATCCGGAACATTTTGTTTCGCTTTCTTATCCCGCTGACGGGATTGCAGTTTGGAAATCTACGCTTTATGTGACTTGCCAGAGATTGGGCTATATTCTGGTTTTTGACGTGAAAACCGGTCGGGAAATTACTCGATTTTACGCTCCAGGTATTGGAGTAGAAAATATCACAGTCCGGGATGAAGAAATTTGGGTTTGCGATAAGACAGAGCAAACTGTTTACTGTTTGGAACGGGCAACAGGAGAAATTAAATTTAGCGTTTTGACTCCCTTTGAGTGGCCTTCCGGTTTGGCTTTTCACAAGGATTCTGAGACTGGGAAAGAGGTTTTGTACGTGGCTTATGCCGGGGATGAACTTTACATCCGGGATGACCCGAATGCGGAAGATCCTTTTCAGTTGACGAAGCGCGATCGCACTTTTATTCACCCTTTGTATTTTCACTTCAATGAAGCCGAGAAATATGCTCTGTCAAACGGGTTTTTGATGGAAATGTCTTATGCGGAGGAACTTTCTCCTCTGGATGAGGTAGAAATCGAAAATTTGGAGTGGCGGATTGCTTTACCTTCGGAAACTGACCGGCAAAAGGTCAGGAAAATTACGGCGATCGGGATACCTTTTACTGAGGAAATTCAGGAAGGGGAACGGGTGGCGGTGTTTAAGTTCGATCGCCTCCAGAAGGGGGAACGCCGAATTTTTGGCTGGAAGGCTTTGTTAGAAGTTCGATCGATCAAGTATCAGTTATCGCCCCGGGATGTCGAAAAGATTCCGCAACTGTCGCCGGAGTTTGCAGCTAAGTATTTGGTGGACAATGATAATTTGGCGATGGATACGGAAATCGTGCGATCGGCTGCAGCAGCCGCGATTGGCTCGGAAACTAATATTTTGAGACAGTTACTGAGCATTCGCAATTTCGTTTACGACCAGCTTTCTTACGGGATCAGACCTCACATTGACACGCCCGATATTGTACTGCGCCGCGGCATCGGTTCTTGCGGCGAGTACGTGGGGTTGCTGTTGGCTTTGGCAAGGTTGAACGGTATTGCTTGCCGCACGATCGGGCGCTACAAGTGTCCGGCTTTTGCTGACAGAAAAGGTTTGCCGCTGGAACCGGATTTCAATCACGTTTGGCTGGAGTTTTACATTCCGGGCTTTGGCTGGGTACCGATGGAATCTAATCCTGATGACATTCAAGACAGAGGCCCTTATCCTTTGCGGTTTTTTATGGGCTTAGCTTGGTATCACGTCGAAATTGGCAAGGGAATTCGGTTTCAAAGTCTCGCGAGCGGGGGTCTTCCTTTGAACAAGGAGGATGTTTCTGTGGGGAGTCTGGCAATTAATCACGTACGGTTTACAATTTTGTCAGAGTTGCCAGCAGTTTGAATGGAGTGTTAACAGTTAACAGTTCACCGTCAACATTCAACTGTTAATTGTTAATACCAATTTAATGGGTCGTTGCACATATCTCGATCCCCCTAAATCCCCCTGATAGTCGGGGGACTTTGACCAAGTTCTTGTCCCCCCCTTAAGAAGG
>JAUBOG010000621.1:0-3422 GCA_036700105.1 Microcoleus occultus BM001215583
CACTGTAAGGATTCTGCCCTCGATTGATTTGGCGACTGATTTAGGACTGCTATATGCTGTAATCACTATTCAAATTAGATGCGCGAAAGTTGGGAATTGGCACTTCTATCAAGTCAAAACTAATAATAATAACGCATATGAATTCTCGGATTGAACAGCGCCTCTACAGGTTTTCCCTGTTTGAGATGCTCTTCCACAATCAACGGTACATCACTCGGTTTAACTCGACAATACCAAATTTCGTCTGGGGTAATTCGGACAGTCGGGCCAGTGTTGCACTGTCCCTGACAGGTAGAGGCTTTAACTCTCACCCCTGGAACTTGTTGGGCTTCAAAAGCGGCTAGCACTGCTGCTGCACCATTTCTCAGGCAAGATTGATACTGGCAAACCAATACACAGCGTGTTTCTGCTTTGGATTCTGGTTCAGGGGCTGGAGATTCTGGCATCGGTAAGGATTTATCGGCTGTTTAAGCTATCTTAACAATCTTGTCAGGTCGATCGCCCTGCGCGACAGAAGATCGGAGTGCGATCGAAAAAAACAGCAAAATTCTGGCATTCAAACTTTTTCCTTGTTTCTTGCTTCTGGCGAATCCCTTCAGCAGAGCTGCCTTTCTTCAGTCTGCGTCACGGTTTCGCTATATGATCGGATTTAGAGCAACAACTCAATAAACCGCCAATCATGCCCAAAACAGTAGCCGATGTCATGAGCCGCGAGCCCATCTTGGCGCGACCCTCCATGCCTTTGAACGAAGCAATTAAAATTCTAGCCGATCGGCGCATCAGCGGTCTTCCCGTCGTAGATGAGAATGACTTGCTGGTAGGAGTCATCTCCGAAACCGACTTGATGTGGCGCGAAACAGGCGTAACTCCTCCCGCTTACATCATGGTGCTCGACAGCGTGATTTACCTAGAAAATCCATCCCGTTACGAGCGAGAACTCCACAAGGCTTTAGGACAAACAGTAGGAGAAGCGATGAGTAAAGATCCAGTTACCATCGAACCCGATAAATCCGTCCAAGAAGCTGCAAAACTAATGCACGATCGCAGCATCCACCGATTGCCAGTAGTAGATACTGCGGGCAAAGTAATCGGCATCCTCACTAGGGGAGATATTATCCGATCGATGGCGGCTGAATCTTAATTAACTGTTGCAGTTCCAGGACTGTATCAGAAAAAAAGCCGATGGCTCCTTAAATCTTCCTCGCTTTTGGCAATTACCAATTACCTAGATTCACGACGCGGAAGTAAGGAATACACGCAGATATATTTTTTCTTTCTTGCTTCTTCTCCCCTCTTCCTTCTTCCTTCTTCCCTCTTCCTTCTTCCTTTTTCCCAATTACCAAATCTAAAATCAAAAATCAAAAATCAAAAATCCGATGAGCATTACCCCTGAGTCTGTAGAACAATTGCTGAATTCCGAGGATTTTGGCGAAAGGCTGCGAGCAGTCAACCAACTGCGGCAACTAGAACCCGCGATCGCCTACAATTTGATTCAAATTGCGATCGGCGACAAAAACGTCCGCGTTCGCTACGCCGCCGTCAGCCAAGTATCAACCCTCGGCACGCAAAATCTGCCAAACGCTTTAGAAGTGCTCCGAAACAGCCTGCACAACGACCCCGAACCCGACGTGCAAGCAGCAGCAGCCGATGCTTTGGGCGCTTTGAAATTAACCGATGCTTTACTCGACTTGGAGCAAGTTTACAGCACGACATCTGAATGGCTGGTGCAACTGAGCATCGTCGCAGCTTTGGGAGAAATGGGCGATCCCAAAGCTTTTGGGATGTTAGAAAATGCCCTTTCTTCTGAAAACGATTTGATTCAAACTATCGCCATCAGTGCATTAGGAGAATTGGGAGATAAACGGGCCCTGCCGCTGCTGCTTCCCTACGCATCCAATCCTGATTGGCAGATCCGTTACAGAGTCGCCCAAGCCCTGGGGCGGTTGGGCGGTGCCGAAGCAGAGGCGGCATTGGAAATTCTCGCCAAAGATGAAGTCGAGCAAGTTGCTCAGGAGGCTAAGGCGTGTTTTTAAACTTTTGAATCAAATGCAGAATACGTAAGAGTAAGGTGCGCGGTGCGCACCCGAGAAATAGAGTTAATACGTAAGTTTTATCGATAAATTCACTCGCGGCGATCGGTGCGAGTCTTTTTTTAAGTGAATTTACTTAATTTAAACCGCAAATTTTTGAGGAGTAATTTTACCATCTAAAATCTCTTGACACCAGCACTTTCAAAACAGCTATAATCAAAATACATACAGCAGCGGCAGGGATTAGCGCAATTATTGAATTGTACCCAACCAGCTAGCGATCGGGGAAAATATCGTTAAGACGGTAAGCCATCTACCAGCAAAACCAAGTCTTAAAACAATTGATTATCCCCATGCTAGAACAACTACAAAATTCCGGTTCTGAGTCTTTCGACATTTTAACAGGAGAGCGATCGGCCTCTCAAGTCGCACCAACTGGCACAAATCAAAACTTTATTTATAGAGTTTTAGAACTTACCAACATCGAACGCAGCAAATTGAGTTTGCCCCCGCTAATCTTAAACACCCAGTTACTAAATGCGGCGGCTACTCACACCCAAAACATGGCAGTGCAAGACTTCTTTGACCATACCGGAAAAGATGGTTCGTCAATGGGAAGTCGGATTACTGCAACGGGCTATAAATTCTCATCGGCGGCCGAAAACATCGGTGCGGGTTCGTCTACACCCGAAGCAGTTGTAGCGTCGTGGATGAACAGCAGCGGTCACCGGGCTAATATTCTTAGCCCGAATCTCAAAGAAATTGGGATTGGTCACTATTTCTTAGCCAACGATACTGGCAGTGTAAATTTCAAGCACTATTGGACGCAAGTTTTTGCCCGTTCCCTTGACGGTAGTGTCAATCCCGCACCCGCACCAACTCCCGCACCAACTCCCACACCAACTCCCGCACCAACTCCCACACCAACTCCCACACCAACTCCTATATCAAGCGCGATATCTATTACATCACCAATTCCCAATGCTGCAGGGGACGGCAGCCCGACGACAGCACCCAAAAATACAGCCAGCGGCGGCAATTATTTCCTATCTGACGGTGCCGATAGTGTGTTGCCGGCAAATGCTGCGGGATTGCCAATTTTTGCCCTTTCCGGTAAGGATAATCTCACCGGGGGAGCGGGGGTTGATATTATTAATGGGATGCAGGGTGCGGATACAATTAACGGTGCTGGCGGCGATGATAGCTTATCGGGCGGGAAAGAATCGGATTCAATTGATGGCGGTGTTGGCAATGATTTTATCAGCGGCAACAACGATAACGATCGACTGATCGGAGGAGACGGCAACGATACTGTTCGCGGCGGCAAGGAAGATGATATCTTGATTGGCGGTAACGGCGACGATTTGTTGGGGGGCGATCGCGGGCAAGATA
>JAUBOG010000622.1:0-3413 GCA_036700105.1 Microcoleus occultus BM001215583
ATCTTGATTGGCGGTAACGGCGACGATTTGTTGGGGGGCGATCGCGGGCAAGATATTCTGACCGGCGGTGCTGGAAATGATACGTTTATTCTGGCGGGTGGTTTGTCTGCTTCGGCTAGTTTAATTGGTGCTGATGTGATTACCGATTTTGTGGCTGGGGATAAAATTGGTTTGACTGACGGTATCGGATTTGCCAGTTTAACTTTTGAAGCTGTGAGTTTGCAGTTGGATGGAGGCGCAAGCATCGCTTCTACCGCGATTAAGTCGGGTAGCAATTATTTGGGAATCGTGCAGGGTGCAAGTCAAAGTCAGCTTGCATCTTCTGTTTTTGTCAGCGCCTAAAAGATATAGCAATCCTAAATCATTTGCGTAATTATTGTAGGGGCAATCCCCCCGTGGTTGCCCCGATAGATTAGGGGTAGGCATTCTTGGCACTACCCCTACAAATTTTGCGAATCATTTAGGATCGCTATAGAATACCGAGATTCCCGACTTCTTGGATAAGTCGGGAATCTAAAAACGAGATTGCTTTGCGTTTAATTTTGAGATTTTAATCGGGGCGGCTGTTTTGAGAGATTGGTCGTTATATCAATTCCGGCTGCACCGGAATCATGTAAACGGAGGACACGGCAGTGCCGTTTCCCTACAATTAATGGGGCGCAAGAAACGGCAGTGCCGTGTCCTGATTTAGGGTAATATTAATTCCGATGCCACCGGAATTGATCTTATACCAATTTTCCAAAATTTTGCTACAATCTGCATCAATACTAAGAGGGGCAACTATGAAAAAAGTAGCCGTATTTGGCAATGCTGGAGGCGGTAAATCAACTCTGAGCAAGAGATTATCAGAAATCACCGGTTTGCCGCTTCACATCTTGGATAAGATTCAATATCAATCGGGGGGTGTTCAGGTTCCCTACGAAGAATACAAGCGCACCCACGATCGCATTTTGGCGGCTGACAGATGGATTATTGACGGGTTTGGCTGTATGGAAACCCTTTGGCCGCGGCTGAATGAGGCGGATACTCTCGTTTTTGTCGATCTGCCGCTATACGTGCATTTCTGGTGGGTGACTAAACGGGCGATCGCAGGTAGCTTTATACCGCCTGAAGGCTGGCCGGAAAAGAGCCCGATCTTGAAAAGCTCAATTAATAGTTACCGCAATCTTTGGTTGTGTTACAAGTATTTGACTCCCAAATATCGCGAATATGCCGATCGCGCTCAAAATACCAAAACTGTTTATCACATCAGATCCTCGGCAGAGATTTCACAATTTTTTGCATCGATATCGCAAAAGACAGTTGACAACTGAATGGGAATGGGAATTGGGAATGGGGAATTGGGAATTGGGAATGGGGAATGGGGAATGGGGAATGGGGAATTGGGAATGGGGAATGGGGAATGGGGAATGGGGAATTGGGAATTGGGAATTGGGAGTAACCAATAACAAATGACTAATGACTAATGACTAATGACTAATGACTAATGACTAATGACTACTGACTACTGACTACTGACTACTGACTACTGAGTAATTGATGCCACAGCCGATCGCAAATTCCCTTGAAACTCTCCCAAAATTCGATCGCACTCTTCCTTCTCCAAATTAGTCCAGTGCATCATCAAAGCTAATTTTACAGACTTGCCGCTTTTTTCGAGCAAAAAACCCGCCTCATCCCGGTTCAAATCAGTCAAATCTTGCAGCATCCGCACCGCCCGATCGCGCAATTTCTTGTTTGTCACCGCCACATCAACCATCCGATTCCCGTAAACCTTTCCCAGCTTCACCATTACCCCAGTCGAAATAATATTCAAAGCCATTTTTGTGACAGTGCCCGCTTTCAAGCGCGTCGAACCCGCCACTATTTCTGGGCCAACCAACAGCCGAATATTCACATCAGCCTCAAAATGCACTTGTTCGAGGGATACGCAGGCCATAAACACCGTCTTCGCCCCGCGCTGGCGCGCCGCCTGCAAAGCACCCGCTACAAACGGCGTCGTACCTCCAGCCGTAATCCCGACAACGACATCTAAGTTGGTAATTTGACGGTGGGCGATCGCCTCGGCTCCATCCTGGGCCCGATCCTCCAAATCCTCCGAACTCCGCACCAAAGCCCCCGCACCCCCGGCAATTATGCCCTGTACGAGTTCCGGCGCAGTGCAGAAGGTGGGGGGACACTCGGCCGCATCGAGCACCCCCAAACGCCCGGAAGTACCCGCACCGACGTAAAACAGGCGGCCTCCTTGACGCAGACACTCGGCGCCGATGTCGATCGCCCGGGCTAAATCTTCCCGGGCACGGGCGATCGCGCTTAATGTTTGCGCGTCTTCCCGGTTGAACAAATCCACTAATTCGATCGAACTGAGTTGGTCTAAATTTTCGCTGTTGGGATTCACCTGTTCCGTCAGCAGATGCCCTCTTTCTTCTAAATTTTTCATGTTTTTTGATTCGTCATTAGTCATTAGTCATTAGTCATTGTCATTAGTCATTATCATTAGTCATTAGGTGTACAACATAGGGTACGCATTGCCTGCCCCAGGGGTGAGCGGGCGTGAAGTCGTGACTCAAAGGCTTGAAATTTGGACTCCTCGGGCGATCGGCTAAATCTACTTGCTTTGAGAGAGCCAATTACCCATTACCCATTACCCATTACCCATTACCCATAACTGCTGACTGATGACTGACGACTAATGACTGTTACAAAAGTCCTTCGAGCCGGCGGCGAATAGAATCCAGTTCGTTTTGGGAAACGTCAGAATCCGGCTCCGGCTCCGGCTCCGGCTCCCCCTCCGCTTGCCACTGAGTCTGTGTTACATTGTCTTCTGGCGGAATTGCTAGCGCCCCCGCCGGTACCAGTTCCCAATCATAGTCAACACTGTCGCAGAACTCCTTAATTTCCTCATCGTCGATCGCCTCGACAGTAGGTTCGGGGAAATCCTGAGCTTCCAACATCACGCCAAAGCGGGTGGCGTCGTCTTCTGACTCAAACATCAGAACTTTGTTGCGATCGCCGAGTTGAATGGTATGAATTCCCTCATTCTCGGTGCGGGCATTGAAGAGTAAGACGAACACTCGCATAAGTTTTAAAGACCTTCTTAACCACCGTTTTTTTATCTTAGAAGCGATCGGGCGATTTTAAATTTTAGATTTTCGATTTTCGATTGACTGTCGGTTTTAGGTGGTGTTGCGTGTTTTGATTAAGTTTGGTAAACGTTTCTGGAGTCGGCGCCGCATTGGGGGGCTTAAACAGTTGACAGGTGACAGTTGACCTGTGACAGCGAAGTGATAAGAACAGAGATTTAAACTCCGTTTTTATCACAATCTGCCTTCATGCTGGGGCTTCAAACCCTTGCTATACAGTTGACAGTTGACAGTTGACCTGTGACAGCGAAGTGATAAGAACAGAGATTT
>JAUBOG010000623.1:0-3413 GCA_036700105.1 Microcoleus occultus BM001215583
GGAAGAACTGGAACTTTCAAAGTCCCCCTTCTTAAGGGGGATTTAGGGGGATCGAGACTCGGCTACAAGCGAGAGATACAAAGGTGAAAAATATGCAATCAGACAAGATGCGACAGCGCGAACAAAAAACCGGATGGATATTAGTAGCACCAGCTTTGATAATTTTGCTGCTAGTATTTGCTTACCCAATATTGCGCGCTTTTTGGCTGAGTTTATTCACCCAAAACCTCGGTACGGAATTAAAACTAATTTTTTCCGGTTTTGCTAACTACAGTCGAATGTTAGGCGACGGGCGTTTCTGGCAGACTTTAGGCAACACGGCAGTATTTACGATCGCCTCTGTGGTACTGGAATTAATTCTCGGCATGGGCATTGCCTTAGTCTTAAATCAATCCTTCGCAGGGCGCGGCATCGTGCGGACAATCTCCCTGCTACCTTGGGCCCTGCCGACTGCATTGATGGGCGTAGCTTGGGCGTGGATTTTTAACGACCAATACGGCGTAATTAACGACATTTTGATCCGCTTGGGATTGATTAAAAATAGCATTAGCTGGCTGGGAGATCCGACTTTGGCAATGATGGCAGTGATTGCAGCAGATGTGTGGAAAACAACGCCCTTTGTCAGCTTGCTGTTGCTAGCGGGATTGCAATCAATTCCCGGCGATTTGTACGAAGCCCACGCCATTGACGGCGCGAGTAGCTGGCAGAGTTTCCGTCAAGTTACCGTACCTCTGCTGATGCCCCAAATTGTGATTGCCTTGCTGTTTCGATTTGCCCAAGCATTCGGCATTTTCGACTTGATTCAGGTGATGACGGGAGGGGGGCCGGCGGGGGCAACGGAGACGGTTTCTATCTACATTTACAGCACGGTAATGAGGTATTTAGACTTTGGGTACGGGGCGGCTTTGGTCGTGTGTACTTTTTTGCTGTTAGTGGCCGCAGTGGCGATCGCCGCTTACCTGTTATCGAGAGCCCGCGTCAATTGATTTTAGATTTTAGATTTTAGATTTTAGATTTGAGGATTGTAGATTGTAGATTTTAGATTGCTGAACGGTTTGAATTTTTCCTTTCATTGGTATAAATTATGTCGATCGCCCGCGAACAGCCCACCCAAAAAACCTTTAACATCCGGCAATTAATCTTGCCCGTATCCGCGCTGTTAATTGTCGCATATTTCCTCGCACCTATTATCTGGCAGGTGCTAACTTCTTTCAAAGTAAACGCGGATATCTCAGCGATTCCCAACGTCTACATTCCCAAGCGAATTACCTTCGAGCATTACCTGTCGCTATTCCAGCGTCGCCCGTTTGCACTGTACATTTTAAATAGCGCTTTTGTGTCCATTACTTCAACACTGCTGTGTTTGATAGTAGGAGCTCCCGCAGCATACGCTTTAGCTCGAATGCGCTTGTGGGGCGAAAAAATTATCCTCGCAGCTATTACGATTGTTACCTTATTTCCGGCGGTACTGCTATTCTTAGGATTGCTGGAAATTGTCAAAGCGTTAAATTTAGGAAACAATTATTTAGCCTTAATCCTTCCATACACCGCAATCAATCTGCCGCTGACAATTTTGGTAATGCGGAGTTTCTTTCAACAGTTGCCAAAAGATTTAGAAGATGCGGCTAAAGTAGACGGATACAACACTTTTCAAATGCTGTGGCAAATCGTACTCCCGATGACATTTCCCGCGTTAGTCACCACCGGAATTTTGACATTTATTTCAGCTTGGAACGAGTTTATATTTGCACTGACATTTATGACTCGCGAATCTCTCAAAACAATCCCAGTCGCCACGGCTCAACTCAGCGGCGCGTCAGTCTTTGAGATTCCTTACGGCCCGATCGCCGCCGCCACCGTTTTGGGAACCTTACCCTTAGTTTTGCTAGTTTTAGTGTTCCAGCGGCGAATCGTTCAGGGTTTAACAGCCGGGGCTGTAAAAGGATAATTTTCAACCTTAAATTATCCTAGCATCATCAACACTTTCTCTTCCCTTCCCCTCTCTTCCTTCGTGCCCTTCGCGCCTTCGCGGTTCGTATATCAATAAAAAAACATGGCAAAACTGCAACTAAAAAACCTCAATAAAACCTACAGCCCCAAAGTTGTACCCGTAAAAGACATTAGCTTAGATGTCAGCGAGGGCGAATTTCTGACATTGCTGGGGCCTTCCGGGTGCGGCAAATCTACCACGCTGCGGTTGATTGCAGGGTTGGAACAGCCGACTAGAGGCGAGATTAGAATCGGCGATCGCGATGTGACATATCTCAGACCGGGCGATCGAGATATTGCAATGGTTTTTCAAAGTTACGCGCTTTACCCGCACATGACAGTGTACGACAATATGGCATCCAGCCTCAAACTCCGCAAAATCTCCTCCGGCGAAATCAACCGGTTAGTGACGGAAGTTGCAGCATCCCTCGGATTGACGGAATTAGCCGATCGCAAACCCGGAAAACTATCAGGCGGACAGCGGCAGCGAGTAGCCCTCGGCCGCGCCTTAGTGCGCCAACCGGAAGTATTTTTGCTCGACGAACCTTTAAGCAATCTAGACGCATTATTGCGCGAAAAAGTTAGGGCCGAACTCAAACAATTGTTTTCCTCCCAAAAAGCTCCTGTAGTGTACGTTACCCACGACCAAACCGAAGCAATGACGCTTTCTACAAAAGTCGCAGTTCTCAACAGCGGCAGCGTCCAACAATTAGACCCGCCAAACTTAATTTATACCCGTCCGGCTAATCAGTTTGTAGCGGGTTTTGTAGGCAGCCCGCAAATGAATTTGCTAGTGCTTAAATGCCAGGGAAATTTTGCGATGTTGGGCGATTCTGGAGTTCCGCTACCAAATCTGCCGACTGTACCGCCAGAAATCGTGTTGGGAATTCGCCCGGAACACGTCGGCTTTGCAGATGTAGAGGCCAGGAATAAGCCAGATCCAGAGGCAATTAAAGGTGAGGTTTATTTAGTGGAAAACTTGGGAATGCAAAATTTACTCAGCGTCCGAGTTAAGGGTTTGGAGTCATTTACAGTGCGGGTTTTGCTGCCAAATGACCGCCACTGGAATTCAGAAATTGTAGAGCTGGTTTTTCCGCCTCAGTTGCTGCACTGGTTTGACGTGAAAACGGGCGATCGCGTGCAATAAAAATTTGCCCTGTATAGCACGATCGATTGAAAATGGTCTAACCTTGTGCTGAAAAAAACATCTTTTGCTTTTAGCTAAGTTATGACTTTAGTTAGAGGTACAACTATTCTGCTGCTGTTAAGGTGATACTTGTGTTTGAAAAAGCTAATTGGCTGACACATAGGTTGGGTGTTTACCAGACTTTATCGCTCACCTATAACGGGTGCATCTCGATTTGGCAATGGCGAAGCATTTCGGCAGACAATTTATTAGTGATAACCAGAGATTTACTGCCGAA
>JAUBOG010000624.1:0-3408 GCA_036700105.1 Microcoleus occultus BM001215583
GGCACGGGGGCACTACCCCTACAGACAAAAATCATACTTGCATTCAGCAACGCCTAAATTGTAAGTTATTTAATTCTCATTCCTAAGTTAGGCGATCGCCGTTTCCCTGTCTGCTGCAGTTGCTAGGTTATTGAGCACCGGCTGGCGAGTTTTCAAGTTAAACCGATATCCGTGGGGGAGGATGTGCAGCTTGGCCCCGCAAATCGCCAAACCCTCATCCTTCAACAGTCCCTCCATATTGTCGTGGAGTTTTTCCGACTCGTCGATCACAGTTACAGCGCTTTCGCCAATGACTTCAAACTCGTCACCGCTGACTAAAATAGCTGTATTTTCGTCAATACCAAATCCCAACACGGCCGGTTGCAGCAAGAGTGCCGAAACTAAGCGTCCCAGGCGGCCTCGCTGGGCGAAATGCTGGTCGATGACAATTCCCGGCAGGAAACCCATTCCCGGGCCCATTGCTACTGAATTAACGCGGGGATTTGTCTCCGAGTCTCCTTCAATAATCATCATGTCTGGCATCATCGCCGCGCCTGCACTGGTGCCGCCGACGATCGCCCCTTCAGAGTAGCGTTTGTGCATAGCTGCGTCGAGTTTGGTGTCTTTCAAGCAGCTAATAATCCGCGCTTGATCTCCGCCTGTAAAGAATATGCCGGTCGCTTGTTCGATCGCTTCTAAATAATCTGGATTGTTGGCATCTTCGGGTTTCTGGGTGTCAATAACTCGCACGTCTTCAGCGCCCAGCCGTTCAAACACTCGGATGTAATTATCTCCTACTTCTCCCGGCAAGCTTGTTGCAGCCGTCATCACTACAATCCGGGCTTTAGTGCCTCCGGCGCACCGCAAGAATTCCCGCAGAATTTTGCAGTCGCCCTCTTTGTCTTCGGCGCCGCCAATAATTAGCAACTTGCCCTGATTTTTGTTGCTTGCCATATTATCTCCGCTCTTAATCCATTATATTTTACTAAAACACAAGCTTTTTTTTCGCGAAAACTGCCAAAAGGTAGAGATTGATACAAAAAATTATTTGACTGTGAGCTATGGATGCACGCAACTCAAGCGTTCCGGTTTTTTTTTACTCTCTCGCCAGGCTGTAACGATGTTTTTGCTAAACAAAACTTAACCCCCCCTAACCGAATAGAGGTGGGTCAAAAATCAGTTGAATTTATCAGGAGTTGGGTGCGCGGGGTCATCAACTCGGTTTCTTCTCACATCTTGCACCAGTGTCAAGAACAGGCTGTCGGGCTTGTTCGACAAAAAGTGAATTTTCTTGTGGGGTGGGCCGAAGAGCCCGCCCACAAAAGGCTAATTGAAAATGGTGCAATATCTCAGTTTCTTGGTAGATATTTCGCCATCCTCCTTTTATTTTTCCAAGAAACCGGGTTTAGGAGCGTAAGTCCTCAGGCAAGTCCGATCGCGAGTTTAGTGCGATCGATCGATCAAATTGCTCAATACTGTACGCGCTCGTTCTAAAGGCAGGTGTCTGGGTTTGCCGTTCCAGACAATCTGATATTCGTTGCTGTTTTGACCGTCGCCGTACCCAGAAATCAGTTTCAGGTGAAATGCTTCCTCAGCTAATTGGTGAACTTGATCCCTGAGAGCAGTTTGTGCGATTTTCATAAGTTTCTGCCTCTTAAATCCTTTTTCACATTAGCCAATTTAAGTAGGCGCTGTACCTCTCAAAAGTTATAGCTTTTTTTCGGAAGCAGGAAGGAAATAGTCAACAGTCACCGGCCATCTGTCATCTGTCATCTGTCATCTGTCAGATGTTGAAGGAAGACGGGAGATTTTCCCGCTCTCCGACGATGGTGGAGGCAGAATACGGCCAGGAAATTCTTAATCGCTGAAACCCTTACTGCTACTGCTTCTTCTGTCTTTCCTCTTCCTTGTTCCCGGTTCTTTGTTCCTGGTTCCTCGAACATCTGCTAAATCTATGTCCGCAGGTAGTACCCAATGCACCGACAAGAAAGCTACCGTGAAAAATTAGCTAAAAGGAGGTTAGAAAATGCTGCGAGAAAAAAGCACCGAGACACCCCGCGTCAATGCTCGAAAAACTGATGTTTTTGATGTTTTCAACTTCAAACACTATATCGGGTCAAATCCTTATTTAGAAACAGCGGCTTTAGTTTTCGATTTGGCGGTGACGGGCGATCGCGCACCAAAGCCGATCGCAGATTACCATGCAATTATCGCCGATCGCTACCCGCAACTGCTGCACGAAACTTTCTCGAACCACGCCCAACTTTTCGGGCGTACCTGCTCGGAAGTAGCAAAACTCGACATGGGTTTGCACTTCCAACACTGGAACGTCAAGCCGTTTTCTGAGTTTCACAGAATCAGCATAGAATCACTTCACGCCCGCAGCGCCAGAGCCGCAGTTTACGCTGTTTGGGATTGGTTTGAAGCGATCGAGCAAAATCAAGATTTCCCCTTAGAAGCACAAATAGGCGCGCTGCAAAATATGTTCCGCCAGTCTGTTTACGGAGGCCCGACAGTTTATTCGTTAATGCGATCGGCTTCTCAAAAAGGCATTCCGACATTTTATTTGTGGGATGAAGGATTGATGCAATACGGTTACGGTAAAAAACTGGTGCGCGGCTCTGCAACAACCTTTGATTCCGACAGCCATTTAGACTCGGATTTTACCACGCGCAAAGACGATTGCAAAGCTTTTCTCGCTACATTAGGATTTCCAGTTCCCAAAGGCGATATCGTCTCCACAGAAAACGGAGCTCTGGCAGTTGCTAGAGAAATTGGCTACCCAGTTGCTGTTAAACCAGTAGTCGGTCATAAAGGAATTGGCGTCACAGCAGATATCCGAGATGCTGAAGAATTGCAGGCGGCTTTTAAAAGAGCAGTGAAGGCAATTCCGGAGACAGAACCGGTGCGAGTAATTGTGGAAAACAGCATCAAAGGATCGGATTTTCGGCTGCTGTGCGTTGACGGCAAATTTGTATCTGCAACTGAACGCCGGCCCGCTTGGGTAACAGGTGATGGCGACTCGACAATTCGCGAATTGATCCGCCGCGAAAACCGCAAACCCGAACGTTTGGACACGCCAACTTCGGCGATGAGTAAAATTCAGTCCGACGAAGCGATGGAAATGTACCTGGAAGAACAGGGGCTGTCGTTGGATAGCGTGCTAGAGGGCGATCGTACTGTTGCTCTGCGCAAAGTCGCCAATCTTTCCGCAGGCGGCGTCAGCATCGACGCTACCCGCACCATTCACCCGGATAACATTGTTTTGGCTCAAGATATCGCCCTGCATTTTCGGTTAACTTGTTTGGGGGTGGATGTGGTAACAGAAACTCTCGCCAAATCTTGGAAAACAGGCAATTTTGGGATTCTGGAAATCGGGTGCATCTCACTTTTGCAGATATATCAAGTGGAAAGTTGACCATTTAGATA
>JAUBOG010000625.1:0-3397 GCA_036700105.1 Microcoleus occultus BM001215583
AGGGGGATTTAGGGGGATCGAGATATGTGCAACGACCCATTAAATTGGTATTAGCAGAATAGAGCAACCCGATTTTTTCAGCATAGTTACCTCCCAAACAAGATTTCTTATAAGTTTTGAATCCTACATAAATTATCAAATTTTTTCATGCTGCATAAAATGCTAGAACAAATAGAACAAGCTCAACAAAAATTCAGCATTCTCGATCGAGTTCCCATCGGATTGTGCGTCATTAGCCGCGATTTTACCGTGCTGTTTTGGAACCGCACTCTAGAGCAGTGGACGAAAATATTAAAAAAAGAAATAATAGGAACCAACCTAAAAAGTCACTTTCCCCAACTCGACGAACCTAAATATCAAACTCGTTTGAAACAAGTATTTAACAGTGGGTTGCCCGCCGTATTTTCTCCCCAACTCCACCAGTCCTTAATTGCCTCAAATTTACCCAGCGGCAAACCGCGAGTTCAAAACACAAACGTCACTCCTGTACCCGCGCTCAAAGGAGAAGGTTTCTATGCTTTAATCGCCATTCAAGATGTTTCAGATGTAACGCAACAAATCCAAACATACCAGCAAGAAATTAAGCACCGATTGGCAATAGAAGAAGAACTCAAACGCGCCAAAACCGACGCCGAAGCTGCCAACCGAGCCAAAAGTGAATTTTTGGCAGTGATGAGCCACGAAATCCGCACGCCGATGAACGGAGTTATCGGCATGACTGAACTGCTGCTAGACACGCAACTCTCGCCAAACCAGCGCAATTTTGTGAATACAATTCACACCAGCGGCGATGCTTTGCTGGCAATCATTAACGATATCCTCGACTTTTCTAAGATAGAAGCAGGCAAGCTGGATTTAGAGCGACAACCGTTTAATCTGAGAAACTGTGTCGAAGAAGCTTTAGATTTAGTCGCGGTGAAAGCTGCGGAAAAACAGCTTGACTTGGCCTGCGAATTCGATGCCAGCGCTCCCGCTTTCCTGTACGGAGATGCCACCAGACTGCGGCAAATATTGATAAATTTGCTGGGGAATGCTGCGAAATTTACCGAAGCAGGCGAAGTCGCAGTTAAAGTAACAGCAAAACTGATTCCTGATACTGTTTTAGAAGTTACGCAACCCAACTCGGCGGCTGGGAAAAATCTTGAATTTAACACCGAAGCATCGAGTCAAAAACCGAATTTAAATGCCGCACCGCCCTCCGAGGCTGGGAACCCTAAATCTCTAGAAAAATCACAAACTTGCAATTACGAAATTCAATTTACTGTCAGGGATACAGGTATCGGAATTTCGCCCGATCGCACAAACATACTTTTTAAAGCATTCAGTCAAGTTGACAGCTCCACAACTCGCAAATACGGCGGTACTGGCTTAGGTTTGGCCATCAGCAAACGCCTCAGCGAAATCATGGGCGGCACGATGCGGGTAGAAAGCGAAATCGGCAAAGGTGCTAAATTTTCCTTTAGCATCAAAGCTCAAGCAGCGCCGGCTCGCGAAGATACATTAAACCTGAATGCACCCCAGCCTCAGCTAGCAGGTTTGCGGCTGCTGCTAGTTGACGATAATGCCACTAACCGCAAAATTATCACCCTGCAAGCTAAGTCTTGGGGGATGATTGTCCGCGCTGCAAAATCCGGTTTGCAAGCGCTGAAAGTGCTGCAACATGAAAGTATGTTCGATTTAGCAATTTTAGACTTTCATATGCCAGAAATGGACGGCATTACTTTAGCTGAAAAAATTCGGGAATTTCCTCAAGGTAAAAATTTACCTTTAATGATTTTGAGTTCGGGAGGCCGCCCATCGACGCGGGAAGTTCAAGGGCGAGTTGAATTCGCAGCTTTTGTATACAAACCAATTAAGCAAGCGCAGCTCCATCAAGTTTTACTCCGCATCTTTGGCGGGGAATGCACCGCAAATCAACCGTGTTTTGCGCAACCTCAAATCAACCAGGAATTGGCCGCAAAACTGCCTTTAAAAATGCTCTTAGTAGACGATGTAGAACTCAATCAAATGGTAGCAGGGCAGATTTTAAATAAGTTAGGTTACAGTGCAGATTTTGCCAGCAGCGGACAAGCAGCTTTGGATGCTTTGGAGCGTTCGGAATACGATATCGTGTTTATGGATATGCAGATGCCAGAAATGGACGGACTCGAAACTACTCGCCTGATCCGCCAGCGATTCTCGGGACATTTTCCATTACAAAATAATGCAGAAATATCAGAGATTTATGATTATAAAATTCGGGCCATTGATGAGCAATTTAACAATCGAAAATCGAAAATCGAAAATCGAAAATCGACTCGTCCTTGGATTATTGCGATGACGGCTAATGCGATGCAGGGCGATCGCGAACTTTGTTTGGAAGCTGGGATGAACGATTATATCACTAAGCCGGTGCGAGTGCAGGCAATAGTTCAGGCGATCGCTCAGTACGATCGGCAAACCAGCAGATCCAACCCGCAGCCGGAACCGACAAACTCTCCTTCCGAAGCTCAGCCCGGAAACAATCTCAAAAATGTCGCGCCTGCGATCGACGAAATTGCCTTAGAAGAGTTAAAGTATTTAATCGCCCGCGCAGGCGTTTTGATTTCGCAGCTTGAAGCTGGGAATCAATCGGGCGCGGCAAAAAATCCTCCTCATCTTGGGGAAATGCTAGCGGGTACTGAGAATATTCAATTTCCGACTTTACCGAATGGCACAAATCCCAACTTACAAGCAGAGAAATCCCAAGTTTCACCGCCAGCAGCAGCGCAAAATTTTCGATCGGAAACAGTAACATCGGAAATAATAGTGCCACCTCTTGACAGTCAAACTTTTGAAGAATTGAGGGAGTTGTTGGGAGAAGAAGCCGAAGAATTTTGGATCGAGCTAGTTGATAAATTCCTGGAAGTAGCACCGCCAAAATTGCAGGAACTCGGCGATGCTGTCAAGGGCGCGGATGCTGCGGCAATTAAAGCCTCCGCTCACGCTCTTAGAGGTGCTTGCACGACAGTTGGAGCAATGCCTTTGTTTCAATTGTGCGCGCAGCTAGAACAGATGGCCCGAAATGAAAATCTCGCCGGCAGCGAGGTTCTGATGTGCAAAATTGCAGCCGAGTATCAGCGGGTAAAAGCAGCTTTGGCATCGAGTTACTGATATCAAAAGCCAGAAGCCAGAAGTCCTCGACGTATAACCTCTAATATGTAGGGTGCGCCCGCGCACTGCCCACCCTACCAACTAAAGATATGCAGTTTAGCGGCTCGGGACGATCGCCCATTTCCCCAAAATCTTGAATATTTTAGACCCTGCAAGCCAATTGTACAAGTTTAAAAGTTATGAGATAATCCGGGTGCATCTCATTTTTGTAAATATCTTCGTAGGGGCGAAGCATTTCGGCAGTAAATCTCTGGTTATCACTAAT
>JAUBOG010000626.1:0-3390 GCA_036700105.1 Microcoleus occultus BM001215583
TTCTTAAGGGGGGCTAGGGGGGATCTAGGCTTAATAGTCAAACAGCATTCTGTGACTGGGTTTGACGTTACGTTGACACTAATAAACACTGTTGTATCCTTCCCGAATCGCATCCTTCCCGAATCGCGTCTAGAAAAAATTATGACTTACACTCAACAATCAATTAAACCCCAAGACGTAAAAGTTAAAATCCTGCTCACCGGCGGACATCAGTGCACCGTCATCCTCAAATCCGACACGCCCTTATTGCACAGCCTTGTCAAAACATTAGTCGATCGCGTCCAACAAACACCAGGTTTTCCAACCTTATTTCAAATCCCCCTAGACGACGGGCGTTCCGCCCTTTCTTTTCCCGGCGAACACCTAGTTGGATTAGTCACAGAACCCCCGATTTACTTGCAGCAACTGCAACCGCAGCAGCCAGCAATTCCCGTAGAAATCCCCCCAAAAATTCACCCAGAAATTCCCGCTCCCGCGCCAGTAAATGACGACTTAATATCTCGCTACGCCCAAATTGACAACTTTTTAACACCAGCCGAAAAGAACAAACTGATTAAATATGTCTTAGCAAAAGAATCAGAATTTGTGAGTACCAGCACCTCAACAAATGCCGAAGATTACCGCCGTTCTATGGTACTCCACAGCTTCCCCGAATTCTCAGAATTGATGGTTAATCGCATCAAAGGAATTCTCCCCGACGTACTGCAAAAACTAAATATTCCCTCATTTCCGCTTGGTGAAATAGAAGCTCAGCTCACCATGCACAACGACAACAACTTTTACAAAGTTCACAACGACAGCGGCTCGCCAGATACCGCCACCAGATTTTTTACTTACGTTTACTATTTCAATCGAGAACCGAAAGCTTTTTCAGGTGGCGAATTACAAATTTACGACAGCAAAATCGAGAACAATTTTTATGTTGCAGACAAGACATTTAGGACAGTTGAACCGCGCAACAACAGCATCGTATTTTTTCTGAGCCGCTATATGCACGAAGTTTTGCGAGTTAACTGTCCCTCGAAAGCTTTTGCTGACAGCCGCTTTACAATTAACGGCTGGGTGCGTAAAGCAAGTTGAGGTTAATTCAGTTGTTAATTACAAGTCTTGAGATAGTAAGGTGCGCAATGCGCACCCTACAAATAGGGTTGATGCGTGAGTTTTACCCTTCTGCTCCCGCACTTTTGAGCAATTTCACTACACTGGAATAACCTTTAAATTCCGCCAGCATTAAAGCTGTATAATTGCCCGGATTTTTGTGATTTAATTCTGCACCAGCAGCGATTAAAATCTTGACTGCATCAGCATAACCCCGATGGGCGGCCCACATGACAGCAGTTGCGCCCGAATCATCAAGCAAGTTGACATCCGCGCCTTTTTCGACTAATAATTGGACGATCGCCAAATAACCGCGATCGCACGCTTTCATTAAAGCCGTTTTCCCCAAATCCGCAGGGATATTCGGATCTGCACCAACCTCAAGCAAAGCCTTCACCGTCTCAGTATGTCCGTGAAAAGCAGCCAGCGTCAAAGCCGTCTCCCCAAAGTTTTTAGCATTCAAAAAATCAGCCTGATTCGAGTTTACTTTTTGCAGCAAAGCCGATACGATCGCACTGTGGCCGTGAACCGCCGCCACCAGCAAAGGCGTATCGCCCAACCGATTTCTCGCACCCACACTAGCGCCTCGGTTTAAGAGCAATTCCACCACATCTTCGCAGCCTTCAACCACCGCAAAATTCAAAGCAGTTTCATCATCTTTGTCCTTAGCGTTGATATCCGCGCCACCATCGAGTAAGATACGGGCGATCGGCAAATTTCCCCCAGCAGCAGCCGCCATCAAAGCCGTCCCCTCATCTCCATTTTTCGCATTCACATCAGCGCCCGCAGCAAGCAAAGCCCGCACCGCATCAATCTTGCCAAAATCCGCAGCCAAAGTTAAAGCAGTTTCGCCGTCTTTGTCTCGAATGCTAACATCGGCACCCGCAGCCAACAGCACCTCAACCACAGCCAAATTTCCCGCCGCCGCAGCCTGCATCAAAGCAGTTTTGCTGGCTTGATTTTTAAGATTAACATCTGCACCGCGATCGAGCAAAATTCGCACAATTTCAGCGCGACCTTGACTCAGCGCCAAAGACAGCATAGAATTATCAGCAACAGCACCCGCATCTGCCAAAGCTTTAACAACACCTTGATGGCCCGATAAAGCAGCTATTTTCAAAGCCGAATCTCCATCTTTATCGCGCACGTTCACATCAGCATTAGCATCAAGTAACAGCCGCACAACATTGATATCGCCCTTGAGTGAAGCCGCCATCAAAGCCGTACTTCCGTCATCATTTTTAGCATCAACATCAGCACCCGCAGCCAACAACAGCCGCATCGCATCAGCCTGTTTGTGAGCCGCCGCCAGCATCAAAGCCGTCAGCCCAAAACGCCGGCTCGCGAGGTTGACATTAGCGTCATTGTTTAGTAAAATACGCACGATTTCCGTATAGCCCTTTTGGCTGGCAAACATCAAAGCCGTCGTCCCCTCAGAGTCTTTGGCATTAGCGTCAACCCCCTTAGCGAGCAAAGCTTGGACGTGAATAATGTTGCCGGTCTTGGCGGCTTGAATCAATACAGCGTCTTGTTTAGTGGCAGGCATAAATAATCTCTCATACCGTATATTTGTACCGTCGCACGAGACGGCATGACTGGTATGCTAAGTTTTATGAAGTATATTTTCTAATCCTGAGAACACTATGAATCTGGAAATTCCGCAGTCAGTTAAAGTTTGGAGCCAATTCTTTCACCCAGTTTTAATGTGGGTATTGCTGGCCATCTCATTTTATGCTTTGTATCTCGGGCTGCAAATCCGCCGCACCAGAAGCGCGGAAGGCGAAGTCAAAAAAGAGTTAATTAAGGGCAAATTCAGCATCAAGCACCACCAAATGGGCTCTTTGCTGCTAGCCTTGATGGTAACAGGGGCGATCGGCGGTATGGCCGTCACCTACATCAACAACGGCAAGCTATTTGTCGGCCCGCACTTGCTAGCAGGGTTGGGAATGACGGCAATAATTGCGATCGCAGCTTCTCTGACACCTTTGATGCAAAAAGGCAACAATGTTGCCAGAAACACTCACATCTTTCTGAATGTTGTGCTGTTGGGCCTGTTTGGCTGGCAAGCGGTATCAGGCGTAGAAATCCTGCAAAGAATTATCAGCAAAATGTGATCGTTTGGGTAAGATTGCTAATTTAGTCCTGGACTCACAGACTCTACTTGTAGGGTGCGCACTGCGCACCTTACCCTTACTTATTTCTTATATGCTTTCATAGCCAAGGTTTCCGTTGGATGATATATAGCCTTTCTCAGAAAGATGAGGTACAATAACAGCAGTGCGTAAACCAGTT
>JAUBOG010000063.1:0-5289 GCA_036700105.1 Microcoleus occultus BM001215583
CCCCCTTCTTAAGGGGGGTTAGGGGGGATCGGGCCTTAATAGTCAAACAGCAGTCTATAACTGGGTTGGACGTTAAATTGACACTCCGAAAGGCACTGCCGTGTCCTGACTTCTGCTTTGGGTTAATTGAACCAAATCTGATATCAGTCGATCCCAAAACCGTTAGTCCTACTTGGGTTCAGCCGGGATTAAAACTTTGTCAATTACGTGAATCACGCCGTTGCTAGCTTTGATGTCAGCTTTCACAACATTAGCGCCGCCGACGGTAACTTTGCCTGCGCTAACTGCTACCTTCAGCGAGGTGCCTTCAACACTTTTAACATCGCCGGATTTCAGGCTAGTAGATAAAACCGAACCAGGAACAACGTGGTAAGTCAAAATCTTAGTAAGTTTGGCTTTGTTGGCTGGTTTGAGCAAATCATCTAAAGTGCCTTTTGGCAAAGCTGCGAATGCCGCGTCTGTCGGTGCGAAAACAGTGAAAGGGCCTTTTCCTTGTAAAGTTGTCACCAAACCGGCTGCTCCCAAAGCTTTCGTCAGAGTTTTGAATTGAGCGTCGCCAGATGCAATAGCGACAATATCCTTAGCCTGAGCAGTTTGTACCGGTGTGGCAGTGGTTTTGGCGTTTCCTGCAACTTGTTGAGTTTGAGTTGCATTAGCCACATTTGTGTGGGAGTTGATGTGAGCCCAAGCAGGGAAACCGATTAGCGCGCTAGCGCCGATTACTCCTGCGAAACCTGCGAGTTGTTTCATCCAGCTAGGTACATTTTGATTTTTCATGGCGCTTGGATTTCCTTATTACTACGTCAAACAGTGAACGTGAATTCTGATGTTAGCCAAATCTCTACAAAAGGTGAGGTTTGAAGTGGCTAAGGTAGAGAGAAAAATCTCTGGCATTCCCGATCGACCAAAACTCCCTTACTATAACGCAAGCTTAGGTAAAAATGCTTCAACCGTTAAATCTGTAACTCAAAACCTCAATCACCGAACCGGTTTGGGGCAAGTCAGCCGATTTGACCGAAATCGTGTCGCTATTCAAGCGGCGCACCGGCGTACCGTCCATCAGTGCCAAAAATTCATCTAGCGGCACCAAATCGCACGCAGCAGCATCGGCGGCTTGGGTTTTGAAATGCGTGGGAATCACCATCTTCGGTTTGAGAAGTTGCAAAGTTTGCTTTGCTTCCGCCGGAGTGTAAGCTTTCGGCCCTCCGCCGACGGGAATCAGCACTACATCCGGCCGCCCGATTAAGATTTGCTCTTCAATGCCGATCGGGCCAGCAACTCCGCCCAGGTGTAAAATCTTAACGCCCGCTTGCTGCCACAGCCAAGCCACGTTGACCCCAAAGCGCCTTCCGCCCTCGCGGTCTTTTTGCGTCCGAATCCCTTGAATCCGCAGCCCGTTAGACCTGTAAGCCCCCGGTTCGTACAAAAGGCCGGGATTGCCGGGAAATCCCTCTACCGCGCCTTCATCGAGCAACCGGCTGCTAATCAGAATCAAATCTGTTGGCACTTTGGGAGAGCGGTAGCCTGCGGTACAGCCCAGGGGACGAAAAGGATTCACCAGCACCCTCGCACCGCCGCCTGCAAACAAAAAGCAAGTGTGGCCCAACCACTGAATCGACAGGGAATTAGTAGTTTGAGCTTGATAGCTTTCCCATCCAGATGGCAAACCAGTGGAGAAAGCTGCTAGCAAACCCGTCTGTGCGTAACGTATTAATTGTCGCCGTTTCATCTTGTGGTTGCGGTTATCGGGTGTTGGTCGTTTGTTGTTATACCATAAATTAGGATTTTATCGAGCAATTTGTTTCGGCGATTAAGATCTCGATAGCTTCGATCGCGCGTAAAGCACTCAAAATTCACAACTTAACTAAAGTCTTGCCAAGAAATTTCGCAATAATTGCTTTCCCGAAGTCGTCAAAATACTTTCCGGGTGAAATTGCACGCCTTCAATGTGCGGATATTCCCGATGGCGCACGCCCATAATAGTTCCGTCTTCCACCCAAGCCGTAATTTCCAAAACTTCTGGACAGCTCTGTTTTTCAATTACCAAACTGTGATAGCGAGTTGCAATCATCGGCGATTCCACTCCCGCAAAAACTCCGGCTCCGCTGTGTTCTACCTGAGAAGTTTTGCCGTGCATCAAAACGGGTGCAGAAACTATTTTGCCCCCGAATACTTGACCGATACTTTGATGTCCGAGACACACGCCTAAGATTGGCAAAGTCGGTCCCAATTCTTTGATTAATTCCAGAGAAATTCCCGCATCTTCCGGCCGTCCCGGGCCTGGAGAAATCACCACTGCCGAGGGCTGCAAACGGCGGATTTCTGCTAAGGATATTTGGTCGTTGCGGTAGACTTGGACTTCGCTTGCTGCGGGCAACTCGGCACCGAGTTCTCCTAGATACTGCACCAAATTGTATGTAAAACTGTCGTAGTTATCGATGACTATAATCACGGGTTGAGTTTGATTTTAGGTTTTAGGCTTTAGATTTTAGATTGAGTTGCTGCCTGAATGCAATAGTTTGAGAATTTTAGATAAATGCCTAATCTAAAAATAGCTGCGAGCTGCACTCATTAAACTGAAAATCTCAAATTTGTCATCCGATTTTAGATGTTAGATTTTAGATTGTGGAATTGCTCCTGCAGATGAATCCGGGGGTTTATTGCCTCCTGAGTTTGCTTTCGGAATGAATCCGGGGGCGCAGGACTAAATTGCTCGATCGCGATCTAAAACCTAAAATTTTGGCTCTCAATAAGTTATTAACGGACGATCGCCAGTTGAACTACTGCCCACAAGGGAGGAAGCAGAAGTGCAGCAGCGACGATCGCAGCGGCCATTGCCGATACCAATACAGCCCCAGCAGCGCAGTCTTTAGCAATTTTGGCGAGTTCGTGGTAAGATTGCCCGACGGTTAAGTCTACCACCGATTCGATCGCCGTATTCAACAGTTCCATTGCTAAAACTATGCCAATGGTGACGCCGATCACAGATATTTCTACAGGTTTGAGTTGCAAAAATAATGCGAGTCCGATCGCCAAAGTTCCTATAACAGTGTGAATCCGAAAATTTCGCTGAGTTTCAAAAGCATAAGTCAGACCGCCCCAAGCGTATCTAAAACTTGTAACTAAGCTAGATGCGATTTTCCAAGACAGTTCTCGCTTGTATTTCAAGGCTTTTTTAGGTTCGTTGACTGTCTGGCCAGAAGAGTCTTGAGGCACGATCGCAAACTGCGGGATGTTTGATGAAATTGAGGGCCTATCTAGTGTCATAAACAACCAACTTTAAGTTACAGAGATGAATGAAGGCTAGACTTTTCAAATTTACTTCATCAAGTCTAGGTAACTTTCCTAAGTTTTTAGTAAAGTTTCGGTGTAGTTTTAGAAAGTTATGTTTGGCTTGACATGATTTGTTCAGTCAGCATCAACCTCAGTTATCCCGTTTGGATCTTTTGACCGATCGCGCGCAGCAATGTTTCTTGCCGATCGAGCATTTGAGTTAAACTCTCGTCATCCGGGTGATCCCACCCCAAAAGATGCAGGAAACCGTGGGCTGCGAGCCAAGCTAGTTCGGTCTTCAGGGGATGTCCTTGCTGCTGGGCTTGCCGGTGAGCTGTATCGATCGAAATTACGATATCACCCAAGTATAGGGGTTCAGATGAGTGCATTTCCTCTAGCTGAGGACAGTCTACCTCTAAAGCTGCGAAAGCTAGTACATCTGTCGGTCGATCGATTTGGCGGTACTGGGCGTTAAGGGCTTGCATCTGCGGATCGTCGGTTAAGCGGAGACTGACTTCGTAGCCACAGGCGGATGGTACATCCGCCGCCTGGTTTTCCAGCCACACCCCAAACCAAGTTTCCCAGATTTCCGGTGAAATCTCGCCGGCGGCTGCACTAATCGGTCGGTTGGAAGCGTCGGCTGACGGTTCGGCGAGCCCGTAACAGTCTTCCACGTTCACCTCGATTACCATTTTCAGCATCTCCTGTCAAGCGATATATTCAATTTTCTGACAAACTCAAATTGTGCGATCGAGCCAATAGACTTTTTGGTTTCAGCAGGCACATTACAATAATCTGCTGAAGATTGCAAGAGGCAGGAAACACAATCAGCTTAACCCCTGAGTTGTGAAACATGAAAAATATCAGTGGAAATTAGAGGCTGATTGTGGGAAGCTCGATTAAGAGTTGAAATACCGATCGAGAAAAGCCAAACCGACGAGTACGCCCAAAAGTCCGGCCGCCGTCAAAGCAAAATGAAACAGAGAAGTCGCCCGCTTGCGAACCATGTTCCGCATCGCCAGCTTGACATAACTCGGTGGCGGTGCATTGTTTGTGGGGGCGATCGGGGTTTCGGCGGCGGACTCTTCGGAGGTTGTTGGGGCTGAGGGAAGTTGAGTCATAGCGGTTAGTTTAGAAGGTTAACACAGAGGCTGCTGAGGACAGACTCGCCACGATGTTAACAAAAATGTAACGTTTTGTGTATTTTTTTTTAGCTTTCGGATGGCACTCGGCTGGTTTCGCGCAGCAGAGAATCGGCCCAAGCAGCATCGGATTCTGAAAGCGCGGGAACTAACTGGGCCGTATAATCGAGGGTAAAGTCATAGGCGGCGCGATCGTACAGTGTATTCAACAGCGCCTGCAAATCTACGATCGGTTCCACATCGCCTGCACCCAAAGGCAACGGAAAACAAGGAATCGCATCTGGTAGATTAAACAAGTATAAATCCGCAAAAGGTCTTTGATTGCCCCGACTCACCAAAATCCGATAATGGGCTGCAATATCATTATCCAAAACCGGGAGAGGTTCCCAACCCCGCAACAAATCAATCTCCACGAAATTAGTGCGACTTCCGAATATCTTATCCCGCTTTTCCTCATACATTTCGCGCCCTTTTCCCGGACGTTTATTAGCAGGTGAAAGCACCTCAATCACGGTCACAACTTCCTTAGTCGCTATATCTATCACCTCCAAATACCCTTCTCTCACCTCCTCAGACATCGCTAATCTGATTTTCAAAGGCGCGGTAGTTCGTGTAGCAACAGCCAGATTGGATGTACTTGAATTTCTGGGGGTAGGAGTGCGCTGAATAGAAACATCTGGAATCCCGACTAACAGAGATTGTTCCCCCTTAATTTCATAAATTCGTTTTTCAATCGCCACTCGATATTTCGGCACCAGTTGAGGAACCAATGACTCTTGGAGAATACCAATCAGTAAGTGATGAACTTCTGGCCAAAAATCAGGACTTTCTAAATAAGGATTCATCCCTGGAAATGGATTAGGCATTGATTTAA
>JAUBOG010000063.1:5389-19373 GCA_036700105.1 Microcoleus occultus BM001215583
TTCTAAATAAGGATTCATCCCTGGAAATGGATTAGGCATTGATTTAACTCCTGTTAATTTAGCTACTTACGACTTACGCATAGGTGGCGAAAAACCGGGTTTCTTCTGCGTTTATCCCCTAGAAACCGGTTTTATTCAAGAAACCCGGTTTCTAGGTACCTCACTTATATGAAAAGTGCTGTATCATCTGCGTTAATCCCCGTGAATCCGCGGTTAAAATCCCCCTAAAAATCCCCGTAACTGCTAATCGCCCCCTGCAACCTCCCAATAACTTCATCAACCGAAATCGCCCCCAACTCCCCAGAAGCCCGAGTCCGAATATTCAAACTATTCGCCTCAACTTCCTTCGCACCCACAACACCCATCACCGGAATTTTATCCTTCTCAGCATTGCGGATCAACTTACCCAAACGCTCGCTGCTTTCATCAGCTTCAGCGCGCATTCCGAGCATTTTCATCTTCGCGGCCACTTCCTTCGCAAACGGCAAAAAGTCGGCGCTGACAGGCAACAAACGCACTTGAATCGGCGCCAACCACAGCGGAAAATCGCCCGCATACTGCTCGATCAAAATTCCGATCAAGCGTTCCAAAGAACCGAAAGGAGCGCGGTGAATCATCACCGGGCGCTTGCGAGTGCCGTCTTCAGCGACGTATTCCAAATCAAAACGTTCGGGCAAATTGTAATCTACCTGAACAGTTCCCAATTGCCATTCTCTATCCAAGACATCTTGGAAAATGAAATCGAGTTTCGGGCCGTAAAAAGCCGCTTCTCCAATTCCCTCAAAATAATTCATTCCCAAAGTTTCCACCGCGCGGCGAATCGCACCTTGCGCTTTTTCCCAAGCTTCATCGGAACCGATGTATTTCTCTAAATTTTCTGGATCGCGGAAACTCAAACGCGCTTTAAAGTTTTTCAGTTGCAAACTTTTGAATACTGACAGAATTAAATCCACCACATTCAAGAATTCAGCATCCAACTGTTCCGGCGTGACAAATAAGTGAGAATCATCCACAGTAAAGCCGCGAACTCTGGTCAAACCGCCCAATTCTCCCGATTGTTCGTAGCGGTAAACTGTGCCGAATTCGGCTAAGCGCATGGGCAGTTCGCGGTAGGAACGCAGTTCGCTTTTGTAGATTTGAATGTGGAAAGGGCAGTTCATGGGTTTCATCACAAAACCCTGTTCGTTTGCTGCTGCTTCTGCATCTTCTGCCATTAGCGGAAACATATCTTCTTTGTATTTCTGCCAATGTCCAGAAATTTTGAACAAATCGACTCTGGCGATGTGGGGAGTCACTACTTGCAAATAGCCGCGTTTGATTTGTTCTTGCTTCAAGTAATCTTCTAAAATACTTCGCAAAATAGTGCCTTTGGGCGTCCACAAAGGCAAACCCGGCCCAACTGGATCGGCGAAAATAAACAAGCCTAATTCTTTGCCGAGTTTGCGGTGATCGCGCCTTAGGGCTTCTTCTTTGCGGTGCTTGTATGCTGCTAGCTGTTCGGGGGTTTCCCAGGCGGTGCCGTAAATGCGCTGTAGCTGGGCTTTGGTTTCGTCGCCGCGCCAATATGCGCCTGCTAGGCTTTCGAGTTCGATCGCCTTTGGATTCAATTCGCTGGTATTATCCAAGTGAGGCCCGGCGCACAAATCCCACCATTCGCCGCCCAAATGGTAAAGAGTAATCGGTTCGGTCAAACCTTCGAGAATTTCTAATTTGTAAGGTTCGTTAATCTCCTTAATTCTGCGTTGGGCTTCCTCGCGGCTGACTTCTTCGCGAATTACAGGCAATTTGCGGTTGATGATTTTGGTCATCTCTTTTTTAATCGCTTTTAAATCCTGTTCCGTAAATGGTTCGGGAGTGTCAAAGTCATAATAGAAACCATTTTCGATCCAAGGGCCAATTGTGACTTGCGCCTTGGGAAATAATTTCTGCACTGCCATCGCCATGACGTGGGAGGTGGTGTGGCGAATTTTTTTTAGTTGCTCCGACTCGCTCGTGCGGGGCAACTCAATCTTAACGGACTCTTCTGGAGCGGAAATGGATTCTGAGCTAGACATCGGCTGAATTTAGCAATTAATTTAGTTGCAGTTGCTTCTATCTTACTCAGATTGGGACAGCAAGCGCCGACTTCCGGCTGGGGGACTGTTACAGGAGTGCTAACTAACCGTAGGGTGCGTCAGCGGGGCAAAGTCTTTAGTCTGGGGTAGTTACATTCAGCCCGCTGACGCACCCTACAATCTGAGCAGATATTTGGCAGAATTTTGGGATTTTGACTCAAAAATAACTGCTGACACTGTTAAATTTCTTGACACTCACCTGTTAATTTTTGTGAGATTGTTGAATTTTTGTTAAAAATATGTTACAATTTGTAAAGCGCGTTTAAGGTTAGAATAGATAAATAACCCAATTTTAATCCATGCTTAATTCCAACTTGCCGGAATCAGAATTGCTCAAAACGTTACTGGAACCGCTGTTAGAGGATTTTAATTACTGGTTCGACCGATCGGCTACCCTATTAGAAACTGAGGAAATTCCGTTTCTGAGCGGCGAAGGTCAATCCGACTTGCGGGCGCGAGTCAAACAGGCTCAGCAAGAAGTAGCTGCTGCTAAAGCTCTATTTCAAGCAACCGGAGGTCAAGTGGCAATTGAAACCGCAGCACTGATGCCGTGGCACAGACTGCTCGCCGAATGCTGGCAAGTATCGGCGCGCTTTCGATCGTTGCAGTCGGCTCCCCCTGGAAAATAAACAGGCAAGTTCAAGTTAAACCAGCAGTCAAATTCCCAAATCGAGGAAATACGGCGGCTCTGTTGACAAGCTCAAACAAATTTCCAGTTAATAAGTTATCACTTGCTGAAACACTTTTGTAAATTGCTGTGTGGCTGTTTAGCCCGGAGGAGAAAATAATGTTGCACCTGCTTTATATTTTAGCTTTTACCGTTCTGGCGTTTCTGGCCGTCGGTAACTTAATCCGCAGTTTAGTCACCGTAGGTATGGAGTCGCAGCGCCCCCAACAATTCAGGGCAAATAATCGCTACGCATCCTATCCCCGCTCTCAAGCTGTACCCCATCCAGAACTTTTAGACGAATACGGAAACATTGTTAACGAACCTTTGTTAGTGATGCGCTCGCTGACTGTCCAAGACGCGCGCGAACAATTAGATGCTCTCTACAAATCATCTCCCGGCGGTAGCGACGAAGGAGGCGAACGGGCCTGATTCAACCACAGCCACAGTATTTATACTCACGGACGATCGCCCTGAAAAAATAATTGGCCGTTAGTTTCTTGCTAACGGCCAATTTGTAGTTAGTTTTGAGAGATACTTAAAAGGGATCGATCTCAACTGATTGTCGATCGCTCCTGTTTTGTCATCGGCAAAAATGCACGTTTAAGGCTAGTTGACATCCTCCCTGCCCTCAAAGGGACGGGGATTCCTAAGACTCACGACTTAGGTTTCTGTTTCATAGCACCTGCCTCCACCCTCAAGGAGTTTATGGTCTTACAGTCGCTCCACAGACTATCCCCGCAAGCCCTGCGGTTTTTATGTATCGAAGTCTCAACTCTGAGAATTCTCATGTTTTTTGATTCTAGGGATGTTTATACCCATTGCCCTATCCTCTTTTCCCGGTCTACCGATTTGTCTGCGCCGTCAGCCAACATTGTCTTGAAAAATTGCTCTTCGGCGGAAACCGCCAAGACCGCATTTTTCGCAGACTGAACTTCGCTCGTATAGGCTGTCTGAATCCATCGTCGCGGGTGGGTCAATGACCGCCTAGATTCTAACACAAAGCCGCCCTCAAAGGGCGGGGTTTCAGGCCCAATTTTTCTGATGATCGTCCCTATTTCGCTACTGGCAGAACTCCTGCAAGCTTTGCCCCATCTGCGGGCACAAATTTATTTCAAATCTTCCATGACAGCGCTGTCTCACGCGATGGAAGACTTGGTTTTGGCGGGTTCCGACTCCGAACCGCTAGTTATTGCCAGCTTTCAGCAAGAGCGCTTCTACCGCCAGGAAGCTCACCGCTACCGGCGAATTGCCGAGCGCTCCTCTCAGGTATACGTGCTGGCTGCACCGGAAACTGAGTTTAAAAATTCCTCGGAATGTCACGAAACAGTCGCGTTTGCACCGGAAGACGGATTAAGTAAAGAGTGGCACTTGGTCGTGCTGGGGCAGCACTACTCAACTTGTCTGATTTGTCAAGAAAAAATAGGGCCCCTCGACAACCAGGACGAACGCGATCCGCTGTTGACGGATCAAGCTCGCAGATTTGAAGGAGTTTGGACGTTCGATCGCTCCGTAAGCTGCAAAGCGGCCGAATTGTTGCTCGATCGAATAGTCAAATATCGCCCGGAATTGACCGAAAAGATCGATCGGGCGCGAACCACTTACAATCTCAGCAAAACACCGAAAAAAACGCGTAAATCAGCCGCTTCCAAAGCCGCAAAACCCGACAGCAGTGCGGCAAAAGGCTCAAAAATTCCCAGTCCCAAATTGAGCGACGCTTTTACCGAACGCTTAGTCACCTACTTGCAATCAGGCCAGCACAAACTGCTGAAAGCATACGCCGCGATCGCCGCCCAGGAACGCAAAGAACGCCTCATAAACCTAATTACAACGGCAATGCGGCAGTCTCTCAACCCGCAAGAAATCGTGGAAGTCGCAGTCTCTGAACTGGGAACAGCCCTATCAGCAAGCCGCTGTTTGATTTATCGGTGCAAAGCCGCAGATGCGGCGGTCAAAATCGATCGCGAGTTTTTGCGAGAGGGCGCTAATTCTCTACTAAATCAGACTTGGCCGCTGCAGGAAAATGCCATATTTAGGGACGCGGCGGCGCGGCAAGAGCGAGTTTACATCCAAGACACAGCACAGCATCCGCTGATTGTCAAGACAAAATCCCTGGAAAAAACTGTAAAAAAGTGGCAGATCGTCTCTTGGTTAATGGTGCCGGTGCTTTATCAGGGGAGGGTTTTGGGCATGGTGGAAATGCACCAGTGCCGATCGGCTTTGCCTTGGGAAGAAGACGAAATTGCTTTAGTAGAGGCGATCGCCACCCAACTCGGAGCCGCCTTAATTCAAGCAGAAACCTACGCTCATTTAGAAGAACTAAACCAACAATTAGAAGCATTAGACCGAACTCGCAGCAATCTAATTGCCATCACCGGACACGAACTCCGCACTCCGCTTTCTACCATTCAAGTGTGTCTGGAAAGTTTGAATTCCGAACCAGATATGCCCGCCCAATTGCGGCAAATCATGTTAGAAACTGCCCTGGGCGATGCCGATCGAATGCGGAAACTCGTGCAGGATTTCTTAACTCTTTCTCACTTAGAAAGCGGGCGAGTGAAATGGAATGTCGAATCGCTGACGCTGCAAGAATGCGTGGATTTGGCCCTCAGCAGCGTGCGATCGCGCAACGGAGTCGATCGGCCGTTGCCGAAAATTATCGCCGAAGTATCCGCAGAATTGCCATTAGTGCAAGCTGACGGCGAGTGGTTGGTGGAGGTGCTCTCAAAACTGCTAGACAACGCTTGCAAATTCACCACACCCGACGGAAGCGTCACAGTGCGAGCTCAATGTAACGGTTCTGGGATGGTGGAAGTGCTCGTAACCGATACGGGGAGGGGCATAGAAGCCAGCAGTTTAAAAATAGTGTTCGATCGGTTTTATCAAGAAGAAGGAGCTTTGCGGCGCAGCGCAGGCGGTACCGGTTTGGGATTGGCAATTTGCAAGCAGATTGTTGCCGGCTGGGGCGGTAAAATTTGGGTAGATTCCGCAGGAAAAGACCGAGGAAGTGAATTTCATTTCACTATTCCAATTGTTTAAATTCAATGTCCAAAATCCCCGTGGAAAAACGGCACTGCCCTGTCCAAAATCCCCGCAAGGAAACGGCACACCAGCCCTTCTTCGTGTCAACTTAACTTCTAACCCAGTCAGAGATTACGGTTTAACTATTAAACTTCGATCCCCCCTAGCCCCCAGGGCTGTTTCATTCTCAGGTAAATCATCGTTTTGTAGGGGCGGTGCCCCCGTGCCCGCCCTCAAGAGTCCACGATTTTGTAGGTGTTTCAAAGATTGGGGCAGCCACGGGGGGCGGCCCCTACAAGAGAATGAAACAGCCCTGCTTCTTAAGGGGGATTTAGGGGGATCTAGGCTTCGATACAAACGAGAGAGACAGAGGGTTGCAGTCTTAAGTTGACACCATAGAACTCGGCAAAGTTGAATAAATATGTACCCAAAATCCGACCAAGCCTTGCCTGTGTTAGATTGAGCGTAATTATTCTGAACTCTTTTCCTCCGGCGCGTCAGACAAATGGTGATAACAAAACGAGGGCTTCTTTTAAGTGCTGCAGCGGTGGTACTCACTGCTGCAACTTTTGCCAACACTGGATGCAGTTCTAAATCTCTGGCTTCTTTTCGGGGAAGTCCTAAAGAGTTGGTTGATGAAGTTTGGCAGATTATTGACAAAAGTTATGTTGATGGCACTTTTAACCAGGTTGACTGGAAAGCGGTGCGGAATGATTATTTGAACCGGACTTATACTACCGATGAGGAAGCTTATAAGGCAATTCGAGAAATGCTGAAGAAGCTGGACGATCCTTATACGCGGTTTATGGACCCTCAAGAGTTCAAAAACATGCAGGTTGAGACTTCTGGCGAACTGACGGGAGTTGGGATTCAGTTGACTCAAGATGAGGAAACTAAAAAGTTGGTGGTGATTTCGCCGATCGAAGATACCCCTGCTTTTACTGCGGGTATTCTGGCAAAGGATATTATTACTAAGATTGACGGTAAGAGCACGGTTGGCATGGATACGAATCAAGCGGTAACTTTGATTCGCGGCCAGGTGAATACTGAGGTGACGCTGACTATTTTGCGGGAAGGCAAGGAAATAGACTTTAAGCTCAAACGCGCTAAAATTGAAATTCATCCCGTGCGGAAGTCGGTGCAGAAAACGCCGATCGGGGAAGTCGGCTATATTCGCCTAAATCAGTTTAGTGCCAATGCTGCATCGGAAATGCGATCGGCAATTAAGGAATTGGAACAAAAAAATGTGAACGGTTATATTTTGGACTTGCGTTCCAATCCGGGCGGCTTGCTGTACGGGAGTATCGAAATTGCTCGGATGTGGCTCAAAGAAGGTACGATCGTCTCGACGGTCGATCGAGTCGGTGAAGCCGATCGGCAAACTGCAAACAAGGTAGAACTCACAGACAAACCGCTAGTTGTACTGGTAGACGGCGGTTCCGCAAGTGCTAGCGAGATTCTATCCGGTGCATTGCAAGACAACAAACGCGCGGTTTTGGTAGGGACAAAGACGTTTGGTAAAGGTTTAGTTCAGTCAGTACGGGGCGTGGGAAATGGTGCAGGTTTGGCGGTGACAATTGCCAAGTATTTTACTCCCAACGGCACCGATATCAACCACGCCGGGATCGAACCGGATTTTAAGGTGGAACTCAACGACGCTCAAAAACAGGAATTGAGGCGCGATCGCGATAAAATTGCTACGACAGCCGATCCGCAGTACGCGAAAGCGATGGAAGTTTTGACAAAGAAAATTACTACTGGTAAAACAGGTAACGATAAGGCGGAGTCGAAACCGAATGCTGCGTCACCTAAGCCAAATGCGGCGCAGGCAAAACCGAGTCCGGCACCGGCTAAATCCAAGTAGTTTTTTAGTCACAAAAACTCCAGTGAAAAAGGACTAAAGTCCTCACTACGAACCTGGTTTGCAGTCAGAATTTTAGTCCTTCTTCTCTTCAATCTAAAATCTAAAATCTAAAATCTAAAATTTCAAATCGGTTGGCATTTGCCGGCGCGAATTAAACCGATGCGGCGGGCGATCGCATCTTCTGCGGAATCGTAAGGCCCCCATTTTTCAATAATAGTGGGGTTTTGTGCTTCTAGTTGGGCGATCGTCTGCGAGGGCTCCGCCAACGGCAAAATCTCGCAATTACCCGCAGGACGTTTGACAATATAAAATTTGGGTGTGGCTGTCATAGCTACATTCTTCAAATAAAAGCTGGATACTAACAAGGCAATTCACTGATTATATCAATTCAGGTTGTATCGGAAATAATACCCGAAATCAGGACACGGCAGTGCCGTGTCCGAACTATCATTCCGATGCAGCCGGAAACGATATGATATCAAGCAAAAATCCGATTTTAACCCCCAACGATTAATTAAGAATTAAAAAAAACTAACACTTTCGGAAGATGCCACAAAATTTATCTATGATAAAAATATAGACATTTGTCTAAACAGTGCATTAAACACTTTCAGAAACACCGAAATATTCTAATCAATACCAAAAAAAACTCATGCAATTTGTACCCAAAATAGCAGAAATTAACCCAGAAATCATAGCAGTTAAAGAATCCCCGCCAGAACTTGTTACTTTCGATGTCGGCGGGATGAAGTGTGCCGGCTGCGCGAAAGCCGTTGAACGCCAACTCATGCAGTGTTCAGGCGTAATTTCCGCTTGTGTTAACTTGGCCGTAGAAGTCGCAACGATTGAGTGTCAACCGGGGGCTGTCGATGCAGAGGCTTTAGCGAAAAAGTTGACTGATAACGGATTTCCCTCTCAGTCTCGCTTAGGTGAAAATCAGCGGGAAGCAGAAGCGGCGGCAATTGAACGGCGGCGGCAAGAAATTCGACAGCAAATCAATCAATTGTCGATCGCCCTGATCCTAATTATTCTATCCGGTTTAGGTCACGTACTCGGCACAAAAGCGCCAATTCTCAGCAACATTTGGTTTCACTGGGGACTCGCCACCCTAGCATTGCTGCTACCGGGACGCCCGATTATCGTTGACGGCTGTCGCAGTTTGTGGCGAAACGCACCCAACATGAATACTTTAGTAGCTTTAGGCGCTGTCACGGCTTACACCGCTAGCAACGCGGCGCTGCTGTTTCCACGGATGGGATGGGAGTGCTTTTTTGACGAACCGGTGATGCTGCTGGGCTTTATTTTGTTGGGAAAAACTCTCGAACAGCAAGCCAGACGGCGCGCTGCATCAGCTTTGCAAGCTTTAATCGCACTGCAGCCAGCGACAGCCCGCTTAGTTGATTTTAAACTGCCGATTTTAGATTTAGACTCTCAAGAATTGCCTGCAAACTCGACATCTGCGGTCTACAATCCACAATACATTGAAATTCCAGCCGATCGCGTCCGAGTCGGAGAATGGCTGCAAGTTTTACCCGGGGAAAAATTTCCGGTAGACGGCGAAATTTGCGAAGGCAAAACAACCGTAGATGAGTCGATGCTGACTGGCGAATCAATGCCGATTTTGAAGCAAAAACCCGATGCAGTCGCGGCGGGAACTATCAATAAATCCGGCGCGATCGTGATGCGCGCAACTCGCACGGGCAAGGAAACAACTGTAGCTCAAATGGTGGCTTTGGTGCAAGCTGCCCAAACTCGCAAAGCGCCGATTCAACACTTAGCTGATACTGTCGCCGGATACTTTGTGTATGGGGTAATGGCGATCTCAATTTTAACTTTCCTATTTTGGTATTTTGCCGGGACTCATATTTGGCCTTCTGTGCTTTTAGGACAGGGGGCAATGGATATGGGACACGGGGCAATGAATATGGGAAATGAATTGCCAATTACTCATTATCAATCGCCTTTGCTGTTAAGTTTGAAATTGGCGATCGCAGTTTTAGTCATCGCTTGTCCTTGCGCTTTGGGACTGGCTACCCCAACTGCAATTTTAGTCGGTTCTGGCATCGGCGCGGAACGCGGGCTTTTAATTCGCGGCGGCGATGTTTTAGAACGGGTGCATCAATTAGATACGGTGGTTTTTGACAAAACTGGCACTCTGACAACCGGCAATCTCGCACTCACAGATTATTTGCCAATTTTCCAGAATTCTGAGTTTGGTTTGAACTCAGATATTAATGTTGAAAACAAACAAGATGTTTGTTCCACAATAATTGATGATGTTTCTGGCAACAGGCAAGATGCCTGTTCCGCAATTGACTCAAAACTGCTGCAAATTGCGGCGGCGGTGGAAAGGGGCGCTTGTCATCCCATCGCCGCAGCGATTTTGCTGGAAGCTCAACAGCAAGGTTTGCCGCTGCTGGCTGCTGAGGATTTCTGCACGGAAGCGGGTTTCGGGGTTTCTGCTTTAGTGGAGGGCCGGCGGGTGTTCGCGGGGAATGCCGAGTGGATGAGCCAGCAGGGGGTCGCTGTGGCTGCGGAACTTTTGGAGTCTTGCAAAGGCAAAACAGCGGTTTACGTGGCTTCTGGGGGCGTTTTGCTGGGGGTAATCGGGCTAAAAGATACTCTGAGGCCGGATGCTAAGGCGGCGGTCGATCGCCTGCGGGGCATGGGATTGCGGGTGATGATGCTGACGGGAGATACGGCTTCGGCGGCGTTTGTGACAGCGCAGCAGCTAGGTTTGACGGCGGCTGATGTTTTTGCCGAAGTGCGCCCGGATGGGAAGGCAAGGGCGATCGCCCGTTTGCAAGCCCAAGGCTGTAAAGTGGCTGTGGTGGGGGATGGCATCAATGATGCCCCGGCTTTGGCTCAAGCTGATGTCGGTATCGGTTTGCACTGCGGTACTGATGTCGCAGTTGAGACGGCTCAAATTGTGCTGATGCGAAATGCTTTGATGGATGTTGTTGAGTCGATCGATCTCGGTCGCGCTACTTTTAACAAGATTCGCCAAAATTTATTTTGGGCTTTTGGTTACAATACTCTGGGAATTCCGATCGCAGCCGGTATCTTGCTGCCGGCAACCGGAATTCTACTCAGTCCGGCGGCAGCCGGGGCATTTATGGCGTTTAGTTCTGTTAGCGTAGTTACAAATTCTTTGCTGCTGCGCCGGGGATTTCGTTCTTAAATTCAGGCTTTGCACATAAAAAATCGAGGTCATCACTCATTAGCTAGGAACTAATGAGTGATGACCTGATGTAAAGATGGATACAAACCCTTGAGATTCGCAATCGACAGCAAATAAGTTTGGACGTTAGTTCAAGCCCCCAGATTCATCTGTGAAGTCAATCTAAAATCTAAAATCTACAATCTACAATTGACTGGCTGATGGTTAAAGTGCCATACTTTCCAAGAGCCGCCAATTATTGTTGTTCATAACTGAACGGCTGACTAGCTCGAACATTTGACGGCAGTGGTTATTGGTTTGCAAGGGCAATTCCTCGTTTTTAATCACGAAGTTCATGCGAACCTCTGATTCGCTAGCCGTGTTTTTCTCAATGAGGACTTCTGCTGTGACCAGTTTCGGAATCGAAACTTGACCGGGAATTTCGCGAGCCATGACAGAATCTCCTGTATTGTAGATAATATCAAGATTGCATGACTCTAAAATTTCAATCAGGGATTGACGGAGACGGTCGATCGGAACGGCAACGATAAAAAAACCAGTGTAGCGAGCCATAGACAACTCCAGCCGTGAGGCATTTAGACTTTATTATCATACCGAAGATAGAAGAGATGTACAGCACAATATGGATTTATTTTATGCAGGTGGAAAGTTAAGGCAATGAAGGGCAAACTTATTGTGTTTGAGGGGGTTGAAGGTGCGGGTAAAAGTACGCAAATGCAGCGGTTGATACAGTGGCTGCAAGCAAGTTGCTTTCAGAAACTCCGGCTGGTGGCTACTCGCGAACCCGGGGGGACTGAGCTGGGAAAGAAACTGCGGCATTTGCTACTAAAACAAGAGCCGGGTGAATTTGTATCCGATCGAGCAGAATTACTCATGTATGCGGCCGATCGCGCTCAGCACGTCGAAACTTGTCTCAAACCCGAGTTATCAAAGGGAACTATTGTTTTGTGCGATCGGTTTACTGATTCTACAATTGCTTATCAGGGCTACGGCCGCGGTCTTAGCTTAAATTTAATTAAGCAGTTGAATGAAATTGCTACCGGCGGCTTGCAAAGCGACCTGACTTTGTGGCTGGATATTAATGTGGAGGCGGGTTTGGCGAGGGTAAGGACTCGCGGAGGGTGCGATCGGATCGAGCAAGCCGATTTGAAGTTTCACCGCCTCGTACAGCAAGGTTTTGCGGACTTGGCCGGGGAAAATAAATCTCGAATTGTCCGCATAAATGGCGATCGTACCGAAAATCAGGTAGCTCAGGAAATTCAAGCTATTGTAACTCGCAAGTTAGAAGATTGGGGATATTCAAATAATACCAATTCTGATAAATAGAGTGACGCCATCTGTAAGGACACGGCAATCCCGTGTCCGGCTCCGGTAACTTACAATTTAACATTCTCTATTCAAAACAATTATTTAACAGTCCGTTAAACAGCAATATTTTTTTTGTATTATTATTGAAAAACATGGATTATTTCACATCGCTAATCGGACAACAACGAGCCGTAGAATTACTAACCCAAGCAGTCGAAAAAAACCGAATTGCTCCAGGTTATTTATTTATCGGCTCTAACGGTATCGGCAAAAGTTTAGCGGCGAGGTGTTTCATCGAGCTTTTATTCTCAGCCAATCTTCCCGAAACCAAACTAATCACCGCCGTACAAAATCGCGTGCGGCAGCGAAATCATCCAGACTTGCTCTGGGTAGAACCAACTTACATGAACCAAGGCAAACGGCTTTCGACAAAAGAAGCAGAAGAAGCCGGTTTAAAGCGGAAAGCACCGCCACAAATTCGCTTAGAACAAGTTCGAGAAATCGGTGAATTTCTGAGCAGACCCCCCCTAGAAGCGGCGCGTTCAGTCGTAGTTTTGGAACAGGCAGAAACAATGGGCGAGGGAGCTGCTAACGGCTTGTTGAAGACGTTGGAAGAACCGGGAAAAGCAGCGCTCATTTTAATTGCTCCGACGGTGGAAGCTTTGCTGCCCACTTTGATTTCCCGCTGTCAAAAAATCCAGTTTTCTCGGCTGAATCCCGAAGCAATGGCACAAGTTTTGCAGCAAGCCGGATTCGGGGAGATTTTGCCTCATTCCGAGGTAATGGGGATGGCTCAAGGAAGTCCTGGGGAAGCAATCGCTATTTGGCAGCAACTGCAATCAATACCCGATGATTTGCTGCAAAAGGTGAAGCAGTTGCCTCAAAATCTGCGGTGTGCTTTGGAATTGGCCAAGGAAATTGATAAAACTTTAGATACTGAATCTCAGTTGTGGTTGATCGATTATTTACAGCACTGTTACTGGCAGCAATTTTTAGTAGGGCGAATTAGCCGATCGCCCTTAGAACCCTTGGAAAAAGCGCGGCAATATTTGCTAAACTACGTGCAGCCGCGATTGGTCTGGGAATGCACGCTAATGGGAATCTGTCAAGCATAATTTAGTGCCGAGTTTTATCCCAATACGATGAGTCACACAATGGAAAAAGCCACATTTGCCGCCGGTTGTTTTTGGGGAGTCGAACACAAATTTCGCGCCGTTGCGGGCGTCGTCTCAACTGCGGCGGGATACACGGGAGGCCACTGGCCGAATCCCTGCTACCTCGACGTTTGCGCCCGAGTCACCGGTCATGCTGAAGCAGTGCTCCTAGAGTACGATCGATCGCAAATCAGTTACGAAACACTGCTAGATATATTCTGGAACTGTCACGATCCTACCCAAATCAATCGCCAAGGCCCCGACAGAGGCGAACAGTACAGGTCTGTAATTTTTTATCATAATTCCGAACAAGAAAAAGCCGCCCGCGAATCCAAACAAAAATTGCAAACTTTCGGTAAATACGACAAAGACATTGCCACCGAAATCAAACCTGCTGGTGAATTTTATATGGCAGAAGATTACCACCAACAGTATATTGAAAAAAAGCGGCAGCCCTCCCGATAGCCCAGTTTATTTGCACCTCGAACAACAAGAATAAAAATGGTTCGCAGCATCGAACTTTAATCCTCACAATCAGAGGATTTCAGTCCCTAGTACAAACCTGATAACCGTTATTTTACCCGACTAGATATCATATCGAATCCGGCTGCGCCGGAATGATATAGAGGACACGGCAGTGCCGTGTCCCTACCCATTAATTGTAGGGACACGGCA
>JAUBOG010000627.1:0-3389 GCA_036700105.1 Microcoleus occultus BM001215583
CATGAAACTTGGGCGTCACGCTTGATTGTTGGGCGAGGTGAAACGGAGGGTTCGTGCCTCAACCCAACCTACGGAAGTTATTTAATCCACGATCCTTACCCAAAAATTGCTATAGATGTCCGCCGTCTGCTGATTGCAGGTAATTGAGACTGCGATGAGT
This sequence comes from Microcoleus occultus BM001215583, assembly GCA_036700105.1. GTDB lineage: Bacteria > Cyanobacteriota > Cyanobacteriia > Cyanobacteriales > Microcoleaceae > Microcoleus. Next base: position 161 of record JAUBOG010000627.1, read on the forward strand.
TGACGGCTGGGATTATATTTTACTGAGAACAGTACAGGGTATGAATTTAAATAACTATAGCGTATTTTCGGGGAGAGTTTTTGGGCCGCAGGTAAATGCAGGTGATGCGGTACGATCGCACTATCGCTCTCCGCACCCCAAAAACCTGCATTTACCTGCGATTCAACTGAGCCCTTTCGCCGTAACGCAACAGCATATCCAAACTCTCCAAACGATTTTGCCAAGTTTGCACCTGATAGCTATTCTCCCCAGAATGCAAGCGCATCAAAGATTGAAATTGAGATTGAAAACTCGCCAACAATCTTTTAGCAGTTGCTAAATTTTCCGCAGAAGGATTGGCCGCCAATTTGCTCAAAGCTTGCGCCAATTCGTCCGATCGACTTTGCAGCGCTTTCAGTTCTGATTCCGACACCCGCAACTGATTGTTAGCCAACAAAAAACTCCACTCCTGCTTGAGAGCAGTATACCGCGAAGCCGCCGCCGCAAAAGGCTGCCGGTAAGGAATCGGTTCCGCAGCAGAAGTCGATCGCACCGGCCGTCCTTGAGTGCGGTTAAAAAACCCCTGCATCCCGCTGCTGATACTTTCCACCGCAAAAATAGCATAGCCCCCAGTCGGCAAATCGCGCAAAGCTTGAATTTGGTCGATCGCCACAACTTCCGGCAAACTCAACAACTTAACCGAGGGAGAAATCAAAGCCGAACCGAGCATTTGCTCCTTTGCCAAAGGCTCCGTAACGCGCTGAAGTCGGTTAGTATCCAAAGCATAAGTCATCGGCACGATCAAGTCTACAATCCCCTGACGCGCCCAAACTTCCCAATTTTGCTGAATTTTGTAAATGCGCTGACTTTCCGGGTGAGGAAACACAGCCACCGACAGAATTGTACGCGGAGAATTCTGCCGCACAAGCCGAGAAACTTCAGCTACAAAAGTATTAATTTGAGTTGTTTTAAACTCAACCCACTGCCGCCACAAATTGCCGGAACTCGGCGAAATATTCACCGGATCGGTACCTGTCAACTGCTTGAACTGCTGCCTCGCCGCCGCACCGTAACCGTAGGTAAAACCAGCATTGTCATTTTGAAAAGGATAGCGGATGTAGTCTAACTGCACTCCATCTACTTGATAGCGGCTGGTAATTTCGCTGATAATTTGCAGCAAATAACTGCGCGCTTCCGGGTTGGCGGGATCGAGATAAAATTTACCGTCGTTAGGATTTTGGATGCGTCCTTTATTGTCAATATTTGCCCAAGTTGGATGAGCCGAAAGCACCGGCCCGGGATAGGAACTCGGCTTGCCAATTAAAGTATTGTGGCGCTTATTTCCGGCGGCAAAAGTCCAAATCCAAGCGTGCAGTTCCATGCCTCGCTCGCGAGATAATTTAACCGCAGATTCTAGCGGGTCCCAGCCAACTGTCAGGGGGTTTTGTTGGGGTGCAACTTGACTGGGATAAATGGTATATCCGGCATTCAAAGTTTCAAAGAAAACGGTGTTGATACCGGCGGCAGCGAGCCGATCGAACACTGCCGCTAAACCCTGTTCCGATCGCGCTGCAACAATAGTACCGCGATCGAGCCAAACCGCGCGAATTTCCGCCCCGACGCGCTGTCCTTCCTGCGGGTAATTTTGCCACAGCAACTGCCGCGCTTCCACCCACTGCGATCGCGCCTGCGCGTAGTTTTGCTGTTGCAGGAGTTGGTCGAAATTTTGCAAAACCTGCCGCGCACTGGCGATCGCCCGCGCTCTGGGCCCTTGCAGAACAGGCGGGCGGCTGGCTGTCGGGCCGCCGGCGCTGTTGCTTCCCGCCACCAGTTGAGCGGTGTTGGCAGCACTGAGATTAACGGGCGTATTGCCTGAATTAGATGCTGTCAGGGCGCTTTCAAACCTGCCGAGGAGGTTGGTGAGTTCTTGGCGCATCAAGTACGCTTCAATACTGACGATCGGCTTGTTGGAATTTGGCTGCACGTCCAAACCCGCCGGCGCCGACTGATCCGAAGGGTCTGTAAAAGTTGCAGGTACTGGATCGGGAAGGGGGGGAGAAGGCGAAAGTCGGCTCAGCGGGGTATTGCGGGGCGAACTAGGTGTGTTTCTCGGAACTCTGGAGGGGGGAGTTGGGAGTGGGGGCGCGGCTGCTGTTGGCGGCGCAACTGGCGAGCCGACTGTTCCTCCCCAGCGGGCGATCGAGGCGCGCAGCCAAGCCTTGTCTGCATTTGCCGAACCGTCGCTGCCCCAGCGCCAGCCGAGATAGGTAGCGCGATCGGTGGCGATCGCCGCAGAGGAACCGGAACTGTCTTTCCAAGTAGCGACGGTTTGACTGTTCGCGTCGGCGGGAATCAAGACACCGCCTTGGACTGAGGCATTTGGCTGTTCCGGCGGCACCCAATTGCTAGAAGCGGTGCAGGCGAGATCGCGGCAGCGCGTGCGGGGTTGCGGCGTCGCCCGCTGGGTTAACGGAAAAGCCCAATAGGCCCCGAGGAGCGATCGCAATGATTGGCGCACCAAAGCCGGGGAACTGCGGCCGACTGGGCCCGAAGCAATCAAGCGCCCGCCCTGGGAGGCCCAAGTTTCTAAAACTTTAATTTGGGCCGGAGTCAAAGTTTCAATGTTGGGCAAAAACAGCACGTTAACGCCTGTTAAATCCGCCGTACTTTTGATTTCTTCGAGATTGATCGGTTTGTAAGCAATGCCGCTTTCCCAGAGGCGCGTGGTAATCTTCACCCAATCGGGAGAATTCTCGGAACTGCGAACAACGCCCAGAACTACTTCGGCGAAACTCGGAGCGGGAAAGAGGATGAAGAGATTGACTAATGTACTTGCTAGAGATCCAATTAAGACTCTTTGCCAGAAAGTGAAAAAGCGATTTTTTTGAGGCTGAGAGCTGGTCTCAGGCATTTGATGAGGCTTTTTGATTTGTTGCATAAATATGAGAATTACCCACCACACCGCAGAAAAGAAAATTTCAATAACAATTTCGAGCGATCGATCCGCACCATACAATTTTTTATCCTGTCCTGCAACCTGAATCAGGAAAATGTGCGATCGATCGATTTTAGATTTTAGATTTTAGATTTTGGATTTTAGTTATTGTAGGGTGCGTCAGGCCAGAATGTTTTAACCGCAGACTAATAATTTTCGCCCCGTGGCACCCTGCGGTTAGTCTGTTGGTGTCAACAAACACGTTAAACCGACCGTCTCTCTTGTTTGTAGCGAAGTCTAGATCCCCCCTAACCC
>JAUBOG010000628.1:0-3369 GCA_036700105.1 Microcoleus occultus BM001215583
TGCATCTCATTTTTGCAAATATATTCGTAGGGGCGAAGCATTTCGGTAGTAAATCTTTGATTCTCACTAATAAATTGTCTACCGAAATGCTTCGCCCTTGCAAAATAGAGATGCACCCTCCCATTTTTGATTTGGAATTATTTCCGGTTGGATCGGAATGATATATTTGGATGAGACGATCGCACCAGTAAAAAATGCTTTTCACCAACTTGGGATGCTCCCAATTGCTAATTGGTAATTCGATTATTCTTCCCTCTTCACATCGATCCTCTTCCATCTATCCTTTACATCCGTTAAATCCGTTGCCGAACTTCCTTCTTCCTTCATATAACTACTCTTCATAATCAATCAAAGCTTGCACCCAGCGCGGCGGTCGCGGAATCGGATTTCCCAAACGATCTAACAGCAGCAAAGCTACTAAATGCACTACAAATAAATAGACAATATTGTTAACCAAAATCATCCCGGCGGCGATCGCCCCAATCGTGTTCAAACTCGGCACGCTAAGCCAGCCCAGCTTCACAAACACCCATTCTACGATCTCTGTTACCTGGGCGGTTACATAAACCCAGAGGTCTTGACCCACCAAAGCTGACAGCAGCCAAAACCGAAAAAAGAAGCCGGCAGTACCAATTAGCGCGCCCAAACTAATAGATAAAGACCAACTCGCTTTGTGCCTCCAAAGTCCTCCCAGCACAACTCCCATAATTCCAAAAGGCATTACATACAAAATGCTGCGCGTCGGGCCCATCAGTACCGACAGCAGCAAACCCGAAACCAAAGCTGCCATCCTTGCGGCTCGGTTTCCCCAGCGCAGGTAGACAAGGGCGATCGGCACCGGAAAAAAAACCCGCAGCAAAGGCCCCAGGGGAAAGTAATAATTCACCAGCCAAATCAAGCTGGCGGTACTTGCCAGAAATGCCGTTTCTACTAGCCTTAGAGGTGCTTCCCCAGAGGCGCGCTTCCCGGGAGCGGGATTTGGGCGATCGTCGTCTATTCCTGAAATAGTGGCGGTTTCCGGCTCGTTATTTGTACTCGGTGAACTGCCGGAATTAGACGCGGCATCTGCTGACAAAAAATCACTCATCCGATTTTAGATTTTAGATTTTAGATTTTAGCGTACTTTCTGGCTATGGGACTTATTCCCTGTTTTCCGGTTTTCCGATTTGAGATTTTACGAGACTTGCAGACAATAAAACTGATTCCCGGTTTCATTGTTTGGAGGCAAAAGCGGCTGCCTCTAATTGCTGATAGAAACCGGGTTTAGCTGCGGATGCCAATCTTATTTTAGATGGATTTTTTCAGCATCATTTTTCGGCTTTGAGTTCCTGAATTACCAAAACCGAGCAAGATGCGTGGTGAACGACATAATTGCTGACGCTGCCGAGGAAAGCTTCTGTAAACCCCGTGCGCCCGCGCCTCCCCAATACGATTAAATCTGCGCCCCAATTTCGGGCGGATTCACAGATACAATACCCCGGATCGCCGTCGGTTTTGCAGTCAAATTCCACCTGCAATCCTTGTTTTGCTGCGGCATCGCAGTAATTTTCCAGCAAAGCCGAAGCCTGTTTTTGCTCCCTTTCCAGCCGCAAACGCTGAGCTTGATAAGCTTGATCCATCAACTCCACATTCATGCCCAAATCTACTGGAATTGGCACGGCCGTCTCGCCCAGCGAGCTGATAGCAATGCAGTGAAATAGCATCATCTCGGCGCGATCGCCCAGAGCTAATTCTAAAGCTTGACTGAAGACGCGGTGTCCGAGTTCAGAATCATCTAAGGCAGCGAAAATTTTCTTAAAACTCACAGCTTTACCTCCTGCAGGAAATCATCAATATCAGTTAACAGAGAGTGCTTTTGAATCTAATTCAAATTGGCAATCTCTGATACTTCTAGACTAACAGACGCTCCAAGGCGTGCAGGTCTGGAATGCACAAAACGTCACGTTCGCGCTGAATTGTTCCTTTTTTTTCCAGCTTGCTGAGCACTCGCGTTACGGTTTCCCGAGCCAGTCCGCTGAGGCTGCTCAATTCTCTGTGCGGCAGGTTGGGTATTTCTGTACCTCCTGCTTCCATGATTTTTCCTTGCCCCTCGGCCAAAAATAAGAGAATATCTGCTACTCGCGAGGTACTGTCCGACTCTCGCAAACGCAGGCGGCGGTTGACTTGCCGCAGGCGGCGGGCCATCAGTTGGGCGAGCCGAATCCCTGCTAGCGGCTCGGTATGAATGAGCTGCACGAAATCCTGAGATGGCATATTGCCGATCAGTGTTGGGGCTAGGGTGATCACATCTGTCGATCGCGGTGCTTCTTCGATCGCAGCCATTTCCCCGAACAGTTCTCCTTTCCCTAAAATATTCAGCGTTACTTCTTTTCCGTCTAGGTTGTAGGTGCGAATTTTCACCCAACCATCCAATATAAAATACACTGATGTTCCCCAGTCATTTTCCAGTAAAATCACTTGATTTGACGGATGACTGCGGGTAACTATGTGGACAGTTGCTCTCTCGATTACAGGATCGGGCAAGCCTGCAAAAAAAGGAGTAGAAACTATCAATTGATTTATATTGGAATTCGGATCTCGGGTGTTAAAGCGGTCTTCCATGAGGCCATCATTTTAATTTATGCGCTGGAGCTGCGCTGGGCAGTTAGAAATAGTTTGCAGCCGAGTCATGCGATTTTAGATTCCAGATGAAAGAGCAAGCAAGTATCTAAAATCGGCAATTTTACCTCTAAAGTTTGGCGATCGATCGGTCAAATATGGGAATTAATAGTTCAAGCTCTGATTGCGAGCTAGAAACCAAATACCATACCATAATTTTTTACATACATACTGCGGGGCAAATTTTTTTAACAAAATTTTAGCCGCGCGGCAAGCTCCATCGGCCGATCGAATTACCTTTGAAAGCACTTGGCGAAGACAAGCTTAACACTGCTGAGAGATTTGTTGTCAGCCTGCTGTTGCAGTCGATCGGCACAATCCCAGATTACAAGCTGAAACCTTGCACGGCACACAGCGACTAGATCCCACTGCAACTGCCGCCGCATCTGTCAAATACCAGCACGATCGGGAAAATTTACCGCAATTACCTGCTTAAAGGTTGGCGCTCTCTCTTGGTGAGAGATAGCGGAACCAACGCAGTTCCCGATCGCCTTTTTTGCTGCCCTGGATTATTGTACCATCAATCTCTAGCCATGAATACAGATCAAAGGTTATTATAGAAGGTTCCTCAAATCGATAGCACTCCTGACAATCCCGAATCTGCGCGTCCGCAATCGCAAATTGGTTGAGCTTTTTTCTCCGGGATCGAGGCAGAGCGTTAAACAGTTGACCTGTGACAGTTGACCTGTGACAGCGAAGTGATAAGAACAG
>JAUBOG010000629.1:0-3355 GCA_036700105.1 Microcoleus occultus BM001215583
AACTGTCAACTGTCAACTGCGGTGCCCTGAGCGTAGTCGAAGGGTCAACTGTCAATTGTTTAACTATCTAACAGTCGTAGTAAAGAGCAAACTCGTAAGGGTGAGGGCGCAGCCGCATCGGGTTGACTTCATTGTCGAGTTTGTAGGAAATCCAATTTTTGATGAAATCTTCGGTAAATACGCCAGTTTCAGTTAAGAAAGCGTGGTCTTTTTCCAAAGCTTCTAAAGCGCCTTCCAAAGAACCGGGAGTTGAAGGAATTTTGCTCAATTCTTCCGGGGAAAGGTCGTAGATATCCACGTCCAAAGGTTCGCCCGGATCGATTTGATTTTTGATGCCGTCTAAGCCCGCACACAGCATGGCTGCAAATGCTAAATAGGGGTTGGATGTGGCATCGGGACAGCGGAATTCTAAGCGCTTGGCTTTGGGGTTGGTTCCCGACAGCGGAATCCGCACTGATGCCGATCGATTTCCTTGAGAGTAAGCTAAGTTTACAGGCGCTTCAAAACCGGGAACCAAGCGTTTGTAGGAATTGGTTGTGGGATTGGTGATTGCCAAAAGTGCCGGTGCGTGCTTGAGAATGCCGCCGATGTAATGCAGTCCCATTTGACTGAAACCTGCATATTGGTCGCCTGCAAATAAAGGCTGGCCGTCTTTCCAAATCGACTGGTGAACGTGCATCCCGGAACCGTTGTCGTTAAACAGCGGTTTGGGCATGAAGGTGATGGTTTTGCCGTATTTTTTGCCGACGTTTTTGATGACGTATTTGTAAGTCATCAGATAGTCAGCGGCTTGAATCAAAGTGGCAAAGCGGAAACCGAGTTCGCATTGACCGCCGGTGGCGACTTCGTGGTGGTGCTTTTCGATGGGTACGCCGCATTTGGCCATTGTCAGCAGCATTTCCGTTCTCATGTCTTGAGATGTATCGGTTGGCGCTACTGGGAAATAACCTTCTTTGTAACGCGGTTTGTAGCCGAGGTTGCCGCCTGCTTCTTCTTTGCCGGAATTCCAGCGACCTTCTACTGAGTCTACGTAATAGTAGCCGGAATTTTGGGTTTGGTCGAAGCGAACGTCGTCAAAAATAAAGAATTCTGCTTCCGGGCCAAAGAATGCGGTATCGCCTAGACCGGTGGTAACTAAGTAGTCTATGGCTTTTTGGGCAATTGTTCGGGGACAGCGGCTGTACGGTTGACCGGTGCGCGGTTCTTTGATGCTGCAAATGAAGCTGATCGTCGGTTCTGCCATGAACGGGTCGATCCAGGCGGTGGTAGGATCGATGACCATCGTCATGTCGGATTCGTTGATGGCTTTCCAGCCCCGAATGCTGGAACCGTCGAAAGGTACGCCGTCTGTGAATGCGGTTTCGTCGATTTGGTCGTGGTACAGGGAAAGGTGTTGCCAGATCCCCGGCATATCGATAAATTTGAGGTCAACGATCAGGATCTTATTTTCTTGTATGTAGTTTAAGGCTTCTTGGGGTGTCTGGAACATGACTTACTCCTGATATTGGTTTGGTCTGGGCGATCGCAGATTTCAGACTTTTTCGGCGATGATAGGCATTCATTACCGGGTATTTTGTATCTTTTGCTACAAAATTTTGAAATTTGCGGCTTTGTGGGGCCGGCCAGTTCGCAACTGTTGAGCTGTCGGTACTTTCGCCAAAAAATAGAAGGCCTTCGCCAGAATTGGGGTTTTTCTGCCGGGGATTAACCGGTAGTCAGAAAATCCTATCTCAAATCTTAATCAAATGCCGATTTGTAGTAGTCTACAATAGGCGGTCTGTCTCAGATAGCAAAGTATTGATAAAGATTTTTGGGAGAGAAACTTATGCGCGATGCAGTGACGAGTCTGATTGAAAATTATGATGTTGCTGGTAGGTATTTAGACCGGGACGGTATCGATCGGTTGAAATCTTATTTTGCAACGGGGACAGCACGGGTACAGGCGGCGGCGGCGATTAACAGCAATGCTTCGGCAATTGTCAAACAAGCTGGTATTCAACTATTTGCCGAACAGCCGGAACTGATCCGTCCGGGTGGAAATGCCTACACGACTCGCCGCTATGCGGCTTGTCTGCGGGATATGGACTATTACTTGCGCTATGCTACTTACGCCCTGGTGGCTGGAAGTACGGATGTGCTCGACGAGCGCGTGCTGCAAGGTTTGCGGGAAACTTACAATTCTCTGGGCGTTCCCATTGGCCCGACGGTTTTGGGGATTAGCATTATGAAGGAGATGGTTAAGGCTCAAGTGGAAGCTGCTGGCTTGTCTGTAGGGTCTTTTTTGGAGCAGCCTTTTGATTACATGATTCGCGAATTGAGCGAACAAGATATTTAAGTCAATTTGCTAGTTCTTTTAGCAGCAAATTGCACTTCACGCTGGCAGTTAGCAGCAGTGGGACGGATCGATCGCTCTTTTTGGCTTCACAGCCTCGGGCGCGATCTTTTTTATGACTTAAAAATCGCCGACACATCCCCAGACAAGGCATTTGTCGAGGGGATTTTTGGTTTGGCGGCGATCGATTCGGTCGGCAGTTGTTGCTTCTACTTCGCCGTTGGGGTAAAGAATGTGGATGATGTCGCCGCTGACAAAGGCCAGGGGATTTTCTTGACAAATGTCCGGATTTCTGATGGGAAAGTTAATTGTTTTCATGGTCGATCGCCCTGACGGTATTTGTAGTGCTTTTAGCTGCACGTACATCATCCGCTAGCCGCCAAAATTTTTGTGTGATTCTACGAATGTTTATCTGTGATAAAACTAAACGCGCACAGCGATCTCAGTCACATAATCTGAGGTGGGGGCTAAAGCCCAGCTTCTGCGGCGCCGGCCAAAAATCTGCTGTCGAGTTTGTACGTAAGTGCTAATCTTGTACTGTCCTAAACCCGATCCGTACAGATTAAGAACCTTGGCTAAACAGCGACTAGACACATTATTGGTCAGCCTGGATTTGTGCACTTCCAGACAGCAAGCGATTGCTTTGATTCGGACTGGGAAAGTCTCGATCGACCAGCAGGTAATTGACAAACCGGGGACTGAGGTTGACATTGCATCAAAAATCCAGATCAAAGAGCGATCGCGCTACGTTTCCAGAGGCGGCGACAAATTAGCCAAAGCTTTAGAAGTTTTTGCGATTCCCGTTACAGATAGAATTTGTCTCGACGGCGGCATTTCCACAGGCGGCTTTACCGACTGTCTGCTGCAAGCCGGCGCAGCGAAAGTCTACGGCGTAGATGTTGGCTACGGTCAAGCAGATTGGCGCTTGCGCAACGATCCGAGGGTGATTTTGAAAGAACGCACCAATTTGCGGTACATGACTCCTGCTGAGCTCTATGGCAATTCACCCCCCCCCCCCCCCCC
>JAUBOG010000630.1:0-3352 GCA_036700105.1 Microcoleus occultus BM001215583
AACTCGCGGGGAGGGTTGGGGTGGGGTGCATTATATTTTTGCAAGAGTTCTAGTAGTCATTAGTCAGCAGTCAGCAGTCAGTAGTTATTAGTTAATTGCTACAAATTACCAATTACCAATTACCACAGACAATTGCCCACTGACAACTGACTACTGTCAACTGACTAAGGCTAAAGCAAGCCGATCGAGTGTAGCGGGCCTTGACCCGCAATTAACTCGATCAATAGTGCGATAAAACCAATCATCGCCACACGACCGTTCCACACTTCGGCCCCAGTCGTCAAACCCCATTCCCACTGCTCTTGAGGGTACATCTTAACTTTCTTGGAAGGGCGTATCACATCAGAGAATTTAACGCTGTCCGATTCTATAGACTCGATGACTAAATCGGCCAAGGCCTCAATAAACACCGGATGAGAATTCAGCGCCGGCACTCGGTAGAAATTTTCAATTCCCGATTCTTCTGCTAATTCTCGATACTCCATGTCAATTTCTTGCAGAGTTTCGATGTGTTCGGAAACAAAACTAATCGGAACTACCAACAAATCTTGGACTCCACTTTCTGCCAATTCGGTAATCGCGTCTTCGGTGTAAGGCTTGAGCCATTCCACCGGGCCGACCCGACTTTGATAGGCTAGGGTGTGTTCGTTCGATCGGTTCAAATGCTCCATAATCAGACGAGTGCAGTCTTGAATCTCCCGCTGATAGGGGTCTCCAGCCTCTTCTACGTAGCTGAGGGGGACGCCGTGGGCGCTGAAAAAGATGTGAACTCGATCGGGATTCGGATTGTGGTCTAGTTCGTGGGCTATCAGTTCTGACATCGCCTGAATGTAGCCCGGCCGCTGATACCAAGAAGGAATAGCGGTATACTCGATCTCCTTGAGGGCCGGATCTTTGCCCCACATTTCTTCTAGCTGCCGGAAGCTAGAACCGCTGGTGCTGATGGAAAATTGAGGGTACAGCGGCAAGATTGTCAAGTGTTCGATGCGATCGCGCTTAATTTTGGCGATCGCCTCTTCGGTAAAAGGATGCCAGTAGCGCATCCCCACGTAGACTCGGGCATCTTGTCCCTTGGACTGCAAGGCGGATTGCAGCGAAGCGGCTTGTTCTTCGGTAATCCGGCGCAAAGGAGACCCGCCCCCGATTTGGCGGTAATTTTCCTGGGATTTCTGAAACCGCAGGGTCGAAATCAACCACGCGAGGGGTTTTTGCAGCCACGGAAACGGAATGCGGATGATTTCCGGGTCAGAGAACAAGTTGAACAGGAAAGGACGGACATCCTCGATTTGATCTGGCCCGCCCAAGTTTAATAGCAATACTCCCACACGACCCATAGCGGTTACAGCTCTCCCATCGTCTCAGTTCTGTTACTTATCTTTATCATAATAACTTAATAATATCTTAAGTCGATAGCAACCTATACATAATTTTGACTTTAGCAACAATTTTTCGAGATATAAGTTATGAGTGTCGGCGGCCTCAGAAATCCGATCGCCCGTTTTGATGCTAAAAGTATAGCTGGCTTTTGGTCGATCGGGGCAATTAGTCTCCGGTCGATCGGATACGGAGATCCGTAAAAGCCGATCGGCTTTTGCGGCGGGGGCTTTTATGCTAGAAGCCCGATCGTCAATTGACAATTGTGCATAACCAACGTTGCGATACACCCTATACAACCCAAAGAATTGTCACCAATCTTTGTGGAATATTACCGGGTGCGCCAGCTTCTGCGTCTATACATTGGGGTAGATTTTTACCAGTTATTGATTGTTGGTCATTGGTTACGAGCGCAAACTAATGACTAATGACTAATGACTAATAACTAATGACTAATGACTAAACAAACTTTTTCGCTTCAGCCAAAGCCGCCTCAAACTTCAGCAATACATCCTTTTCTGTGTGAATAACTTTCTCCTGTTCCAGCAGCGGGCGGCCAAACCGAAAAATGCCGTCCTGTTCTACGTGGTCTACAGCCGGCAGCGTTTCTGGATGCGGCAAAAATTTTCTGCCGATCGTGTACGGCGTGTGATAAGAAAAACTAAAATCGGGAAACTTGTCGCTCTTGATTTCCAGGTAGTAAAGCGAATAATAATCTTTAGTTTCGCAGTACACGCATTCGCGACACTTATTTACAAGTTTGCGGTTCTGATTAAAAAACTCCCACTTGTCCCAATAGTAGCCATCTTTCATCATTTCCTGGTGGTCGTCGCACAGTTCCAGATATAACTTGTCAGCACCGGGAGGACGATAGAAATAAAGCATAGCATAGGGCATTTCAACCAGTAACTTGACTGCTTTATTTTTCCGTTGGTACCATTCTTGCTGGTGAGCTTCGTAAATTTCGTTATATTCAATTCCTTGACTGTAGAGCTGATTTTCCTTGGCCCACCGCGACGCCCAAACAGTCCAGTAAGCTAGCTGAAAAGTTGCTGAAATTTCCGCAGAACCTTGTTCTTCCCAATCAGAAATGATTTTTTCCCAAGCTGCACTAAAAGCAAGTCGGGATTGCTCGTTTTCTTGACTGTTTTCTGTATTGATTTGGGCGGGCTTTTGGCGATTATTTCTAATTAGCCCTTTTGGTTCTTTGCGCCAATTATTAATGTCTGTTTGCGTGAGACTTAAGATGAATCTTCTGTCGTGAACGGGATATTCTAAATGGATTCCTGATTTGCGGAAAGAGCGGTATTCTAAGATAGGGAGCTTGCCCTGTTCAATCCACTGCTGGCGTTCTGCTGCCGAACACTTCAGCATTTCTTCTAATTCTACCGGATCGACGGCTAATTCACTTTTGAATGTCTCCCAAAATCTTTCTTGTTCGGCTGCGTTTACTTCCAGCACGGATACAATTGTGCTGACGAGGTGATCTGTTTTGTCTTGGCAATTGTCGGGAAGTCCTAAGAAGTCGATGAGTTTGGCCTTGACTATTTGTCTGGCAGAGATTAGCTCGGCTAACATGAGAAGCTCCAGTAGAGTCTGAACTTGCACCCTTGAATTCGCACTTCTTTGTGCAAGTCTTATATATCTTAATAGATTCTGCTGAGTTCTCGGCAATTGCCATCAAATCCGTGAAGCGTTCGCGAAGCGTTCCCGAAGGGTAGCTATCTTGCTGCAGGGGTTCGGCGAAGGGTAGGGAATCGCCCAACCTGCGCCCCGCCTTTAAGCAAAAATACTCATACCAGCTCAAAATCGATAATTTCGCTCCAGCACCCGCAAACTCACTTGCACAGGCTATGCTGTGCAAGTGAGTTTGCTTCTACCCCAAAAAACTGCCACTTTTTGTGTTCAGATTCGGTAATCTTGTTATATCAATTCCGGCTGCGCCGGAATGATATAGAGGACACGGCAGTGCCGTTTC
>JAUBOG010000631.1:0-3327 GCA_036700105.1 Microcoleus occultus BM001215583
GCTCAGATTCATCCCCTCTGAATATACCGAGGGACTTCCCGGCTGGTAGTTAAAGAATTGAAGAAACCGGCCCCGCCGAGCGATCTGGGCGCTGGTTCGCGGGTGCGATCGGCTTTTTTCTCCCTCCACGGATGAATCCCGGGGAAATCCTCTCCCCCTCTCCCCTTTCCATACCGCAAACAATCTAGAGGCATAACAGCTTATTCGATGCGGTCTTATCTCAAATTACAACTTTGTATTTTTCCAAGCGCAACCCTTCTACTTGATTGATTTAGTTCAGGAAAGTCAGATTTTTTAGTCTCCAAAGTCTTCCTTCCCGCTGCTGGAAAGCCTTTATTTATCTCAGATTTACCCCGATCTATTTTTAATTTTAAACAAAGATTTTCTACCGAGCGCCGCGGTTTATGAATTAATGTTTCAAAGACTTGACAGTTTATCTAATTATAAGTTGAGGAAAAGTAGCTGCCTGCGGTGGGAGAAATTATACTGTGCCGAAGGGAAAAAAAGCAATTGCAAACTACAAAATACGCTCTTTATACTGAATAATAAGGGGTCACAGATGAGAAAAATATCAAGTTTAGAAATGGCGCAAAAATAGGTTAAACTTAGCTGAGAACGGTTGAAGAGAGCTCGAAATGTTGCAGCGACACCCTTGGCCCCAGACAATTGAAGAAGCGATCGCCATTCAAGAACAGCTTAGGTCAGAGGTAATTACCGAAAATCAACTGTCAACAGTTCGGTACGTCGCAGGCGTAGATGTGGGCTACGACGACAGTGCAGACGGCGTATCGCGGGCCGCTGTAACCATTCTGAGCTTTCCCGACTTGCAGTTGCAGCAGCAAGCTGTAGTCCGCAGTCCTACAACTTTTCCTTACATTCCCGGTTTCCTGTCTTTTCGAGAAGTACCCGCAGTCCTCGATGCTTTACAAAATATCAGTTTGAGGCCAGACTTGATATTGTGCGACGGTCAAGGACTAGCCCATCCCCGCAGGTTCGGTCTGGCTTGTCATTTGGGGGTTTTGACAGGGATTGCCACGATCGGAGTTGCCAAAACTCGATTTATTGGAGAACATTTAGAAGTAGGGTTCGAGCGGGGCAGTTGGCAGCCCTTGCTGCATGAGGGATCGACCGTAGGTGCAGCGCTAAGGACGCAAACAGGAGTAAAACCGATTTATGTTTCGATCGGTCATAAGGTAAACTTGAGAAGCGCGATCGAGTACGTCCTGCGCTGTGCCCCGAAATATCGCTTGCCAGAAACAACTCGATCGGCAGACCAACTAACATCTCCGATAACTGACCAGCCCCGAAGGCATCAAAAAAATGAAAAGTAAAAAGACAAAAAAAGCATCCCTCTTTGGACTTTTAATTTTTGAGGTGTCGCCGCGCGAGTCCAAAAATCCTCTGAGTGTATCGCCAATCAGCTTTCGGTTCCATCCTTCCAGCGAACTAAAGAATGACTATACCTGAGAAAGAGGTATAAAAGTTGGGGGATTTCTACAATGATTGTAAAGAATGTTACCTGCTTAAACATTGGCGGCTCTAACCGCAGTCCCCGGGCGTGAACTATTTTTAGTTCACATTTGTAAGTTGTCAAATAGTTATCCTGGGATTTAAACCAAAAGTTGAGATCCGCCAGATCACCTTTGATAATTTACCGTCTGATATCTCACCGCTGACTGGGAGTACCCATGACAGCGGGAGGCGAAGGCGCGATCGAGCTAAAAAATCAGAAAAAAAACAAGGAGACAGTCATGGCTGAGAAAAGCAAACGCGGATTCGCTTCTATGGACGCAGAAAAACAGCGCGCAATTGCTAGCAAAGGCGGAAAAGCTGCACACGAGAAAGGAACTGCACACGAATTCACCTCTGAAGAAGCCAGAGAAGCTGGTCAAAAAGGTGGCGAAGCTGTCAGCAGAAATCGCGAACACATGGCTCAAATTGGTCGCGAAGGCGGTCGGAAAAGCCGCAAGAGCGAATCGTAAGCTGGCGATCGCGAAGGAGTGCAATCTGTGATTGCACGGTTGCAGTCACAGAGCAAACACGCCAGACACGCTGGCGTTTGAGGGGACGGGGCGATCGAATTTCACCCAAGGCGAGTTCGATCGGCTTTCCCTCCACACAACGCCACGCTTCGCAACTATCAAAACCCGGCAGCCATTAGTTTTTAGCAATCGAAAAGCAAACTTGTAACAAAGCTGTACGCGGTCAAGATTTTTGCGGGAAAGAACAACTGACTCACGGCGAGTCAGTCTCTCAAAAAAAGCCGATGCGATCGCCAAAAGCCCCGAAATCGGGGCTTTTTGTTTAGCTGCACAAAATATTTTCCAAACGCCCGATCGAGTCAGCGTCAATAATTCTAATTAAGTTTGCAGTCAATAAATTAGTCAGAAGAGTTAGATTAGTATTATTTTTCAGGAAACTATAGAACCATGACAAACCAGCTCACTTTAACATGGACAGAGGCTGGGGTGCGTCAAACTTACACGATTCAAAACGGACAGCCGAGCAAAAATCCGGAAACCGTGAGGCTAGGGCGCGATCCGGCAAAGTGCGATCTAGTATTTTCGGATTCGAGCGTATCCGGGCTGCACGTCGAAATATTTTTCGATCGAGAATTGCAGGAGTATGCAGTGCGGAATTTGCGCTCCAGCAATCCGCCGCTGGTAGACGGGAAATTTCTCGCCCACGGCGAAGCAACGTTGAAATCCGGCAGCCGCATCCATTTAGGCCAAGTCGAAATCGACGTGATTTCGGTAACGGAGGCTGCGGGGGAGATTCCGCAGACGGTTTTGCTCTCTGGGGCTGCGGTGCAAAGTTATTCCCCGCCGACGGGGCCTTCCAGCTACGGCTTGCAGTGTCCCAAGTGCAGCCGCGTTTCGCCTTACGCGCAGTTGAGTTCGGGCTGTCCGTGGTGCGGTACTTCTTTGGCGGCGGCGGTTAGTGTCGTGCTCTCTGGGTGAGGGTTTAAACAGTTGACAGTTGACAGTTGACAGCGAAGTATAAGAACAGAGATTTAAACTCTGTTCTTATCGCAATCTGCCTTCATGCTGGGGCTTCAAACCCTTGCCCCGTCGGTGAAAAAGGGAAAATCGGGCGATGCCGGATTTTAGGTGCGCCGCCAGCACCCGGCATTTAAATAAGGGGTTGCTTGCGCCCGGTTTTTGCGGAAAATATCAAGCTTAATAACCAGAAATCCTATCAAATCCGGTAGCATCGGAATTAATATAACCCGAAATCAGGACACGGCTTTTGGAGTGTCCCTACAATTAATCGAGGTAGGGAAACGGCACTGCCGTCTCCTCTATATAATTACGGCGCAGCCGGAAT
>JAUBOG010000632.1:0-3318 GCA_036700105.1 Microcoleus occultus BM001215583
GGAAGGGGGGGTTTGTTGCTACTTGAAATTCCAAACTTCCCGATTGTCCGCGCCTGCGGTTGCGAATCACCCGGTAGATTTGGCCGCCGGTGGAAAAAGTGAAATCAACGCGGACATCAGTTTCGCCGATATGGATGATATCGTCTTCCGTATCGCTGCGACAACAGCCCCAAAGCGACCAGGATATGGCTTCTAAGAGGGAGGATTTGCCAGCACCGTTAGGCCCGCAAATGCAAGCGGTGTGCAAGCCGCGAAAGTCTAAAGCAGCTTCGCGATAGCTGAGAAAATTTTTAAGTGTAAGTTGTATGGGAATCATTTAGGCCGTCGCGCCGTACAATCTATCTATAATTAACACTATTTGTGCGCTGTTGCCTAGTTATTCAATCCAGATCCAGCACAATTGTCAGTGCTTCGGAAATGTCTTCCATGATTGTATCCCAGAGAACTCCGATTTGTCGGACAAATCTTTGTTTCGAGACGGAACGGACTTGAAAAGTATCGGCGGCGGAGACTTTCGCCAAGCCATTTTCTGATGTCGGTTCGAGCTGCACCATCCAATCAAGCGGGGAAAAAAGATCGTTCCACTCTGTAATTGGAACAATTACTTTGAGCCGCAACTTTCCCACTTCATCATCGCTGACAACCGCAACAGGCCTAGTTTTGCCGATTTCATCTCCCACTGTTGGATCTAGTCTGACAAGCCAAATTTCGCCCTTACGCATTAGTTTTTACCCCTGCGTTCAGGTATTCTTCCTCTGAATCGAAATACGGTTCGCTGTCGGGCGACCACAAATCGTGAAGCGGCCCTCCTGGTTCATACAAGGGGACTGCTGCTTCTGCTGCGGCTCTGAGTCTGAGCTTCCTCTCGGCTTTGCGCTGGGCTTTTTGTTCTATTTCTTCGCGCATCATCCGCGAAGCTGTTTCGATGATTTCTAGGCGTTCTTCTGGTGTCAGATTTTTGAGTGCTGCTAAGATTTCTGTTTTGGTCATGATTTTTTCCGGTGGTTGGTTGGAAAGTACGATCGAGCTTTCTCATCATTATATCTTTGACAAAAAATCAATCTCGCCGATCGTACTTAATTTTTCACCTCAACCCGGAATCAGGAGACGGCAGTGCCGTGTCCCTACAATGATTAATCAGCTAGGTAGGGAAACGGCATTGCCGTCTCCTCCGAATTTCCGCGCAGGAAACGGCTTGGCGGTGTTCTCGATTGCTTTTGCTTTCCATCAAAAAGGGTTGACCGTATTCCTACAGCCAACCCCGCGCCTATTTACTTGTTGCGTCCGAGTTCAAACAGCAACACTACCTGACAATATTCGGGAACGTATAGCCTACACCCAGTAACAATCCCACTTCAGCTCCGTCGATAAAACCAACATTCAGTCCCGCTGTGGCTGTAAAATTGCTCGACAGTGGCACATCTACACCCCCCGAAATCAGGAAGCCAAAATGACCGTCATCGCCGGTAGAAACTACCACGCCAGCACCTGCATAAGGAGCAGCAGTAATCACAAAATCATCGCTGACCTCGACCGCGTTTTGAGATACAAAATCGTAGGTAACGGGAACTAGAACAGTTAAGTTGTCGCGGAACAAAACAGTCGGTCTCACCGAGAAATTGTTCGTCAAACCAATTTTGCTAATAATCGCAAATGAACTGTCGCCTAATGCTGAATCTCCGCCAAAACCTAGATTGCCGCCAATGCCGATGTAGCTTGGCCCGGAACGGGTAGCTCGGCCGGGTCTGACGGTGGTACCTGCCGGCTGAGCCAATATCTCGGGTTTTTCCGAGACAGTTGCCGGTTTTTGGACAAATTGCGGCTGGTTTGTCAGGGCCCCGGCGGAAGTGCTGACCGGATTGCTTAATACTTCTCGTGCTGTTTTGACTTCTTTTTCTTCCTTCGCTGCTGTCAGTTCGGAATCAGGCCGATCGAGCTTTTGAGCAATCTGGGAATTTGGCTGCGTTTTAAGGTCATTATCAGCAATTTTAGCTGTTTTTTCCGATTTTTCTGTCTCAGCCGCGATCGGCGTATTTTGCTCGGTTTCAGTCTCGGCAATTTCAGAGGTTGCTGCTGCGGATTGTTCCGGTGCAGCAACAGATGCTGCCAAGTTGGCGGATGGTTCGGAGGCTGCTGGCTCTGCAACTTCTCTAGGTTCGATCGAACTGATAAAATCAATTTCTGTATTGCTAGCCGTTGTTTCTGCATCGGCTTTAACTGCGGTCGTTGCCGCCGGCTCTGAAATTTGGTCAATATTTTGAGCCGGAATTGTTGCAGTTGTACCGACATCGGGCAAGTTGCCAGTTTCAGCTTTTGCTGGCAGGGTGCTGCAACAAACAGCTAAAGCTGCAAGATTTATTAACGCGAAAGCAGACTTGGAAAATAGACTATTCATAAGACACTCCTCAATGAACGGTGTGTTTAAAGTGTAAGTGTTTGAGGGCGACCGTCGAGAGCTTTGCTCAAAAATGACACAAATTTGAGCTGTGTTGTTCCTAGATTGGCACTCAACCGTTGGCGAGTCAACTCTCAAACTGATTAGATTTAAGAACGGATCGAAACCAGCCACGGCAACAGCCCCGGATTCATCCGCGCAGAAATAAAAAACATCCTATCCGATCGCCAGCCCCCGGATTCATCCGCGAGGTCGCTTTCTTCAATTCTTCTATCTCAAATCTGAAATCGGAAAACTAAAAGCGATTGACGGCGGGTTTATTTGCTAATTTAAATTTACTGTTCGATCGGCTAAAAATCAATCCTAGGGTGGATTTCACCCTCGATGCTGTTGAATTAAAGGGTCGAGCGGGCGGCTCCCTGGCATTTGACAATTCTGTACTTGGGAGCGCTGCACTCGCACTTGATGCCCGAAACAGCCGGATTTTGAGGGTGCCGAGGCTCCGAACCGCCGAGACAGCAAGCTTTTAAAACGGTTTTAGCGCTGCTGCGCCTCGAAATTGGGGCCGTTGTATCATCGAGCCCGCGATCGCCCGGATATCTCCCCCGCGCTGGGACTGCTGCACAGTCTCCAACAAGTAATGTAGAATAGCACCGATCGGAAAAATAGTTGTAGCTCGATCGTGTCAAAATTACTAAATATTATTAGAATTGTCTAAAATTGAGTATTTTATTAGTAAAGTTTAGTTCTCGCTTTCGCTCAGGGTCTGACCATCGAACAACAGCACCCAACTAAACAAGTAAAAAAATACAAAGTATCTCATCTCAACGTGAATTTATGAGCAAAATTCTAGTCATATTAGGCGAACTGAGCGATCGCGACATCGATTGGATGATCGCCAACGGCGCCCGCACCCTAGTCCC
>JAUBOG010000633.1:0-3310 GCA_036700105.1 Microcoleus occultus BM001215583
CCCCCCCTTTTGCAAGGGGGGGTTAGGGGGGGTCCGGGCGGGTTGCACAATTTTAGAGAAATGGTATTACTTTTCATGCTTTGCGGTTGAAAATTTTAAAAGAGATCGCCACATTGAAAACCTTACCTTCGCTATGACCTTAGTATTATTTTCATCAGATTTATTTGCACTCATGCCGACTATGACAAAGTAGATGCAGAAATAGTCTAAATAGAGGTGAATGTATGGAATTGCGATCAATTAGAAATGAAACTGACTATCAGGAAGCCCTTCGAGAGATCGAGTTACTGTTTAATGCAGTTGTAGGGTGCGTCGCTGCGGGAAACTTCCCACTCAGGCGCAGATATAAAGAGGGCGACGCACCATACATTCTCAGCGCCTTCTGCTACCGAAAGAGCGACTCCGACTCGGTTGGCGAGAACTCCTACCGCTACCAAAACTCGGACTGCGCCTTTGCGGAGAAGTCGGCCTTGGCGATCGCCTCAAAGTGCTGCCGCCGTAACCCGAACCGGTCGATCGATTGGCCCCTGGCGCTGCTGGGCGTCTGATTGGTACGTTCGATGAGGGCGATCGCAAGCGGCCCGTCGTCCTTAAAACTTGACGGTTTCTCACAGCAGCAGGCGGCGCTTGGTAGCGAGTTTGATACTGCTGGACAGCTTGGCCGTAAGTATTCCCGTACCCGCCATATCCGGTCATAATTCCCGGCTGATAGACTGGCGGCACGTAATATCGCGGTCGAAATAACAAACTGCCGATCGCCTGACCGGCGATCGCCCCAGCAAACGGCGCCCAGAAGCCTGATTGCTGCCTCACTACCACTTGTTGCGGCTGACCCGTTTGAGGGTTAGTGACAGTTTCAGTCACGTTGTGAACGTACTCAATTTTAAAATCTTCGGTCAAATGCAAAACCGCTTGATTGTTAGCAAGATTCAGATAACTTTTCTTCCCTGCCGCTATTTCTTCATCCGTCAACCGAGCCATCTGCAAATCCCTAGTGCGGTAAACTGGGGGACTGCCGGGAGGAGTATTCAGCAGCATCAAACTGTATTCTCCCTCAGCATCATCGTAGGTAGCTTGCTGTACGGGATATTGACCTTGAGCCAAGTTATTGTTCGGTGCAGGACGCACGGTGTTTACATTTCTATTTGCGGCCGGATTTGCCCCAGGATTTGCACGAGTTTCCGGCTCTGGAGAACCGCAGGCGGTTGCCGTCAACAAGAATGTTAAAGCCATTAAATAAATTGTCAGTCTTCGCAGCATAAATAATAATTGGTAATTGGTAATTAGTAATTGGACCTGGCTTGTTTGATAATTGCTCCCTCTTCCCGACATCTGTTACAGAATCCGTTGCCGAACTTACTTAAAGAGGAATCAGTTCTGGGAAATTGACCAACACTTGGTCGTCAGTCAGTTCGTCACCCAACTGTGCGGGAGAAAAGTGAACTTGCACGGCTCGGAGCCCTTGCTGGTAATGTAAATTAATCAGTGCTTTTAAACCGACTTTCAGCGCGCTGATGTCAGCGAGGTCGGTTTCTAGGGCAGGAACTTCGCCTTCATAAGCAACTGTCATCATCACCACGACATTTCGGGTGACAGGCAAAGATAACGGGGAATTTTTATCGTAAACCGAGTCGCTGTATTGAGGCTCGCTCAGATAGCGATCGGCTGAATCAGTAAAAAGTTCATCCACATAATCGCCGGCTTCGCCTTCATTCCAAAAAACATCGCCTTCATTGGCGGCTGCTTGCCAGTAGTTCTCGTACTGCAACAAATGATTGCAAATTTCTACAACACCTTCTCCTAAGACTGCTACGTCGCCACCCTTATCAATTGCTTCTCTGGCGGTGCGGTTGAGAATTCCTAACAGCGGTGCGACTTCTTGGCCTGTTAGTTGAATGAAAATGCGGCAAACTGCCAGTCTAGTTTTACCTGTAAATTGATTGAATCGATCGCGCCAAGCATTCATAATCACCTATAGTTGCAATCTGTAGGGCTATATTTTCAACCGTAGCAGGCGATGGGAACTTTTGCCGTCTACCCTCCGATTGATCTGAACAGTATTGTTCGCGATCGCCTCGGCAGTCGGCTGTCTTGCTTTGAGACATCTAATTTTATCGCATTTTTCAATCCGACATCGAACTGCGCGCTCTTGATTCATCTGCGATCGGCAAGCTGTGTTTGGCGATCGCAATCACAGGAAATTGTCCGGTGGATAATTTTAATTAAAAAAACCTCCAACCGAGCTCGATTGGAGGTTTTTTGAGTGAATACTTTGGCTGGAGATAACTATTTGACGATCGCCCTTTCGACTGGTTCGATCGATATGGACGAACTCAACTCGGCAACTTCAACAACCGGCAAATCCAGCTCGCCGCCCGGGGCTTCCGGGTGTTCGCGAACGGCTGTAACGGCTTCTGCTGCATCACTTACAGCCGCATCTGCGATCGTCGGCTCTTCAAAAACTTCAAAATTATCGCTCATCGCAGCGCAAGCAGCAGAGGCGCGCTTGCCGGCGCGGTAGCTCATGTAGCCCGCACCTGCGCCCAAAACCCCAGCCAAACCCAGGAAACCGAGAGCTGCTGTTTTGTAGGATTTCCACGGATTCATTCCCTCCGAGCCGCCGGAACCCAGGAGAGCTGTCGCAGAACCAGATTGACCGGCCTTAGATTTGCCGTAGGAACAGGGGAAAGCAGATGCAGCGTCACCGATGGCGATGCTGCCCGCGATCGCGGCGATCGAAGCAATGCCAGCTAACACTTGAAACTTTTTCATGGTGCCTCGCTAAGTTTGTAAAGGATAATTAAAAAATTAATGGTAACAGCTCTTTACAAATCTATCAACTCGCAGCGCGGCCTCGCGTCACGGATCGATCGCAGCACCCAACTATCGCCTCACGCAATCCAAATTTAAAATTGCCCGTTTGAAAACCTGAAACCCTTGTTAGACAAGCATTTTGACTGACAAATCCGTAGAGGGTCAAGTCTTGCGATCTCGTATTTCGATCGCGCCCAAATTAGAAAATCTGATATCAGACAGCAGAAAATTCAATCGCCCTGCGGCAAACACTTGATGAGAAACTACTTTTAAGGCTACTTTTGAAAAGACTTGGTTATTGAAAAAACTCTTATTTTTGTCAGGAACTCAGGGCTAAGTGCCACTGAGCTTGTAAGAAATTACAAGCTATTCTGACCAGACCCCTCTTACGAGGAGACGTTATTTAGGTCATGATACCGGCGAATGCGACGCTAGTTTTGGGCTCTATCATCTGCAATTAAACAGTTTTAAAGTCACTGAAACAGTGTTGCAGGTC
>JAUBOG010000634.1:0-3291 GCA_036700105.1 Microcoleus occultus BM001215583
GGATGGCGATGCTGCTGCGGAACAAGAAAGTGCCACTGGCGAGCAATCTGTGGGGGGAAGCGCTCCAACTCCCGATTTGGATATGGTTGACGAACTCGGGGCCGCTGCGGGCATAGAAATGCCTGAATCAGCTATTTTGGATACAACAAATATGCTCGATCGCCGAGATGAAAATCGGTGGGAGTTAGACCCTAGTTCTGCGGAAGATTATCAGGAGCGACCGGATTTGTAGGGAACATTCCGATCGCCTAAAATGCGTTTTTTAGGAGTGCGAGCTATATGTAGCGGTACTAATTGCTAACTTAAATAGTGTTTATTTGTTAGTCTCAAGGGAGAGAGACGAAAGTTTGTACAGGATAGGTTTCAACCGCGGCCTCCTGTTTTAAAACCTGAGAGGGCTATCTCTCGGACTCTCTGTCGCATTGGAAGTTCGATCGCAAATTCCGTTCCCCGGCCCGGTGTCGAACTGCACCGCAAACTGCCGCCGTGCTTTTCGATGACAATGTGCCAGCTAATTGACAAGCCGATTCCCGTACCTTTGCCGATCGGCTTCGTAGTAAAAAACGGGTCAAAAATGCGATCGCACAAATCCTCGCTGATTCCCGGCCCGCTGTCATGAATTTTAATAATTGCCGTGTTCGAGTTGCTGACTTTCGTACAAATCCGAATCTGGTAGGGATTTTCGGCAATTTCCTCGAAAGTTTTTTCACTGCTGGATTCTTCGATCGCATCGATCGCATTAGCTAAAATATTCATAAATACTTGATTGATTTCCCCGCCGCAGCACTCTACATTTTTCAAATCGGTATCGTACTCTTTAATCACCTCAATCGCCGGACGGTTCGCCTTAAATTTCAGCCGATTTTGCAAAATCATCAGCGTGCTATCAATACCTTCATGAATATCAACCGGCTCCATTTCCCGCCCTTCCTGCCGCGAAAAATACCGCAGAGACAGAATTATCTCGCGGATGCGATCGCCGCCTACCCGCATCGAATTAAGCATTTTCAGTAAATCTTCTTGGATGAATTCAAGCTCCACCGCTTCTGCTGTTGATACTATCTCCGGTGCGGGTTCGGGATAGTGCTGCTCGTAAAGTTTGAGTACCTTGAGAATATCTTCCGCATAATCGCGAACGTAATTGATATTGCCGCAGATAAAATTCACCGGATTGTTAATTTCGTGAGCGATTCCCGCCACCATTTGCCCCAAAGCCGACATTTTTTCGCTTTGAATTAACAGCGATTGAGCGTGCTGGAGTTTGTGCAGGGAGTTCTGCAAATTCTCCTGTATTTGCTGCCTCTGGTGAACCTCTTCCTTGAGCCGCTCGTTGGTTTTAGAAAGTTCCAAAGTGCGCGAATCTACGCGTTTTTCCAATTCAGAAGCCAGTTGTTCCAGGTTGATTTGAGCTTGTTGGCGATCGGCAATTTCCTGCTGCATCTGAACATTTTGATCCCGAAGTTTTTGATTCAATTTACGGATACTAAGATGCGCTTTAGCGCGAGCTAAAACTTCTTCATTTTGAATCGGCTTAGTAACGTAATCCACCGCCCCCAAACTAAATCCCTTCACCTTATTTTTCGTCTCATCCAGCGCCGTCATAAAAATTACCGGAATCTCCTTTGTCAAATCACCGGCTTTCAAACGCCGGCAAGTTTCAAACCCGTCAATTCCCGGCATCAGCACGTCCAGCAAAATCAAATCCGGCGGCGAGTATTCAGCTTTTGCAATAGCGCTCTCCCCCGTCCGCGCCACCAACACTTTAAACCCAGATTCCGTCAAAAAATCAAACAGCACTGCCAAATTATTCGGATTATCATCGACGATCAAGATAACGCTCTGTTCCAAAGGTAAAACGTTCATAATTTTATATATCCCTGTATTGTTCTACGAATTCTAAAATCTTGGCTTCATCAAAATCTTTAGCTAATTGATGCAGATGGCGGGCGAAAGATACATATTTGACATCAAGTTTTTGAAATTTTTCAGCTTGTTTTTGAATTCCTCCTAAGTCACCCATCATTGCTAATTCAAAAAGTACAGCTATTTCATCAGCGGGAGGAGCAACTATTTCTCCATCCTGAATTTGAGATTGTTTGCGGCCAACTTCAGATGCAGGGTTTCCCTCCTGCAAATTCTCGTAAATCCATTCTAAGCCCAAATGAACTTGCAAGCAATCTAAAAGTTCCTCCACCCGGATCGGTTTGGGAATAAAAGCATTGCATCCCGCTGCTAAACTTCCCTGCTTTTCCACTTCCATAATGCTAGCCGAAGTGCCAATTGCCACCACATTTTGCAATTGCGGAAACTTGCGAATTTGCCGCATCGCTTCAAATCCGTCCATCACCGGCATCACCAGATCGATCAAGATACAATCCGGTTGAAATTCCAGGGCTTTATTCAAACAATCTTGACCGTCAACCGCCTCAATTATTTCAAAACCCAACGGTTGGAGCAGGTGAATTAAAACCGATCGATTTTCCCGCCGATCGTCTGCCACCAAAATTGTTTGATTAGTACCGTTGAAACCTGTGATGAATTTTTCGGAACACTTTTTATTTGGTTGGGGGCTGTCAACTGCTAGCAAATCCAACTCAAACCAGAAAATGCTACCTCTACCTAAAGTGCTTTCTACTTTCAATTGGGCGCCCATAATCTCCACTAATTGGCGGCTGATCGCCAATCCCAAGCCGGTGCCTTCAGTATGGCGGCGAGTATTGCCAACCTGTTCAAAAGGTGCAAATATCTTTGGCAATTCATCAGCAGCAATTCCAATTCCCGTATCTTCAACTTGAAACCGAACCCTCACCTTCGCAGTGAGGACTTCAGTCCTCTTTTCATCGCTTGCACAATCCACTACTGAAACCTTAAATGTTACCCCACCCCTTTCAGTAAACTTGACAGCATTACCAATTAAATTAATCAAGATTTGGCGCAACTTCTTTTCATCTGCGGAGATTGCAGTGGGGATATACGAAAGATATTCGGAATTAAAAGCTATGTTCTTTTGACTTGCCCGAATGCTACAAATAGCATTAATGCCTTGAAGAAAATCGGGAAAATCAAACTCTGTAGCCACGAGTTCCATTCTTCTTGCCTCGATTTTAGAAAGGTCTAAAATATCCTCGATCAAAGCGAGCAAGTGTTCGCCGCAGCGGTGAATAACGCCAATTCCATCTTGTTGCTGCGCGGATAAATGTTGGTCGCGCTTAAAGATTTGAGCGTAGCCTAAAATGCCGTTGAGGGGGGTTCGCAATTCGTGGCTCATGTTAGCTAAAAATTCGCTTTTGG
>JAUBOG010000635.1:0-3272 GCA_036700105.1 Microcoleus occultus BM001215583
AGTGCCGTTTCCCTACGCCCGATTAATTGTAGGGACACGGCACTGCCGTGTCCTCCATTTATATGATTCGGATGCTAACGAATTTGATATGACTGTTTAACTGTCAAAAGTGCGCTTGAATTCTTCTAACAAATCGTCAATTTCTTCGATCGCCTGACTGACATCTATTCTCAGGGCTCCCAAGTCCGATCGGTCTAACAGCCGCACGAGAGATTCCCGCTTGACTTCGATTTCTGCTACGCGCTCTTTGATTGTCTGTGCATCCATTGTTTTTTGCCTTTTGCTACTATTAACAAAAATATTTGACCTTCTCCCCTGCCAACAGAAGAGGATTCTCAATTCACCGACGTACCTATTGCGAGCCAATTCTTCACTATTTTTATATTGTAAGCGATGAACCTGCTCGGGGTTTTTGAGTCTGTGTTATAGTTTGATTGTACATCAAAAATGCAGCCAAACTTCAGCGCAAAAAAGGCGGGCGCTTGCTATCTGCGGGTTTGTTTTTCATCACTTCAGTTAAAAAGCGCTTCAGAGCCTTCTCGCGGTTTTTCATAAAAGCAGACCAAAATCCCGGTTGATATTCATCCATTGTCTTGGCTAGGGCCCAGACATCGATCGCTAAGATATTATAAAGCCTTTCATCTTCGCGTTTGAGCGAGTTAATCTGCTCTAGAACCGACTTGTTTGCTCCAGCATTTTGTCTGTCTTCGTCCTTAATCATGTCCGAAAAGTGGTTGAAAGGGCAAGAGGGTCGATCGCGATCGCCGCTCTCTATACTTCGATGATACTGCCGATCTCGATTGCCTTCTGGAACCAACGCCGCGCAATTAACGCGCATATTTACCGGTGGCGCAGTGGCGAGTCCGACGGGATAAGTTTCTGAAGCTAGAGACAAAATTGTGGACGCAGACCGCTCGCGCGCTCATAGATGCTAGCAGTTTTCGCGGGTCTTTTTGCAAAAAAACAAAATTTATTCAAGACTTCTTGGTCGATAATAATTAAAGTATATTGTTGATTCCAGCTACTTACCTCACTAATATGTTACGTAAAATTTCTTTAGCAGCCCTAGCCTTAGTTGTTGGCGGTATTTTAGCAGCAGTCGGGTTCTATGCCTACTTCACAGACAAACCTACCCTGAACCTAGCCGGATTTTTTTATGGAATTCCGCTGTTGCTGGGAGGTTTAGCCCTGAAAGCAGCCGAACTCGAACCGGTGGAGTTCACCGAACCAACCTCTGCCGAAGTTCTGCTGCTGAGAGAAAGTCTGGCCACAGATACTCAAAACCAAGTCCGCAAAGATATCACCCGATTTCGCTACGGCCAGCCCGCGCACTTAGATGACGCTTTGGAGCGCTTGGGGCTGGCCCCGACAGACGAGGAACGGCCCCTCCTGCAAGGGCTGCGGGAAGTGGATGCTGACGGTGCTTACGGGTTGATTCTAGAGTTTTATTCGCCCCTGATGCCGATCGAACTTTGGGAAGAAAAGCAAGAAAAAATAACTACTTTTTTTGGCCCCGGTTTGCGCGCAGAAGTCAGTCAAAAGTCGGATGACAAAATTGAATTGGCTTTAATTACAACTCAAGCAGCTTAAAGCAGTCTTGAATTAGTTATTGGTTATTGGTCATTAGAAAAAATGACAACCAACAAATAACCAATGACTAACGACTAATGACTGAAAGCATCCAGGATACAAGCCCCCGGATTCATCTGCGGCGAAATAAAAAACCTGTATCCGATGAAACTTGCCCCCGAATTTATCCGTGGGGTCGCTTGCTTCAATCTAAAATCTAAAATCTAAAATCTAAAATCGATTGACGGTACTTTCGATTAACTGGTGCGACAGCACATTGAATAAGCCAGGAGTTAGGCACCGATCGCAGGCCGAGCCAAGTCTGAGTAATTTCTTTAAAAAATATGGAGATTTGCAAATGTCATATCAGCTATCTTGTAAAGGTAACAATCAGATTCTCTGCTATTACGCAAATGCTACCAACCAAATTCAGGTAGTTCGGATTGGTAATATTCCTAATTGGTACTTTGAAAGAGTGGTTTTTGCGGGACAGCGACTGATGTTTCAAGCTACGCCGGAAGCGATATTAGAAATTCACACAGGCGCGGTGGCAAGTGCTATTTTATCGGACAAAATTCCCTGCTACGTACTGCGGGTTATAGAAGAGGTAAGTTTCGAGAGCGAGCTGGTTATTCCCGAAAAACGATGTGCGGTATTAGCCCGCTAAGATTCAGCATAAATTAGACGTAATCGAGAACGTAAATATTAGTTAATTAGTGTTTGGAGACGGGGAAAAATGCAAAAGAATCTTGTCAATGTAACCTTGGCCGCAGTCACAGAGGAAGTAGAAATTATCTTGGAGTCTTATCCGAAATATCCCTACCAAGAAGCTTTTTCGCCTTCGGGCTTGCGGCAGAATTTAATTGCTTACGTGCTGAGCCGAGTTCCGAATAGATATGTGGCGATCGACTCGGAGTCTGCGTCGGGCCAAACAGTCGAATTTCGCTGTTCTTCAGAGCAGTTGGTGCACATAGAAAATTTGATTCATACTGGCATTCGCGACGTGCTGCACAGCTATGACAAGATAGATTATCGTCTTCTCGAACAAGTTAAATCTTGTTCGAGAGTTGCTAGTTGGTAAGGAATAGTTTGCCGTAAGCGAGCCAGATGCCGAGATCCCGGCACTCTCGACGAGAGTGCCGATCGAGCTATAATTGTGTCCTTTGCTCGATCGATCCAGGCGTTTGGTAATCGTTGCAGCCTTCGCAGGGGCCATTGGGGTTGACAGCACAGCGCAGAATTTCCGATCGAGCATTAAAGCAGCAGCTAGCATCTCCGATCGCCCAGATACCGCCAACAAAGGTTCTTTCCGTCGGCGGTTGGGCACACTGCACGTACAAGGCAATTTTTTGCAGTTGGTAGCGGCCCGATTGCAGTTGATAGCGGTGGTGGCGTTCCAAAACGGCGTAAGTTTGTCCCTCTAAATCGAGATAGTTCCCCGGTTGCGGCGTCCAATCCAGCCGAATGTTCCCTAGGGATTGGCGGGGGTGAGAGAGAATCACCTCTACGGGTAAAGTATTTTGTTCCATGTGGTGTGGCAAGCGAGTATACGCTGATGGTATCGCACTCGCCGTCTCGGTAGTGAGGACAAAGAAAACAGCCTTCGGATTTTTTGCAGGACTCTTCCGGCTTGCTGCAAAACAATTTAGATCATGTCCGGTAACACTCCTTATGACAAGCGAGGACACGGCAGTGCCGTGTCC
>JAUBOG010000064.1:0-19353 GCA_036700105.1 Microcoleus occultus BM001215583
TAGCTTTTTCATTTTAGCCCTTTTTTCAGAGATTTGCAAAAGTGAGATGCACCCCCTGAGAAGTTCTCTTAGCGCTGACTTCACCAAAGAATTTGCCACGCTTCCAACACACATACTTGGTGATAGTTCGGAACTGCCCAAACCCAGCATCAAGCATTTGTTTGCCCAGCATTCCTTTGGCTAGGATTCGGTAATCCAAGTCTTCCATGAAGACCCGATCGCCAGCATCACAAAGGGTATGAGCTTGTTTGAAGTGGAAATCTTTACGGGTGTTATCAACTGTGTGGTGAAGTCTAGCAACCTTCATACGTTGTTTCTCGTAATTTTTAGAGCGCTTCTTCTTTCGAGAAAGTCTGCGTTGCAGCAATTTCAGCTTGCGGAGCATTACTTTCAGGAACTTGGGCGATTTTACAAGAACTCCGTCGCTAGTTGCCAGAAATTTTTCAAGTCCCACATCTACCCCAATGGGATGACCATGTGGCATTGGATTGGGAACGCTAACATCACATTGAATATTGATGGAGGCGTACCAAATATCTGCTTTGTTGATTATTCGGACTTGCTTTACTACAAACCCCTGTGGGATTGGGCGATGCAGTTTAATTGGAATTAACCCCAATTTTGGTAAGGCAATATGTGCTTTACTCACAGGATTATCCTTGAACTGGGGAAACAACAAAGACTTAAATTGCCCAAACTTCTTGAAGCGAGGGAACCCATGCCCAACTTTTTGAAACCCATCGAGGGATCTGTGCAATTGTTTTAGTGCCTGTTGTAACACTTGACTTGGTACTTCGCTCAAACGGGGAAATACCTTTTTAGCGCCAGGCAGCGCGTTAAGTTGTTTTACTTCGCTGGGGAAAGGAGCATTCGCAGCTATGATGTACTCATGGCTTATAGAGCATCTGTCAACCAGGCATTTCCGACTATTGCACCAATCCTTGATTTCTCGCAGCCCGTAGTTATAGGCGACGCGACAAATGTCCATCCACTCAAAAAGCGACTGTTCTTGAGCGATGTTTGGATAGATTCGATAGCGGTAATTCAAGGTTAGCATTCCAGTATTTTAACACATTTAGTGGTGAATGTGTCTCTGGTAAATATAAAGCCGTCCTACAAGGACGGGGTTTTCAACCCAATTTTTCGATAAAATAGAGCTGTGAGTCCCATTTCTAGAAACAACCGATGCAAACTGAAACCAAATCAACAGTATTTGAACTGAATCAACTAATTGTCCCCCCCGGCAATAAAGTGCAGTTACAAAACGTTAGCTGGGAAATGTACGAATCTATTCTAGAAGAGTTAGGAGAAGGTTACGCCATTCGACTTACTTATTACAAAGAAACACTGGAAATCAGAATGCCGCTACCCAAACATGAAAAAGCTAAGTCATTGATTGGCGACTTCGTTAAGTTAATGCTGGAAGAGCTTAATATTGATTGTGATGTTTTAGGTTCCACTACGTTCAAAAGTAAAGAAATGCTGAGCGGTGTAGAACCTGATGACTGTTTCTACATTCAAAATGAAGCTGCTATCAGAGGCAAAGATCGGCTAGATTTAACAGTAGATCCGCCTCCCGATTTGGCGATCGAGATTGACAACTCTTCACCAACCGCTTTAAACAGCTATCAAGCTTTGAAAGTGCCGGAACTTTGGAGATATGACGGGCGAACCCTGAAAATCTATCTGCTTCAAGAGGGAAAATATACTGAGTCCGATACCAGCCAAAATTTCCCCGACTTTCCCATTGTTGATGTAATTCCCGAATATGTCGATCGCGCTAACACCCAAGGTAGAAGCCCGACAATCAGAGCATTTCGTGCTTGGGCTAAAGAGCAACTACAAATCAAAGACTCATAGGGGCTGGTTTTACTAATTTTTGACTTGCGTCGCCAAATCGGCCGCACTCATCTTTTCGTACATTTCAAAAGGTTGGTGAATCCAAGGATTGTCAGCCAAATAATCTACATAATAATCCGGCTTCGCAACAGAACAAGCCTTGTACCAAAGCACAGCAGTCCGAATTTCCTGAATATCCTCGCCGTAGCGGTTCTTCAGCCAAACGGTACCTTGCTCCAAACTAATTCCCGAATCTACCAAATCGTCAACCAGCAGAATCCGGCTGCCCAAATTATCGCCTACCATTGTCAAATCGCGCGCAAACTCGATCGCGCGGCGAACTTTCCCCTCAGCCCCACCGTAGGACGAGGCCGCTAAAATCGCCAGAGGTTTGTGGAAAATCCGCGACAGAGTATCGCCGACGCGCAGCCCTCCCCTCGCCAAACAGACAATGCGATCGAATTTCCATTGAGATCCATCAATTTTTACTGCCAAATCTTCAATTTTTCGGTGGTACTCAGACCAAGAAACGTAAAGGTCGCTCATCATAAAATTGGGTTAGAAACCCCGTCACTTCGGCTACGCTCAGTGCATCGCCTTATAGGACGGCTTTACTTAAATTTTTGTTAAGACCTATTATTTCACATAAGACGTGCTAGTATGTGAAAATAGCGCACTTAAGGTAAGCATGACACTAAAAGCCTTCAGCTATCGATTCTACCCAACGCCGGAACAAGAAAGTTTGTTGCGACGTACTTTGGGCTGTACCCGTTTGGTCTACAACCGCGCTTTGGCAGCGAGGACTGAAGCTTGGTACAAAGACCAAAAACGGGTAGCGTATGCTGAAACTTCTAGTATGCTGACAGATTGGAAAAAAACTGAGGAATTAGATTTCCTCAATGACGTTAGCTGTGTGCCATTGCAGCAGTGTTTGAGACATTTACAAACAGCTTATACTAACTTTTTTGACGGGCGGGCGAAATACCCCAACTTCAAAAAGAAACGCAATGGTGGTAGTGCAGAATTTACCAAGTCAGCATTTAAGTTCAGAGATGGACAAGTCTACCTAGCAAAAAATACCCAAGCGTTACCGATTCGCTGGAGCCGGACACTACCTGATGGTGCAACACCATCAACCTTAAGCGTGAAGCTTGCACCATCAGGTAGGTGGTCAGTTTCTCTGTTGGTAGATGTTGAAATTGAAGCACTACCTAAAACAGATAGTCAAGTCGGCATCGATTTAGGAATCACAAGCTTGCTTGCACTGAGCAACGGCGAAAAGATTGCCAATCCCAAAGGATTCAAGGCCAAGTATCACAAGCTTAGAAGAGCGCAGAAATCTTTAAGTCGCAAGCAAAAAGGGTCAAACAACCGTCACAAGGCACGGCTGAAAGTAGCGAAAGTGCATCAAGAAATCACTGATGCAAGGAAAGATAATCTTCACAAGTTAACAACGCGGTTGGTGCGTGAAAACCAAACCATCGCCGTAGAAGATTTAGCTGTGAAGAATATGGTTAAAAATCGGAAACTTGCTGCTTCTATAAGTGACGCAAGTTGGGGGGAATTGGTCAGACAACTTGACTACAAGTGCGATTGGTACGGTCGCACTTTAATTAAGATCGATCGCTGGTTTCCGAGTTCTAAACGGTGTGGCAATTGCGGTCACATCGTTGAAAAGATGCCGTTGAATATCCGGGAATGGGATTGCCCTCTGTGCAGCACTCACCATGACCGAGATATCAATGCAGCTCATAACATTTTGGCGGCAGGGCTTGCCGTTTCAGTCTGTGGAGCGACTGTAAGACCCGAACAGAGTAAATCTGTTAAGGCAGGTGCGAAAACCCCTAGTGGACGGAAGCAGAAACCTAAGTCGTGAGTCTTAGGAATCCCCGTGCGTTTACGCCGGGGTGGATGTCAACGGGCAATTTTGATCCGAGTTTATGCAGTTAACGTTAACTTGCAAGGTGCCAACTTGACATTTGTAAAACTTTCCCGAATCAACCTCAGCAAAGCAAATTTAACCGACGCCAATTTCACGCAAGCTGACCTGTGCGATGCCAATCTAACTCGAGCAAATCTGAGTTGGGCAAATTTGAGCGAAGCAAATCTCGAAAAAGCAGACTTGAAAGGAGCCGATTTGAGCGGAGCTAACTTGAGCTGTGCAAATCTCCATCTAGCAGATTTGAGCGGAGTTTCCTGGAAGGGAGCAAATCTCCGGGGAGCGAACTTGCATCAAGCTTGTTTGCGCGGGACAAATTTGAAGGAGGCGAATCTGAGAGATGCGATGATGCCATCAAGGCAAAATTTCTGATTGACTGAGCTGTTGAAACATAATTTAAAATCGCAGGGTGCTTGCGGCGCACCCTACATTCAACCTAATTCCTGATTTTATTGAGGAGATTTAATTCTGCATTCAGGCGGTAGCATATTTAAAGAGGAGCGGAAAAAAAATTGGTCACAGTTTAATCTACAACTTTCAGCCAGCCCCGCCGCACCGCGTGGAGCAAGCGGTTAATGGCTGTTTGATCTTCTTCGGTAAGACAGTCATCTAAGAGTGCTGTCTTGAGTTGTTGTCGGTGAGTGGGAGTCAGCAGACCGGAGTGATATACCTGAAAGACTAGCTCTGCAATAGTAAATTGAGGTAGAAAAGTTTGCGTCATCATCTATTTTTTATTGAACTCACTTGTGACAGTATTAACTAATTTTTCCGGTGTTTATGTGATTTAACGACGCGATTAAATGTGATCGATTCGCTCTTAAGTGGTGATTTGTGTCAGCCGGACTTGGGGATCGGATGTTTGCTCGATCGATCGAGCCACTGGAAACACCAAGTCCGTCTAGATTCCTCGGTTTTGGAAACTCTGGCATCTGTAGTCTTTGTTAAGAGAAGGCAACAAATAAATTAATATTTATCTCTAAAAATTACTGCTGGTGGCTAAATAATATCGATCGATTTAATTGAACGTAAAAGTTTTACGGTGTTTCAAAATGCGCTTTGGCGGCATTAACCGAGTGTCTTGGTATGAGTTTTTTTCCGTGGATTTACTTAATTACTGCTAAGGACTAACTGGTGACTGCTTAAAATCAAAAATCCCGGCTTTTTCAAGAAGCCGGGTTCGATCGAAACGATCGCAGCACGATATTTGGTGAGAGGGTTAGTGGAGCGGCACATTTACGAAAATCTGATTGCTGGCAAAGCTTTGCAGGAGAGGAAGCAGAAATACCAGTCTCTAGTTGCTGTCTGAGGGGACTAATCGGAAATCCTGACCCATCCGCGGCGGATGGCGTGTAGCAGGCGGTTGACTGCATCTCGGTCGTCTTCGCACAGAGCGCTTTCGCAGAGTGCCCGCAGTCCGTGGCTTTGGGTCCGAGTCAGATTGCCTGAATGGGTGACTTGATAGAACAATTCAGCGATCGCGCGATCGGATTTTAAAGTCAAGGCTTGCATGAAATCTGGATTGAACTCAACTACTTTAATATCGAGCATTTGAGAACAGAGTAGTGTGATTGCCGTCGGCTACCCTGTGCGATCGTTCTTAGCTCTGCGTGCGATCGAGGTCTGTAATATATGTGAGTGAAATCACAGAGAACGAGAAAGCTCGATCGAATTTGCTGCGATGCTCGATCGCCTCAAAGGAAGACCGAAACGGCAGAAAATTCCAGATTGCAGGGCTTTGACAGCCGCGCGCCACTGTTGGATCGGTGTATTCGATCGGCGACACCGCACACTCTGAACTCGGAGACTTTAGAACCTTTGGGTTCCGGACACTTGCAGTCTTTGAGGTCGAAAGTGGCGATCGGCGACCCGCACCCTGAGATACAATAATCATAAATAACTCAATCCCATCTACAGGCAGGCCAGTAAAATAATGATAATCACAGCCTACTTTTCGATTGCCTTAATCGTTTTTTTGGTTTGGTTCAAAAGTTTTTGGAACGATACTGCGACATCTAAAAAAGACTTAATTTCTTGGATCGCATTAGTAATCGGCCCTCTGGTTTGGCCTGTTGTTCTGCCACTATCGATTTTGCAAATCAGCAGTAAAAAGTCGGTGGTGCGAGCTGCTAAATCCGAGCAAAACTTTTAATAAATTGTAGGAGTAAATGATTTAAACGCTGTCCGCTATCTCGTCATAGATTATCTTTATGCAGGCTCCTAGCAGTCAGTATATCATTGTGTTTCCGGGTATAAAGAATGTAACTAGAAGGTAGAATAAAAGAAAAATGCTGAATTTCAAAACAGTCTTTTTTTACTGGTTTCAACTTCTACCTTCTGCTTTTTGATGCCTGCTTTTCTGCTATTAAATCATGATTTAATGCTGCCGCTTTTTCCAAAACTGTTAGGCCCAGATTGCCGCACTCTGTTGGTGCAGCCAAAAATTATTTATCGCTTTCACCAACATCAAACTCGATCTGAAACATAACACGATTTACGGCTGTCAGAACTATAACTTTAGACATATTTTTGTGTTTGGCGTACCAATTTAATAATTTGTACTGCTTCCGACGAGGGCGCGCAATTAATCGAATTTAGAAAAATCGCAGGTGTTTTAAAACAGCTCTATTCTTTGTGTTGCAAGCTTTTGCGGTTTTTTTTTCAAATTGCTGTAGCTATCTACAAAAAAATGTAGAGTCCGATTTTCCCAAAACAGCCTAACTCTTACCGCGGTTAGATAGACAATTAAAGGCAGAGAGCGCAATATGAAATAGGCAATAAAAAAACTCTTTCAAATCGCGAGTAGGACTGGTTTTTTTTATGCGATCGGGTATCAGGAGTAAATAACGCGAGCGATGGCGCCGGGCCCCGCAAGCTACGGATGTTTTATCGGGTGCTGCCTTTTCGGGAACTTCTCCAAAAGAGTGCCGTCACTGTATCCAAATTTGCTATTTTCCCAAAAAGCGAGGAGTGAAAATGAACGAAATGTCAGAGAAGCCAATTTATCGAATTCTCAATGTAGTGTCGGTGCTAGCGCTGACTTACTATGCAGCGAGTTCTATCAATTATATTTTCCAGAGCGAGACTCACATCTACAGCTACGACAGCCAGAGTTATGCCAACAAGCCAACAGCGCAACTAGAAGCACACCGATCGGGTAAATAGTACAGCTTGTCTATGAATGCCGAACCAAAACTGCGAACTTGCTAATTGTTAACGAGCAGATCGAAGTTAACAATTAGCTATAAAATATTTAATGACAACTTAATATTTTTAAAATTTAACTGGAAAAAGTTACCGGAGTTCGGGGCGCAGTGTCGCTCTAAATAGTCCCGGGTTGCTGCTAAAATCTTTGTCTGTTTGACACTGCAGGCCGAAGCAACAGCTCGAAATTCTGAGGCTCCGCAGCTTATTTTAAGCTTTGACAGTACGATCGGCACCCTGGTGGCCCGCGCGAAATATCAACGAAATAACACAATCAGTGCCGGATCTAATTCTGTGGATAGATGCGGCTGGTGGCAGATAATGAAGTGTGTTGCTAGACCTGATTTTTTAGCGAAAATCCTCGGTGGATCGCGAGGGATATGAATGGGAAAATCGGGGTGGCGAGCATCGAAAGTGCCTCCTGGACTTGAGTTGAGGATAAGTCAAGAAACAGAAAGCGGTAAAAACAAGCGCTTCAATCGCTTTCTCAGGCTTTGTTCGATCGCTCGGGATCTGGGCGGCCCGGGCGGGGTTTGAAAGCAGGCTGAAAAATTTTGATTGCTGGGGAACTATTAGGGAAACTCAAAAGTCTGGTGAACCAGAGTCCACTGAATAATCGCAACTCAGTTACAGTCTCAATTGCGGGCGATGGCTACGCCCCGGCTTACGCCTACGAACTTCGGGGCGATCGACAGTTGCCAACGACTGAGGTGCAATTGCTCAATCTTGAGAGCATACTCCCATTGAAAATGGTCTATGTGTATTTCCCGGCTATTGTTTTAAAACTGACTAGCCGCACTCAGGATCGGTATGGTAAACTCACAAACGTTTAACTGGAATATTTTCATGTTAGAGGAGGGAGCGGTAGAGTCGAGAGTCCCAGGCAGGAAACAACCGATATTTGCTGCTCGACGAATTCAGGATTCAACTGGCGACCTGCGGCTCCCTGCTGACAATTTAAATTAGATGACAGCTTATAGCAGCCGGGTAAATTAGGGTCTCAACCGATGTCCGGTTTCATTTATTGAATCCCTTTGGAGGGAAAAGTGTATTGTAGAAAAATGATTCATGTTCAGGAGGAGTGTAAATGACACAGGTAACTAATCCAACGACCCCAGTATCTTCAGTTCCAAACCCCACCAGGGGTCTTGATGTGATCGGTACTCAAGGCGATAACCGGTTGAACGGCACCGAACAAGCCGATATCATCCTCACTTTTGGAGGCAATGATGTCATCTCGGCTCGCGGTGGCGACGACTTGGTTATTTCCAGCGGCGGCAATGACAGTATCGGCGGCGGCAGCGGCAACGATGATATCTTTGCTGGCAGCGGCAACGATGTGGTCGATGGCGGCAGCGGCGACGACAGGATCTTTGGCGGTAAAGGCGGTGACTTGATCGACGGTGGCGCTGGCAATGACCTGATCTCTGGCGACAACGGCAACGATACCATCTTGGGCGGTACCGGCAACGATACAGCGTTCGGCGGCAAAGGCAACGATTTTGTTGGCGGCGGCGACGGCAACGACAGCCTCTACGGCGGTAGAGATAATGACACCGTTGACGGTGGCGCTGGCGATGACTTTATCTCGGGCGACAGAGGCAGCGATGTCCTGACAGGCGGTGCTGGCAGCGATACGTTCTATTTCGCGGGTACTGGCGCTGAGTATGGAATTGATACGATTACCGACTTTAACCCAGCCGAAGATAAGATCCGTCTGAAGGCGAGCGCTTTCTCTGGTTTGGGCGGAACCTTCGATGCTACGGACTTTGTTGTGGTTTCTGGTTTCAACGCCAACAGCGCGACAACCAACACTGCAAACAAGATCGTCTACGATCCGCAAAGCGGTTTGCTGTTCTACAACGGCGGCAACGGCGTGCAAACGATCGCTCAACTGCAACCGGGACTCAACTTGGGCGCGGTTAACACAGGCACCAGAAACAACTTCGAGTTGTTCTAAACAAAACTGGCGGTGGCGGGCAGCACTGGATAACATCCGGGGCTGTTCTTCCACCCGCAGGGCTGAGAGTTTTGATGGCTTTCAACTTTGTTCTGCTGGTTGCAGAGTGAAGTTGAAAGCTTGAAGAAAGGAATTAATATTAATTCCACCTTCGTTGGAATGATATAGAGGACACGGCTTGGCCTTTGTCCCTACCGCGATTAATTGTCGGGATACAGCACGTGAAGTGTTCTGGCTGCGGGCAATATTAATTTCGATGCTATCGGATTCGATCGAAAATCGCACTAATTTTGAGATAATTTGATACTGTTATTGCTTTAAGCAGTCGATCGCCCGATCGGGCAAAATATAAATAGTCAGAAAATATAAAAATTTAAAATCAGAATTTGGTAGGTTCCCCCCCAGCGGGGAAGAAACAGCAACTTCTGGCGAGCAATGAGCACTGAAGAATACATCCGGCAAGCCCAAGTTTATCTGAACCGGGGGAAGTTAACTGAGGCGATCGATTTTTGCCATCGGGCGATCGAACTGCAGCCATTTTCGCCGCTGGCTTATACAACTTTAGGCGAAATCCTGGAAGCGAGTGGCGATCCGACGGCGGCAAGAGACGCTTTTGTGCAAGCTTTGGAGATTTCGCCCAATTTTTTTCGGGCTCATGCTTATTTGGGTCAACTTTACAGCGAGTATTGCTGGCTGGATGAGGCGGCTTTTTACTATCGGCAAGCTCTGGATTTGAAGCCAGACTGGCCGGAAGTTCATTATAACTTGGGAAATGTTTTTCACAAGCAGGGTAATTTGTTGGGGGCGATCGGCTGTTACCGAAAGGCGATCGCCCTTAAACCAAATTATCTACTTGCTTTCTACAATCTGGCTGCGGTTTTAGATGCAAATAATCAGCTAGAAGCGGCAATCGAGACTTACCGAGTTGCGATCGATCTGAAGCCGGATTATGTGGAAGCTTACAGCAATCTGGGCGCGATTTTGTTGAAGGACGATCGCCCTGAGTCGGCGATCGAGATTTACCAACGGGCGATCGAGATTAAGCCGGATTGGGCGACGCTGCACAATAATTTAGGCCAGGTATTGTTGGAAAAAAGCCCGGAAAGGGCGATCGCATCTTATCTCAGGGCGATTGAGTTGGAACCGGATCTGGTTTTGGCTCATTACAATTTGGGGAAAGCTTGGCAAATGCAGGGCGAACATTTGGCGGCGGTTGCTTGTTTCGATCGGGCGATCGAACTCGATCCCGAACATATTGCGGGCTGCACAGACGCTGGGTTTTCTTTGATGGTTTTGGGCAAAATTGCTGAAGCCATGCCTTATTTCGAGCGGGCGATCGCTCTCAAGCCCGATTTTGTTGAGGCTTACTGTCGTTTGGCAGACAAGCGCGCTGTTGCTGCTGTAGAAGATGATGAATTGTCAAAAGCGATCGCGGCGTGCGATCGATTTCTTAAAGCGCTAACGGGAAGTTCGGCAACGAGCAATGTGCGGGATGTAACGGATGTCACGGATGTCACGGATGTCACGGATTTAACAGATTTAAAAGTAAATAAAAAAGATGGTGCCGCTAGATATTTGTCAAGCACAGCTTGCGAATTGCCTGTTGCTGAAATTTGCGATTATTTAGCAGAAATTTACTTGCATTTGGGGAATGCTTTAACAGAGTACGGCGGATACGAATCTGCCGCTGCTTATTATCAAAAAGCTTTGCAAATTCAGCCGCAAAATACAGAGCTTTACTGGCGGCTGGGAAATTGTTTGGCGCTGCAGCACAGGTTCAGCGCGGCAGTTGCAGTTTACCGCATGGCTTTGACGGTTCAACCTGCTTTGCCGCAGGTTTATTTTGAGTTGGCAAAACTGCTGGAAAAACAGGGAAATTGCGAAAGGGCGATCGGTTATTATCAAAAGGTTTTAGAGTTGCAACTGCACGGGTACGGCGAGCCGCAGCAGTGGCAAAAAGCAAGTTTTATTTTGCCCGATCGCAATTCGATCGAACTTCCTCAAGGTATTTATCTATCGACTTGGGATTGGCTGGTTTCTGCTAAGTTGGATGCGGGCAATTATGTTGAGATAGTTTGGAAATATGCACCAGAAGCAAGTGCCGAAAATATTCCCAATTCCCAATTCCCAATTCCGAATTCGCAATTGGCAAATTCCGATTGCGGCGGTTTAACTTGCGGGATGTGTTTGCACCGAATTTCTAAGTGGTTCGATCCGGTGCATTTGGGTTGGGGAGTTTGCCGTTTGTCTAACTCGCAACCGATACCTGTGGATGCGCCGAAGACTTTTGCGGCGCAGATTCCAAACGGGCGAGTTTGGATTGTGCCGCAGCAAAATTATTGGCTGATTTGCAAGGCGATCGCAGTTATTACTCCCGATAACTATTTGTTGGGTGACTTGTCTAGAGATTATCCGGGATTTTTGCCGGGATGCGCCAAGCATGATGTGAGAAAACACAGCGTTTTTAACTTAGAATGTTTTCCGCCTTTAAAGCAAATTGACGGCAGCGTGGCGGTGCTTTCTGGTTTGTCGGGAAATGTCTATTTTCACTGGATGGTGGACGTTTTGCCGAGGATCGAATTGGTGCGGCGCAGCGGTAGAAATTTGGCGGAGATTGATTGGTTTTTGGTTAACAGTTGCCAGCACGAATTTCAGCGGGAAACTCTCCGAATTCTGGGCATTCCGCAGGAGAAGGTTCTGGAGAGCGATCGCTTGCCTCACGTTCAAGCCACAGAGTTGATTGTACCTTCTTTCGCGGGATATTTGGGCTGGCCGTCTGGGTGGGCGATCGAGTTTTTGAGGCGGGAATTTCTCAAGGGAATTGTGCCTAATTCGAGTTATCCAAAACGCATTTATATCAGCCGCAGCAAAGCGAGATACCGGCGAGTTTTGAATGAGGAAGATGTAGTTGAGGTTTTGGAGCGATCGGGCTTTGTTTCTATTTTACCTGAGTCGATGTCTTTGGCAGA
Source organism: Microcoleus occultus BM001215583 (assembly GCA_036700105.1). Lineage (GTDB taxonomy): Bacteria > Cyanobacteriota > Cyanobacteriia > Cyanobacteriales > Microcoleaceae > Microcoleus. Next base: position 11,909 of record JAUBOG010000064.1, read on the forward strand.
GCAAATTGCTCATTTTTACTGCGCTGAGGTAATAGTTGCTGCCCACGGCAGCGGCTTGACAAATACGATTTTTTGCCGCCGGGGAACTCAGGTAATTGAGTTGGTTTCGCCTCACTATATCAGTCATTATTATTGGGGAATCAGTCAATATCTGAAGTTGGAACATTATTACTTGGCTGGGGAGGCTTTTGAATGCTATCCTATTAGAGAGTTGATGTACCAAAATTCGCTGACTGAGGATATTTTGGTGAACTTGAGTTCGCTGAAAAGGATGGTTGAAGTGGTGGGTTTGGGTTAGTTGGCGTTTGGAGCAAGTTGAATTATGCCCTCAATTGAAAAGATGGAAAACGCAGCGGTAGATTTGAGTCGGCAAGCAGAAGCTTATTTAGCCGCAGGAAGGTTGAATGAGGCAGTTGCTGCTTGCGAATCAGCGCTGAAAATTGAACCGAATTTGGCTGCTGCTTGTCAGACGCTGGGAAAAATCATGCAGGTTCGAGGTGAAATCGAGCAAGCTAAGCAGTGGTATGAAGCGGCACTGGATCGCGATCGAAATTTGCCGGAAGTTTATGCTAATCTCGGCAGTTTGTATTCTCAGGGTAAACAGTGGAAAAAGGCGATCGCCAATTGCGAAAAAGCAATTTCTCTAGCACCGAATTTTGCGGCTGCTTACCGGCAGTTGGCGAGAGTTTGGACGCAGTTGGAAAAGCGAGAAAAGGCGGCAGAATGTTGGTATCAAGCTTTTAAGATAGAACCCAATTGGGCAACTGCTGAGGAGCACGTGACTCTGGGAAATAGTTTTGTTGAAGTGTCAAAGTTCGTTGGCGAAGCCCTCGCAGAGGATCGCGCTGCTGAGTGTTATTCGCGGGCTATTGAGCTGAATCCGAAGCTGGCCACAGCTTATCACAATTTGGGGGAAATGCTAGTGGGCCAGAAGCGGTGGGATGAGGCGATCGCCAATTACCGACAAGCCATTGCCATCAATCCAAATTCTTTTGAATCTTACCACAGTTTGGGTAAAACTTGGGCGGAATGCAAAGAAGGCGATCGGGCGATCGCCTGTTACAGTAAAAGCATCGAACTCAATCCGAATTACGCCCGCGCTTACCTCGGCTTGGGCAATGTCTTCGCGCAAAAACTCGATTTTGATTCAGCAATTAAATGCTACCGTCAGGCTCTGGAAATCAATCAAAATTCCGATTGGGCGCACAATTATTTAGGGGAAGCTTTGGCGCAGAAAGGGTTGTGGCAAGAAGCTGTTAGTTGCTACCGCAAAGCGATTGCCATAAATCCCAATATTCCTTGGTTTTACTGCAATTTGGGAATTGCCTTAACCTGCGAAAAATCCTGGGATGAAGCTGTTGCCGCTTACTTGCGCGCAATTCAAATCGAACTCAATTTGACGGGAATAAATCAAAGATTGGGATATGTTTTGCGCAAGCGCAGCGAATCGGGTTTAGACAGCACGATCGAAACTTACTGTCAAGGAATCGAGGTACTTGCAAGCGGGAAAGTCTACCACAAATTGCTGGGGATTGAGTTGGATGGAGCGGAGTTTTTGATCGATTTAGGCAATAGTTTAGCTAAGCAGAAACAGTTGGAAGGTGCGATCGTCTTTTACAGCATGGCTGTGAAGATTCAACCGAATGCTGCGGAAGTTGCCGCCAAACTCCGGGAAGTGCGCGCGAAACAACAGGAGTTGTACGCCCAAATTGCTGCTTACCGGCACCAAATCGATCTCGCCCCGAATGATTCTAAAGCCTACAACGATTTAGGAAATATTTTACCGCAGTTAGGCGAATTGGAAGAAGCAATTATTTGCCACCAAAAAGCGAGCGAATTGAGAGGTTGGGCTGAATGTGCGGCAAAAAATTATCAATTTACCCAAGATTGGTTTACGCACAATATCCCGATTTGGAAGCGGCATTTACAGCATTTTGCGGGAATTGCCGATTTTCAAGTTGTGGAAATCGGCAGTTTTCAAGGAATGTCGGCTTGCTGGCTGCTGGATAATATTTTAACTCATCCGACGGCAAAAATTACTTGCATCGATTTGTATTTCCAAGAACATTTTAAGGGCAATATTGCTAAAACTGGGGTAGCAGATAAAGTAATTGAATTAAAAGGCTATTCTCAAGATTTATTAGTTAATTTGAGTTCGGAATATTACGACATTGCTTATGTTGACGGCTGTCACAAACCCGCGAGTGCTCTGCAAGATGCGATTTTATCTTGGAGGTTGGTGAAAGTTGGGGGATTGATGATTTTTGACGATTATGAATTTACGTTTCCCGACAGCCCGGAGCAAGATACTAAAATCGGGATCGATGTTTTTCTGGAGATGTTTGCAAGTCAGTTAGAAGTAGTGCATAAAGGCTATCAACTGATTGTCAAAAAAACTGACAATAAAAAATTGGGCGAGGAGCAAGCACTCTTGTCTCAAGGCTGGGAAAAGTTGGGTGATATTGCGACAGATGCGGGTTATGTCGGTGAGGCGATCGCCCGCTATGAAACAGCAGCTAAAATTAAGTCGGATAATTACTTAACTTACCACAAGTTGGGTAAAAGCCTGCAAGAGAAAGAGCTGTTTGCAGAAGCTGTGTCCGCTTACCGGAGGGCGATCGCACTCAACCCTAATTTTAGTTGGTCTTACCACTATCTGGCAGAAACTTGGCAGGCGATCGGCGAAAACAGTCAAGCTGCGATCGCTTACCGCCAAGCTATTGATTTAAATCCCGATTTTTGTTGGACTTACAGCAATTTAGGCGATGTGCTGATGGAGCTTTCTGAGTGCGAGCAAGCTGCTGTTGCTTACCGCAAAGTGATAGAATTGAATCCCGATTTTTGTTGGTCTTATGACAGGTTGGGCAAGGCTTTGATCGAGCTAAAAAACTGGGAAGAAGCGGCGGCGGCTTACCGGAAAGCTATTGAATTAAATCCCGATGATTGTTGGCTGTACAATAGTTTGGGCGAAGTTCTCGAAGAACTAGAAAATTGGGCCGAAGCTGCGGTTGCTTTTGGCTGTGCTGTTGATTTGGAACCAGAGCACAGTTGGCTGTACAAAAAGCTGGGCGATGCTCTGCGGAAGCAAGGAGAAGTGGAAAGGGCGATCGCAATTTACGAAAAAGGCATCAATCTCGATCCAAAATCCTGCTGGTGTTACGAAGGATTGGGTTTGAGTTTCATGGAAAAACAGCAGTGGGAATCTGCAATAACTAACTTGATTCAAACACTTCAAATCAAACCCGATTTGTTTGGAATTTACTATCATATAGCTGATGCTTTGGCACAAAAAGGAGCAGTGGATGAAGCCGATATCATAAAACTCGGCTATAAAATGTTGCCGTTAAGTGTTATAAAAAAATACTGCGGATTTACTGACGATTTGGCAATTACAGCAGAGTCAGATCCGAGCATTACTTGCATTGATATCTATCCTGCAAGTCAAATCAATTTATCTAATTCCAAAACAATCGACACTGATTGCAGGTGTTGGGAAGAGGAAATTTTTTATATAAAAAAAGCTTTTGTTAGCGTATTGCCAAACGGACGGGCTTGGGCCGATATTGCGACTACCGCCGCCATTACTTCAGACAATAAACTTGTTGCCGATATTTCAATGGGTTGTCCTGAATTGGTAATAACTTCCGACAAATTGCCTGCCGCCGAACATATCGAGGGAAATGTGGCTTTCCTATCGGCTCGCTGGGGAGGAGCAGCTTATTTTCACTGGATGTTTGATGTGGTGACGCGGTTCCACCTTTTGCAGCAGAGCGGATTGATGGATAGTATTGATAAGTTTGCGATTAATGCTTGCGATGCTGCTTATGAAAAAGAAACTTTAAATACTTTAGGAATTCCCATCGATAAAATTTTAGAAAGTCGCCACCAGCCGCATTTTACAGCGGATAAGTTAATAGTTCCGTCAATTTGCGATGGTGGTTCGGGTACTTCTAAATGGAAGTGCGAATATTTGAAACAACTGTTTTTGAAGGAACCGCAGCCGTTAAAAACAGATTATTCAGAACGCATTTATATCAGCCGAGAAAAAGCATCCTATCGGCGAATTGTCAACGAGGAAGAAGTCGTCGGCTGTTTAGAAAAGCTTGGGTTTCGCACTGTCAAACTGGAAACGATGTCGGTAGCGGAACAAGCCGCGTGTTTGGCTGCTGCTAAAGTAGTTGTCGCACCTCACGGAGGGGGATTGACTAATTTAGTTTTTTGCAATCCGGGGACTAAGGTAATTGAGATTTTTTGTCCGATTTATGTTCCAAGCTGCTTTTGGACTATCAGCAATTTGTGTGAGTTGGAACATTACTATTTTATTGCTGAATTGTTTGATGACAAAACTCATAAATACCAAGGACATAAAGATATGCGGGTGAATTTAAACTCGCTGGAGAAGTTAATGAATCTTGCAGGAGTTTTGCATGGATAGTGATTATCACAATTTGGGAAATTCCCTGCAATCAAGCGGTCGGTTTGAGGAGGCGGTTGCTGCTTACAAACAAGCTGTTGAGTTAAATCCTGATTTTTCGTGGTCTTATCACTGTTTGGGCGATGTTTTGCTGAAACTCGAACGCTGGGAGGAGGCTGTCGCCGCGTACAAAAAAGCTGTTGAGTTAAATCCTGATTTTTCGTGGTCTTATCACAATTTGGGCGATGCTTTGCTCAAGTTAGAAGAATGGGAAGAAGCTGCTGCTGCTTACCGCTGCGAGATTGCGCTCAACTGCGATTTTGCTTGGTCTTTTTGCAATTTAGGCGATGCTTTAACTAAACTCAGATATTGGGAGGAAGCTATCGCTGCGTATTTGAAATCTGTTCAAATTGACGGAAATTTGCCGGGAATTTACGAAAAGTTGGGATTTGCTCTCGGACAAACAGAGTCTGATTTAAAGTCTGTGTTAGAAAAATGTCAGTTGCAAGTTACGCCGGAAAATCAGAGATTTTATCTGGATTTAGGCAGGAGTTTAGCAAAGTTCGATCGCCCGAAAAGCGCAATTATTTTTTACAAAATACTCTTGACAATTATCCCAGATTGTGCGGTGGAATTAGACGAGCTGTTGGAGGAACAAGAAAAGTGCGTAAGCGTTGCCCTCGAAGAGGATCGCGCATTAGCCTCGTCTCGCGCAACAGTCGCCCAAAAACCCGATGATTGCTGGTCTTATTACAATTTAGGCGCTGTTTTAAGCAGCCAAAAATACTGGAATGAAGCGGCGGCTTCGTTTTTGAAAGCAATAGAAATAAATCCAGATATTCCTTGGTGGTTTTATTACAATTTGTGGGAAGTTTTGCTCGAGCAAAACAAGCTAGATGAAGTTGAAAATTTGTACCGCGAAGTTGTTGCAGCTAAACCGGAGGCTTTTTGGCCTTATTTGAATTTGGGGGAAGTTTTGACGAGACAAGGCAAAATTGAAGAAGCGATTGATTTTTATCGAACTGTCAGTTTTAAGCAAAGTTTGGGATCTATTATAAGTAAGAGAACAGGCAAGATGCCTGTTCCACAAGAAGATACAGGCATCTTGCCTGTTTCACAAAATTGGAACTTAAAACCAGTCAAAGTTCCCAATTTTATCATCATTGGTTCTCAGCGGTGCGGCACGACTTCTCTGTATACTTATTTAGCTCAACACCCGCAAATTTTGACTCCGATTAAAAAGGAGATGGATTTTTTCTCGTGGCACTTTGGCAGAGGGATTGATTGGTATTTGGCTCATTTTCCGCCAATCCCGGAGGGAGAGCAATTTTTGACCGGCGAAGCAAGTCCGAGCTATTTTGATTATCGGGAAGCACCGGAACGTCTCTACAGCGCGTTTCCAGAGGTTAAGCTGATTGTGCTTTTGCGAAATCCGGTCGATCGAGCGATTTCTCAATTTTACCGCTTGAGTGACCTCAAGTGGGAAGGGCGATCGCTCGATCGGGCAATTAGCGATGAAGTTGCACGATTGAATCGAAATCCAGAATACATCATCGGCGAGGAACCTGGGAATTATTTAGCTCGCGGCAGGTATATAGAATTTATTAAAAATTGGCTGGATTTCTTTCCCCGAGAACAGTTGTTAATTTTGCAAAGCGAAGATTTGTATGCAGGTGCGGCAGATACTGTCGAGCAAGTTTTGGAATTTTTAGATTTGCCGGAATATCAATTGTCTGAATACCAAAATGCTAATCCCGGTTCCTATCAGGCGATCGGCGATTCGATGCGCGATTGGTTGAGGGATTATTTTCGACCTTACAATCAGCAACTAGAGGAGTATTTGGGGATAAAATTTGATTGGGCATAGGGCATAGGGCATGGGGCATGGGGCATGGGGCAGCTTCATTCTCTTGTAGGGGCTGCCCCCCGTGGCTGCCCCAATCTCTGAAATAACTACAAAATCGTGGACGGGGAGGGCGGGCACGGGGGCACCGCCCCTACAAAATGATGATTTACCTGAGAATGAAACAGCCCTGCCCATCCCCCCCTTGACAAGTCATACTCGTTATGAGTACGATTAGGTGAAGCAAAGGAATTTAACCCAAGTACCCAAGGATTCAAAATCATGCTGACGAACCACGAAGGTCAAAGAGTACCCAAAGTCACCTTTCGCACTCGCAAAGACAACGAGTGGGTGGATGTCACCACCGATGATTTGTTTGCAGGCAAAACCGTAGCCGTGTTCTCGCTACCGGGAGCTTTTACTCCCACTTGTTCGTCAACGCACCTCCCGGGTTACAACGAATTGGCGAAGGTTTTCAAAGAAAATGGCGTAGATGAAATCATCTGCATTTCTGTTAACGATACTTTTGTGATGAACGAGTGGGCAAAAGATCAAGAAGCAGATAATGTGACGTTAATTCCCGACGGTAACGGCGAGTTTACTCAAGGCATGGGAATGCTGGTAGACAAAACAGATTTAGGTTTTGGGAAGCGGTCTTGGCGCTATTCGATGGTGGTAAAAGATGGCTTGGTTGAAAAAATGTTTATTGAACCCGAGGAACCGGGAGACCCTTTCAAAGTTTCCGATGCCGAGACGATGCTCAACTACATCAACTCTTCAGCCACTAAGCCGAAGGTAGTTTCGTTATTTACTAAAATGGGCTGTCCTTTCTGCGCTAAGGCAAAGGCAATGCTGACCGAAAAGGGCTTGGATTATGAAGAAATCGTCTTGGGCCGCGATATCACAACTCGATCGCTCCGGGCTGTAACAGGGGCTACAACCGTGCCGCAAGTATTTATCGACGGCAAGTTGGTCGGCGGTTCCGAAGCCCTAGAGTCTTATTTGGCTGTTGCTTAGTTAAAGACAAATACTTAGTTGTGGGGTGCGCAGCGCGCACCTTTGCTGTATTTAGCCCCCGGTCGCTTTATACAGCAGATTCCATATTTATGAAGTACACCCGCCTATCCTTAACTCCCGTAGGGACACGGCAGTGCCGTGTCCCTACACTTCACAAACCTGGAATACGCT
>JAUBOG010000636.1:0-3265 GCA_036700105.1 Microcoleus occultus BM001215583
CTAGCCCCCCCTTGTAAAGGGGGGGACAAGAATACTGTTATTTCGTTTTAAATTGGTATTATTAGAGTTTTCTTTAGTCCGCGTAGGCAAACTTTGTATGTGTAATCGCGACTTCCAGTCGCCGGATATCTTTCCCTAAAATTATGTCTAATTCACTTTTAATCAATTTGTCCTTTTTAACTCCCGAACCGACGGGAATCGGAACTTATGCAGCAAATCTTTTCCCGCAACTGCAACAACTCGAACCAACATTACTTCTTTCCCAGCAAATTGAGGATTATACTTGCTACCAAATCCCCGAAAATTTGACACCAGAACGAGGTACGAAAGGGCAAATTAATAGACTGCTTTGGACTCAATTTGACTTGCCTAAAATTTACAAAAAATTGCAGTCAAGCCTGATATTCTCTCCTCTTCCAGAAGCACCTTTGTATTCCGGCTGCCGCTACATCGTCACAGTTCACGATTTAATTCCTTTGCGGTTTCCCCAACGGTTTTCGCGATTGACAGCTTATTTCCGCTATTACATCCCGCAGGTTTTGCGGCAAGCAGAACACATTATTTGCGATTCAGAAGCAACGGCGATCGATGTTGCTAATTTCTTTCAGATTCCGCGTCACAAAATGACCGCAATTCCCCTAGCTTGCGATACGATTAATTTTAGATATCTCGACTTGCCAGCCAAAAATTATTTTCTTTATACCGGCAGACACGATCCTTACAAAAACTTGGAAAGATTAATTGCTGCATTTGCGAGTTTACCCGATCGCGCCAACTGCGAATTGTGGCTGGCCGGGCCTCCCAATGCTTACACGCCGCAATTAATCGCACAAGTTGAAGAATTGGGTTTACAATCTGTGGTAAAGTTTCTCGGTTACGTGCCCTACTCTCAATTGCCCGTACTGATGAATCAGGCGATCGCCCTAGTATTTCCCACACTTTGGGAAGGATTCGGCTTGCCAATTTTAGAAGCAATGGCTTGCGGCACACCCGTCATCGCATCCAACCTGTCATCGATGCCAGAAGTAGCCGGAGATGCCGCATTATTAGTCAATCCTTACAGCGTCGGAGAAATAACCGAAGCCATGCAAGCAGTAGCCACAGATTCAAAAGTGCGATCGAACTTAAAAAAAGCTAGTTTAGCGCGATCGGCTGAATTTAGCTGGCACAAAACCGGAGAAGCAACCGCCAACATCTTAAAAAAATACCTTTAAATCTTCCTTCTCTTCCTCTCTGCGCCCTCTGCGCCCTCTGCGGTTCAATCAAAAAAAATCCCGCCAAAAAACCGCAATCTACAAATTACCAAATGCCCAATCCCCAATCCAAATTACTAATCAACCTCTCCTTCCTAATTTCCCAACCAACCGGCTTAGCCATCTACGCCAAAAACCTATTTCCCCACCTAAAATCTCTCAACCCAACCTTACTCACAGCCGAAAAATTCCCCAACAGCAACTGCTACCAAATCCCTGCAAACCTAACACCCGAACAAGGAACCAAAGGACACATCAACCGATTGCTGTGGACGCAAACCCAACTCCCCAAAATCTACAAACAGCTAAAATCTCACCTGTTATTTTCCCCAATTCCCGAAGCTCCTTTATTTGCAGGTTGCCGCTATATAATTACAGTACACGATTTAATTGCACTGCGATTTCCCCGCCGCTTCGATCCTCTGACACCTTATCACAAGTATTACATTCCCCAAGTGCTGCGGCAGGCCGAACACGTCATCTGCGACTCGGAATCAACTGCGAAAGATATCGCTAATTTTTGCAAGATTTCTACTAATTTAATTACGCCAGTTTTCCCTGGATATGATAGCAGTTTTTTTCGCTTTTTAGACTTGCCGACAAGCAATTATTTTCTTTATATCGGCCGCCACAATCCCCATAAAAACGTGCAGCGGGTTGTAGCAGCTTTTGCGGCTTTGCCCGATCGTTCCGAGTACGAATTGTGGATAACTGGTTCGGCAGACAAACGCTATACGCCGCTGCTGAAAGCGCAGGTTCAAGAATTGGGATTGCGCGATCGCGTAAAATTCCTCGATTACCTCCCCGCAGCCGATTTGCCCGAAGTCATCAACCGGGCGATCGCGCTTGTATTTCCCAGCCTGTGGGAAGGATTCGGCCTTCCCGTGCTCGAAGCAATGGCCTGCGGCACTCCTGTCATCACGTCTAACCTGTCTTCGATGCCAGAAGTGGCGGGGGACGCCGCCTGGTTGGTCAATCCCTACAGCGTCGCGGAAATAGCTGCTGCTATGCACGAGCTTGCAGCGGATGCTAAAGTTCGATCGCGCTTGCGGCAACTCGGTTTGGCTAGGGCGAAACTATTTAGCTGGGAAAAGACTGGCCGCGAAACTGCTGCTATTCTCGATCGATATCTTTAATTTTTTCAGCAAACAAAACAAACGATCGGCTTTAGGGTGCGATCGGGATGGTTGTAGGGACACGGCACTGCCGTGTCCCTAGGAGAGAAAGGCAAAATTAGCCTTTTACTTGTTGATGCCCAACTGATCGCCGCGCTTGTACTGCTGGTAAGCAGCAAAAAACAGCCCCGACAGAGTAACAAAGATCAGACCCAGAACAATACCTGAAAGTAGCGGTTCTACCATGAGAGCTCCTTAACGTTAAGATTTAACAACCTATTTTTAATATTACCAGCACTTACACAGATGAATTTTCGCATTCTTCAGCCTTCGGGTGGTCTCAGAGCTTGATCTCCCCGCTGCGAAGGATTAAGCTATGTTATGAGAAATAAATTTTCTTGTAGATAGTTTTTTAAATTGAACTCCTTTGAATCACCAACTTGCTAGGAATGAAATTAGAAACCCGATCGAGCGGGTTGCCATATTTGCGATCGCGGTGTTGCTTGCCATCATGTTGGCGAGCATGACAATTCGTCAATTTCAAGTAGCCGATCCCTACGTCAAAAGCGTGCTGTCCCTGACGGGCGACCAGTTTCAGGGTTCCGCCATCTTTCAAATGAACTGTGCGGGGTGTCACATATCCGCTTCAGACACTCAAGTCGGGCCCAACTTGCACCGAGTGTCCGATCGCAAATCGGAATTCGACCTGATCCGCCAAGTCACCAGCGGGCGAACCCCGCCCATGCCGCAGTTTCAGCCGAGCCCGCAAGAAATGGCGGACTTGCTGAAATATCTCGAACAAATTTAACCAAAGAAGGGGAACGGAATTCGTTTTCTTTCGGGCGATTACCCAAAGTAGGGACACGGCAGTGCCGTGTCCCTACAATTCGGCAGTGC
>JAUBOG010000637.1:0-3258 GCA_036700105.1 Microcoleus occultus BM001215583
GGTTTTTTATTTCTGGACGGATGAATCCGGGGGCTTGTATCCTGGATGCTTGATTGTCAGAAAGCCTGTTCCTAAATGCACCTACAAACTGTTACCAACCAGCGCTGGGCGAGCATCTTTTTTGCGAAATTGCAAGGTGTTATTTTCGCAGTCGATCGCAATTGTATCGCCCTCCACAAACGCATTTTCCAGAATCTTGTTAGCCAGCGGGTTTTCCAACTCCCGCTGGATGGCGCGTTTCAGGGGACGAGCGCCGTAAACAGGATCGTAACCGACATCTGTAATGTGGTTTTTCGCAGCATCCGACAGTTCCAAAGTAATTTTTTGCTCCGCCAACAACCGTTCGAGCCGCTTGACTTGAATGCTGACGATTTGCCGCAGTTCCGTCTTGCTCAAAGTGTGGAACAAAATTGTCTCGTCAACCCGATTGAGAAACTCCGGCCGGAAGTGCGATCGCAAAGCAGTCATCACCCGTTTTAACATTTGTTCGTACTCTTCATCACTCTCCCGTTCAGCAATCGGTAAACTTTCAGCTTCATGAACACTTGGAGAACTTAGAGCATCAGAAACTCGCGAAGCCGAAATCTCCACCGTACCATCATCATCAACTTTATAATTTGTCTTTTGACTTGACAAATCAGGCACTTCATGTTTCCGAGTAGCAGCTTTTTTCGCAGTTTTTCCCTTCTTAGAAAACACGTCTAAAATATGGTCGCTGCCGATATTGCTGGTCATTACAATTACGGTATTTCTAAAGTCAACCAATCGACCTTGAGAATCGGTAATTCTGCCGTCATCCAACACTTGCAGCAAAATGTTAAATATATCAGGGTGCGCCTTTTCCACTTCGTCAAACAGCACCACCGAATAAGGGCGTCTCCGCACTGCTTCCGAAAGCTGTCCCCCTTCATCGTAACCGACGTATCCGGGGGGAGCTCCTACCAACCTGGAGACGTTTTGCTTCTCCATATATTCGGACATATCGATGCGGACGATCGCATCATCGCTGTCAAACAAAAACTCAGCCAACGCCCGCGCTAACTCAGTTTTGCCGACGCCTGTCGGGCCCATAAACAAGAAAGAGCCGATCGGTCTTCCGGGATCTTTCATCCCCGCTCTCGCGCGCCGAATCGCCGCAGCAACGGCTGTCACAGCCTCATGTTGACCGATTACCCGGTTGTGCAAATGCTTCTCCAATTGCAGCAACTTTTGGCGTTCCGATTCCAGCAATCTGTTGACCGGAATTCCCGTCCATTTGGCGACAATTTCTGCAATGTCGCCCTCAGTAACTTTTTCCCGCAGCAGCGAAGAACCTTGGGCTTGCTGTTTCAAAAGTTCCGCTTCTTTCGCTTCGCGATCGCGCACCGCAGTTTCCAACTTGCCGTACTTTAACTGCGCGGCTTTATTCAAATCGTAAGCTCTTTCGGCTTGTTCGATTTGGACTCGCAGTTGGTCTTCTTCTGCTTTCAATTTATTGATTGCATCCAACAACTGCTTTTCGCCCAGCCACTGAGAAGACAATTTTTCCTGCTTGATTTTTAAGATGTCAATCTCCGATGTGATGCGTTCGACGCGGGGGCCGATTCCCGGGGCTTGGGCGCCTTTTCCCTCGCCTTCGATCGACAATTTCTCCATTTCCAACTGCATCACGCGGCGGTCGATTCCTTCCAATTCCACGGGTTTGGAGGTAATCTCCATTTTCAAGTGGGCGGCCGCTTCGTCTACGAGGTCGATCGCCTTGTCCGGCAAAAAGCGATCGGAAATATAGCGAAAAGACAAAGTTGCAGCAGCTACCAGGGCCGAATCGGTAATTTTTACCCCGTGGTGGCGTTCGTAACGGTCTTTCAAACCGCGCAAAATCGAAACAGTATCTTCAACGCTGGGCTCGCCGACAAATACTTGTTGAAACCGCCGTTCTAGGGCCGGATCTTTTTCAATATTCTTGCGGAATTCGTCAAGAGTTGTAGCGCCGATGCAGCGCAATTCGCCTCTAGCTAACATCGGTTTCAACAAATTTCCGGCATCCATTCCCGAACCGGAACTGCCGCCGCCACCTGTGCCGACAACGGTGTGCAATTCGTCAATAAATAGGACAATTTGCCCGTCGGAATCGATGACTTCCCGCAATACCGATCGCAATCGTTCTTCAAATTCGCCCCGGAATTTTGCCCCAGCAATTAAACTCCCCATGTCGAGGCTAAATAATTGCCGGTTTTTCAAAGATTCCGGTACGTCGCCGTTGACAATTCGCTGGGCCAAACCTTCCGCGATCGCCGTTTTTCCGACGCCGGGATCGCCAATTAACACCGGATTGTTTTTTTGGCGCCGGGACAGAACTTGTACCACGCGGCGGATTTCTTCGTCGCGGCCGATTACTGGGTCGAGTTTGCCGGCTTTGGCTGCTTCTGTCAAATCGCGGCCGTATTTGCTGAGGGCGTCGGAGTTGGATTCGCCTTCTCCATCTTGGGTTTTCGCGCTGCTGCGGCCGGTTTTTCCGGTTTCGGCATTTTTTTCTGAGACTTTAAGAGTGGCGCGGACTGATTTGATTGCTTCTTCGAGTTTTGGGCGGTCGATCGTACCTGGGGCCGGTTTGCGATCGTAACCGGGGCGGCCCGGCGGCCCGTCGCCTTTGGTCAGCAAGCGACGGCCTACTCGTTCATCTTCTAGCAAGCCTATTAATAAATGTTCAACGGCGATAAAATTATCTTGCCAAGTCTGTCTGGCAGACTCAGCAGCATCTAACATCACTTCTAAGCCGCGGCCGAGGTATAGTTGTTCAGCGTTGGCAACTTTGGGCTGTCGTTTGGCAAAAGCTTCTAACTGTTGCGCTAAGCGGGGGACATCGACTCCGGCTTTGCCCAGAATGGTGTTACCCAGCCCGAGCTGTTCGAGAAGGGCGATCGCTAAATGTTCAACCTCTAGCTGCTGATTGGCAAAGCGGCGGGCTACATCCTGGGATTTGACAATGGCTTCCCAGGCTTGATCTGTAAATTTGCTAGGGTCTGTTGGCTGCACGTTGGTTCCTCGCAATCATCGGGAATTCTGCTTTTATCCCTGGATATATAGTCTCACAACTATCTTAATCTTTAAACTGGATTGTGAACTTCTGAGTGCGGTTAAGCGATTGAACTTGTTACATAATTGACTTTTTGCCAAAACCTCAAGTAGGGACACGATATTCCCCATTGGTGTCAACAATCGTTTAAAACCCTTGAGAAATCTCGTTTATATCCGAGTCCAGATCCCCCTAAATCCCCC
>JAUBOG010000638.1:0-3251 GCA_036700105.1 Microcoleus occultus BM001215583
TGAGAACCAGATATCTACTGCCGGAATGCTTCGCCCCTACGAAGATATTTGCAAAGATGAGATGCACCCGTTTGCGCAATTCCGAATCGGGAATCTGTTCTGCTTGTTGCTGGCAATATTCTAAATATTTACGAACTCTGGGAAGCACCTCGCGATCAATTCCCCACATCAACATCGCAGGATGAGATGGAACTTTCAGCGATGCAGCTTTTGATCCAGAATAGCTAATATTTTGATGGCGCTGTTTCCATTTAGTTAGGCGTGCGGTCATTATTGAAGTTTACTTTTTTTATGTATTTTGATAGTAAAATTTTAAAATTTGAATATCATCTATCGGTTGGAACAGTTTAAATTAGAACTTTATCTATAATTGGACAGATACAGCATATTCTATATTTATGAAGCACCGCCGCCGATCGCGAGCTTCCCTCTGGGGACAGGGCTTTTGGAGTGTCCCTACGCTTCACAAACCTGGAATGCGCTGTAAATTGCAAAATTGTCCTGTGTTGAATTTGAATACTTCCGTGCCATCAGAGTTAACGGACAGACGAATCTAAAGGTTAGTAAAATCGAACCTTCTATAAATACAAATCCGTAACCGCTCCAGAGCCAGAGATCGAGTTGATTGACAATCGCGGCTTAAAGCATATAGAAAATCACAAATTTGAAAAATATCCAAATCGCCATGTAAATGATTTTAATCAGCGTCAATTTGGTTGAATTTTTCAGATTGTGTCAATTCTAAATACTTGAATTGTAAATGGAGTTTTCATTTCTTGGCCAGAACCTTGTTCGCGATCGCCTCTACGAATTTGGCTGACTCGTTCACCCAGGGCCCGTGACCAGATCGCTCAAACCAAATCAATTCTTTGTGGGGCGCAGTCAGGAGATTAAAGTATTCCTCGGTCAGCTTAGGCGGTGCGTTGACATCGTGGCGACCAATCAGAAAGTAAATTGGCACTTCGAGGCGCGTTGCTTGCTTGCGAAAGTCCACATCCCACAACTGCTGGTAAACAACTCCGAAAGTGTCCAGCACTCCTCGGACGAAATTCACCTTGTCATACAATCCGTACTCGGAACCCATCAGGTCTTCCAGCGTATTGAATCCCGCATTAGCGATCGCCGGATTCTGATTCATGTAATTGTTCAAGTCTGCGAGGTAGGTTGCACTCTTCCAAAAAACATCGTTGCCGTAATAAGGCGGCGGGCCTTGTTGCTTGAGTTTTTCCACTTGTTTCGTGTCTTTGCGAACACGCGCCAAATGCAGCGCAAAATCGTAGCAAATTCGATCGTTCTCCAGAAACGCCACCATTTGCCCCGTGCCGATAAACGCATGAAACAATTCTGGGTAACGCTGCACCGCCATAATGCCAAGGGCGCTACCCCACGACTCGCCCAACAGATAGACTTTTTCTTTGCCAAAGCGCTGTCGCAGGTTCAATACCAATTCGCGGGTATCGGTGATGTAGCGAATTGGTGTCAACTTGGAACGATCGACTGCATCGAAGGATTTGCCCGCGCCCGGTTGCTCCCAATTGACAACGACAAAGCGGTCTTCTAGCCCCGCTAGCGCGCGTCTGGCAGCCACGAGTTGGCTACCGCCAGGCCCGCCAGCCAAAAAGAGCAACACGGGATTGCGCGAGTCTTTGCCGCGAATCGAGATCCATTCCTCAGAACCGCCGAGTTTCACTTTTTCTAGTACAGCAATGCTGTTGGGAATAGGTTTGCCGTTGACATCGAGAATGGGTGGTGTGGACGCGAATACTTGTGAGGCGAAAACGGCCAGGAGGGCGATCGTCATAAACCCTGCAACCTCTCCAAGAATCACGCGCCCGGTAAAGCCAAGCCGAAACACCGCAATCAGCAGAGCCACCTCTGCCATTGCAAATAGAATCTGAATAGATGCCGGAACCGTGGTGCTAATCGGCAGCAATACTACTGGCAAAATCGCGAGAATAATTAAGATGAACGCCAAAAATCGCAGCAATACGAGGGCGATCGCCTTCACGATTTGCTGTTTTGGGAGCCTCAAAAGCTTGTGGGAATGAATAAGTTGACTCATGATAAATTCCCCTATTTGGACAATTGCATCAGCTTCAGATATTGGTGGTAGATACAGGGCGATCGACATTGATGCCGCCCTACTCAGTTAGTAGCTATTTGGGTTTTTTCTCTATCAAATTGCCACCGCAAGATCGCACCCAAGCCGAATAGATTGATGAAGAAAACTGCTAACCCTCCAAAAAAGGGAATTAGTGCCAGAACTGTCACGATCGCCAAACCCACCAAAAACTGCTGCTGCAAAGACCGATCGCGCTTACCAAGTAGGGCTTGACCCACAAAAAATGCCACACCTAACGAGCCGACTAGAGCCGTGACAACCGCCGTCAGACTCAGGAGTGGAATCAAGGGAATCCCAATCAGTGTAATCGCCAGAAACACAGTGACAAAGACAAATGAGACGATCGCCCCGATTCCCCATAAAGCAGTCAAACCCGGGTGTTGGCGCAATTGTGCAGCCAAAGCAGGCAGAAACTTGGGGCTGCTATGCAAAATAATCAGTCCGAGAATAGCTGATACTGCGGCGGCACTAATTCTAAAAATGGCACTGAAGAAATAGTGAGCGAAGAAGCTACTTCTGCCGCCATTGACGCCATAAATCATGCCGTGTCGATCGCTGAATGTAGCGCGTTCGCCACTCACGATCGCACCTGGTTCCTGTACGATTTTGCCGCCAAACGAGTAAGCATCACCATCAACCCGCGCTCCTTTTTTCAGGATGACATCGCCGCCAAAAGCGACCGCAGTATCCAAAACTCTGGCATTAGGGGATAGCGTCACGCTCCCCCCAAAAGCATGGGCATTTTCGACAACTTGATTCTCTGCTACGGTGACGCTGCCACCAAAGCGGATGAGGTTGGTATTGTTGATGTTTATGTCAGTCTGCGCCAGGGCATTGCCTGCAAATATCAAGCAGATTGCGGCTGTAAAAGCTAAAATTATTTTTTGCCATTTCATGGATTTCATCCTCATCAATAACCAGAAAAGAAACTGTCTTTCATGATATTGAACAAAAATGAGGAAACTGTGAGGAAAACTTGGACGCAATTGCAATATTTTAGATCGTTCCCGGTTGTATCGGAATGATTTAACCGTTCTAGAACGCAGAGAATGCAGAGTCATACCATGTCCGGTCAACGGGGTGCATCTCATTTTTGCAAATATCTTCGTAGGGGCGAAGCATTTCGGCA
>JAUBOG010000639.1:0-3238 GCA_036700105.1 Microcoleus occultus BM001215583
CCCCCCCTTGCTAAGGGGGGGGACAAGAATACTGTTATTTCGTTTTAAATTGCTATAAATTTGACAAATAATCGATCGGGCGACGCACCCGATCGATTATTTCAGGAAATCAGCCTTTGACAAGTTTGGTGTTTGTGGAAATAATTTTAATGAGTGGTATCAGGTGCGTCGCCCGATCGATTCTCGGTATTGAGTTAGGAATTTTTCATGGCGACACACCCTACAACTATTAAAATGAGTAAAATCCTCTCTCTCCCCATCTCCCACTCTCCCCATCTCACGCCGAAGGCGTAAGAGGCGGCAAGTCAGAATTATTTTTAGCCTGATTTATTGTCTCTCGATGTTCGCTCCTCAGCTTCGGTTTTAAATACAAGTTCTCAATCAAAGCTGCCACTCCCGCAAACCAAGGCGGCACAATTACTGCGCCAATAATTCCCAATACTTGAACGCCTCCCAACACAGACAGCAATTGATATAAAGGATGCACCCCAACTGACGAACCGACCAGCAAAGGATCGAGGACATAAGTTTCCAAGTTCTGGATAATTACAAATAACAGCAATACCCACAAAAGTACCCAGCCGCCTTTAGCTAATGCTACGACTAATGCCGGTACTGCTCCCAACACGGGGCCGATGAATGGGATCAAGTTGGTAACACCTGCGATCGCACCCAAGCCTAAAGCAAATTCCGGCATTCCCAAAACGCTCAAACCCGTGGTAATAAATATCCCTAAAATGCCGGAAACTAACACCCGCCCGCGAATGTAACTCCCCATTCTTTGACCGATTGGCGTGGCTTGGGCGGCTAATCTCGCGTCCCAAGGTTTCGGGAAAAACTGCACCAAACTTTTGATTAGCGTGTCGCTGTCGGCAACCATGTAACCTGAAATAAATAATGCTAAAACTAAACTGAAGAAACCGCCGAGAATGCCTCTAGTTAAACTGTACGATCGCAAAATTAGTTGTTGGCTCGATCGAATCAACCAATTCGTCAGCGATTGAGTGTCCACCAACTGACCCACAAAGCTTGGGGCGTCGTCGCTCAACCGGCTCAATACATTAGTTGCCACAGTTTGCAAACTTTCGGCATAAACTGGTAACTGCCGCAGCAGTAACTCTATTTGTTCGATCACCGTGGGCCCGATTAAAACTACCGTCCCGCTGAATCCGCCGATCAGAGTTAAATAAACCATAATCACCGCCAGCCAGCGGGGAACGCGCATTGTTTCGGCCCAATTGACGATCGGCACGATCGAAGCGGCCAGCACCACTGATATCATCAGAATTACCAGCAGGCTGCGCAATTGCCACAGCAGCACCAGCAGCAAGGACGATGCTACAATTAGCAGCAAGTTAGGTAAAGAAATAGTTATCCGCTGTTCTGACATAATTAAATAATAAAAGTTTGTAGTTGCGATCGCACTCGAAGAGAGGGCGGGTTTATCTATCTCTTGATTTACCCAAAATATTTATGGTAAAACCCGCCCCTACTTATACTATAATACAATCTAAGATTTGCCAAAAAAAATAAACTTAAAAAAAAATTCTATGGAACCCAAATATTCAACTCAAGATTTGTCTGATATTTCGTCTCTAAAATCGCCAACGCTGTTTTACGAATGGCAAAATTATCGCTGTGCTTATGATGTTTACAACCCAACTACTGCGACCGAAGATAGCATACCTTTGTTATTAATTCATCCGATAGGAGTAGGATTGTCAAGAGTATTTTGGCAGAGATTCTGCGAGAGTTGGTACAAAACAGGGAACAGCAATCCGATTTACAATCCCGACCTTTTGGGCTGCGGCGATTGCGAAATGCCCGCTGTGGCTTGCTATCCAGACGATTGGGCCGCACAGTTGCAGTTTTTCTTGGAAACTGTTGTCAAAAAACCTGCGATCGTCCTCGTCCAAGGTGCTTTACTATCAGTAGCCCTAGCTTTAGCAAAAATGCAGCAGGAAAGCGGCTCGAATTTGATTCGCGGGCTAGTGCTGGCGGGGCCTCCCGCTTGGGCGGTGATGAACAAACATTCGACAGACAGACAGCAAAGAATTGTCTGGAATTTGTTAGATTCTCCCTTGGGAAACGCTTTTTACCGCTACGCCAGACGCGCGGAATTTCTGCGCTCTTTTTCCATCAAACAACTGTTTGGCGATGCTGCAAAAGTTGACAGCGAATGGTTGGATGCTTTGCAAGCCGGGGCGGCGAATCCTGACAGCCGTCACGCGGTTTTCTCGTTTTTAGCGGGGTTTTGGCGGCAGGATTACACTAGCACGATTCAAAAGTTCGATCGACCCGCACTCATTGTCATGGGAGAAAAAGCGTCAAGTATCAGCCAAGCTGGTAAAGAGGAAAAACCCGATGAAAGATTGGCGCAATATTTAACTTATTTTCCGAATGCGGAAGGTTTATTAATGCCCGGGCGGAATGTTTTACCCTACGAATCTACCGCAGAATTTGTCGCGGCTGTTGGTGAGTTTGTCAATGAGAGTTTTTAACCGCAGATATCAGCAGATGAACACAGATGAACGCGGATGAAATTCCATCCGCGTTCATCTGCGGTTAAAAAACTCTAAATTTCAACTGCGATGCCAAATTGTTGTACCATCTTTTTGATCGATCAGAGTAATGCCCCGATCCTTAAGTTCGTTGCGAAGGCGATCGCCCTCAGCGAAATTCTTAGCTTTTCGGGCATCTTTCCGCTGCTGAATCATCGCCTCAATTTCCGCATCCGTCAAACCGCCAACCGCCGCATCGCTGTCAGCTTCCGGCGAAACTTCCAAACCCAAAACCCCCGCCAAATTCACCAAAGTCACCCATTTTTGCTGCAACAATTCCGCAGGTGTTTCACTTTTCCCTTGATGCACCAAAACATTACCTTCCTTTCCCAATTCTTTAGCCAATTCAAACAGCACGGTCAAAGCAGCCGGAGTATTAAAATCATCATCCATCGCGGTTTGAAATTGCTGCACTAATCGGCTATCTTGTCCGGTCAAATAATCGATTTTATCAACATCCCAACCGAGTTTAGAACCGTGTTGAGTGCCAAAAAGCAAGCCTTCCTTCAGAGTTTGCCAGCCATTTCTTGCGCTGGCGATCGCCTCTTCGGTAAAATCAATTTGACTGCGGTACTGCGCCATAAATACAAACAGCCTCACCGCCATCGGTTCAACAGCTTTTGCATTCTCGCTTCCTTCCTTTTTGCTCCCCCCCTTACCAAGGGGGGGCTGGGGGG
>JAUBOG010000640.1:0-3236 GCA_036700105.1 Microcoleus occultus BM001215583
TTCCCAATTCCCAATTCCCAATTCCCAATTCCCAATTCCCAATTCCCAATTCCCTATTTTTGTTTGAGTACCAGCAATGTGATGTCATCAAAAACTTTTTGTTCGCCGATGTGCGATCGCACGTCGTCAATTACAGCGTGCCTGATTTCTGCAGCAGTTCGCTGCCAATTAATCTGTATTACCTCAATTAGCCGCTCTAAACCGTAAAGCATTTTCTCCATATTTTCAGCCTCCGTAATCCCGTCAGTGTACAGCACTACGACATCTCCTGAATGCAGTTGCACAATTGTTTCAGCAACAAATTCAGCAATATTTGCATCCAGCCCGATCGGGAAACCCAGATCGATCGTATCAAACCGCTCTACAGAACCGTTACACCGCACCACAATCATTTCTTCGTGCTGGCCGCTCAACTTCAGCATCCCCCCCTCATAGTCTAGCAAAGCAAGGCTGGCATTTTTATCGCATTTCATCCGCTGCACGTTATCGTAAATTGCACTGTTAATAGCGCTTAAAAATCTCACCGGATCGGGTTCGTTGTAGGCGAGCAAAGTTCGCACTGCCGTTTGAACCATAATCATTAAAACACCGCTTTCCAATCCGTGTCCCGTCACGTCGCCAATGCCAATTTTCACCCTACCTTCGTGCTGGAGTACGTCGTAATAGTCGCCGCCTACTTCATCAGCAGCTTCCATAAATCCCGCAATATCTAAGCCCACAACTTCCTTGAGTTCTCGGTCTTTCGGCAGCAGCATCTGCTGGATCTTGCGAGTGACATCTAGTTCGGCGCTCATCCGCATATTTTCGGCTTTTAGGCGATCGTTGAGAACAGTAATTTCTTGGTTCGCACCAACCAAGGCCTCGGCAATATTGTTAAATGCACCCACAACTTGCCCGAGTTCATCTCTATTATCCAAAATAATTTTGTGGTTTAGATTGCCACCTGCCATTTTTTTTGACGCTTCATCAAGGACAAACACAGTTTGCATAACTGCCCGGTAAAAAGATACAAATAAATAAATAACTATCGCTAAAATTGCCAATACAAAAAGATAAATTAACTTTTTTCTGTCAACAAAAGTATCGATGCGTTTTTGCAGCAAAAAGTCTAATTCATTAACAGTTTTGTCCCACAATTCAAAACTCGCACCCAGGACTCGATCGCTCCCATCAAGATAGGCATAATATTCGACTGAGGCTGCGGGATAAATCAGTTTATCTACTTGCGAAGTTAGCTGCTCTACGACCGAATTAAATTTTCTCAAATCATCGCTTAATTTCAGCCGCAAATTGCCGCGAGGATTATTGCTAAATCCTACCTCCATATTGATTGCTAAATCCTGATTGAGTTCTCTCAATTTGCCCGCCCAAGTAATCAATTTCGCTCTTTCTTCAGGTGTGGCATCGGAACGCGCGCTGCTTTTTTGAGAAATTAGCCTAATCTCTGACAAGATTTTTTGCATTTCTGGAAGCTTCAGCAAAGTAGCATCCATCAAATAATAGGTATCTAGATCCGGGTCTAATATGAGATTGGAAGTATCGCCGACATGAGCGCTCAATCTATTAATGTCAGATGTTAATTTTTGATAGACAACATCGTAGGTTTCTATACTCCACTGGCTGCGATGAAGTTGAAAATTTTCCCAAGTTTGATAAATAATATTAAATCGATCGCTAGTCAGTAAAATTTGTCCTAACTGGCGATCGGTATTTGCCAGAGATTGAAAGTTAGCGTCAATCTTAGCTTCTAAATCTGCCCTGATATCTGAATTGCTTAAATTGTGATTTAAACCCCGATCGTCTAAAAGTTGCAGTTTCGGTATGTATTCCCTCAACTGGCGCAGCGGGCGCAGGTATTGATTGCCGTAGATTTCTTTTTGGGCAAAATCAACCCTGCTGTTAATTTCGGAAATCAACAGGTACATCACCAAGGTTAACGGCAGCGCAAATAGAAAACCGATAGAGGTGAATTTTTGAGGATAGCTCAGCCGGTTCATTAAATGGATTCCTAGGGATTTTCTGCTCATAGTCGATACAGTTCAACAATATTTTACTAAAAAAGTAGCGATTGCTACTAAATATTTTTTGGGTCGATCGCTCTTGAAAACCAGAATGCTACAATCGATCTGCGATCGCTGGCTTAATGTATAATGCGTTCCCGTCTTGTGGCAATAGATGGCGCGCCGTCCCTTTGACATCGCCGACTCAGCTCGCATCCCACAGTCTAAAACACCTCGATCGGTTTTGGAAAAATGAATAGTAATTTATACTGAGATTCTGGGTCACAATCAGATTTTTTTAAGAATATTACTTAAAGCTAAATTTTTCTCAATACCCCCAGGCTAAGAGTAAAAATTAAGTAATAACTGGGTAGTGCAAGTTTCCACAAAACACAAGTGCCGGCAGCGATTATCAGATACTTGCGCTGCACCAGCAGTTAAGCCGGTTCTGCACAAAGGAACCAACAGCACCAGCAACAGTGTCTAAATAAGTATCTGGAGTTAAGCGCTCAGGAACGATCGCGCTAGAGTGTAAAGTGAGGCAGAGGGCGTATGATGAAACGAATCTCCGAAAATAACTCTCAAAACAATCAAAACCGAGACCAAAAGCAGCCCAATCCTTTAATCTTGGCTTTGGTGCTGACAGGAATTCTGACCTGGGAAATGTATCCGGCGCTAGTAAACACCGATGCGGCTAACGCGGGCGCCCTCAAACATTCCCTAACCGAGTTGAAAAGCCAAGAAAAGCAAACCGCGCAGCAATTTCCCGCAGTCGCGGTGTCCCAAAAAATCAGTTATTCGGAATTGGCATTCCGCAGTCTAACTGCCGAAGCGGGCAATTTGGCCGAGGGTTCGCGCCAAAATCCGCAGGCTCAATTGCCCGCAACTGTAGCGGCAGCAGTTCGCCAAGACTTGTCGCGTTCAACTGGTATTGCTGCTGATAAGTTGAAAGTAACTGAATCGAGCCGGAAAAGTTGGCCGAATACTTGTTTGGGACTCGCGACAACTGATGAAATTTGCGGTCAAATGATTGTCGAAGGTTGGCGGGTTGTGGTTTCTGACGGCCGCCAAACTTGGGTTTACCGCACCAATGCTAGGGGAAATATTTTGCGGTTGGAAAAGAAAGTTAGTGATTAGTCATCAGTCATTGGTCATTAGTTTTTAGCTGCTGCGATATCATAATACCAATTTTTTATGAGGCTGCATAGAATCCGATCCCCCCTAGCCCCCCTTAAT
>JAUBOG010000641.1:0-3230 GCA_036700105.1 Microcoleus occultus BM001215583
ATTCTCCGGTGTCGTGACTCAAATAACGTAGTCAGTTAAGACTTAGGCTGGTCAGAACAGCTTGCAGTTTCTTGCAAGCTCAGTGGCGTTGATTCCCTGAGTTCCTGACTCTAGAAATCTTGCGGTAACAAAGAACTTAAACGCTCCAATAACGGATCGGACTCCCGATAAGGAGCAACCTCAGCATCAGAAACTACACCATCATCGGCCGCAGACTCAGCCTCGATCGAGTCAGGCTCTACTACTTTTGAAACTCGGGCAAAAGAAACTTTAGCAAAGTTACTGTCAACACTCCCCTGCAACCGATCCAACTGCGCGCCCAGTTGACTCAAGTGATGTTCCAGCTCCTTCAAACGGCTTAATTCCTCAGCAGAAACGTTGCGCTCGAACTCCGCAAATTTAAGCGCAAGTTCAGCAATACGCTGTTCCAACCGCTGAGAGCTATCTGCAGAGCTAGCAGACTCAGATACAGACAAAAACTGCCACAAAGCTTGCTTGCAGAGATTGCTGAAAGTCTGATACTTCGTAAAAGCCAACTCTTTTTCAATAGCAGCCAGCAAAGTTTGATCCGCAGCATCTTCCGTAAACGCCACCGAGAAATTCGCCTTATTTTTTGCCCACAGTGCCATAGGGTTCAAGCCTTAATGCGTTACTTAATCGTGGCTAACTGAGCCTCAGCATAAATAAACTGTCCCAAAGCATTAGCTTTCCGAGAAGGCTGAGCCAAGTGAGCCTTAAGGTTGGCGTCTTTAAGCAAAGGTTGCAGCACCTCCCAGAAAAACTCGCCGCCGCCGCCAGTCAGAACCACATCCGTCACCCGTTCTGGCAGCCACTGCACCAAACGTTCGGACAGTTCGTTAGCGAAAGCCTCCCGCAAATCCTTAATAATCGGATCTAAATTAGTCGGCTTAGTCGCTCCTCTCGGACGGTATAAACGCTGGCCTTCCGGCTTGTTCACCGCTTCGAGCAAAGACAGAGATTGAGGGTCTGCCCCCGGAATCTTGGAGGCAACTTGTTCGTAGAACTTGTTCATGGCGAAGGAATCGCTCTTAGAAGCTGCCCGGGCGAACCGGAAACGATCGACCATTAACAAATCCGTAGTTTGGTGTCCGATATCGACAACAGCCACCGACAGTTCGGGCAATTCCGGCGAAAACTCCTTGTTATCTTGAGCCTCGCACCAAATCAGGCTGCCGAATCCTTCCGGCATCACCCAAACATGGCGGATGTCAATTTCCAAACGCTCGCCCCGGTAGATCAAAACGTGGGGAGAACGAAGTTGGCTGATAATCTCTTCCTTTTCCTTCTCAAACTGATCCTGCGAATAAAAAGGCAAACCCAGCACCACTGCCACTTCGCCTTTCATCTGGAAATATCCAGCGCAGGAAAAAACCTTAACCAAAGCATCTACTACTTTCGACTGGTCTGCGCCGCCGAGATTAGCGCCAAAGTCTGCAGCCAGTTGGCCGATAGCGTACCCTTTGCCCTGGTACTCCAGCCACATATCCAACAGAGGGTCTGTTGCTTTCGACTCAAAGCTGCCGCCCCGCACCTTTTCCACGGGCATAGCAGCCACGTTGGCCGGGATGAAAACAACGCTGTTTGGGTTGCGACTCACGCAAGCTTTGGTTGCAGTACGACCCAAATCAGCACTAATAATCGATTTGTGAGAAGCGATCTTAGTCTGCTGCGTCAGCATAGCCGAATTAGGAACAAGCTGTCTAGTTGTCATTGAAATGTGTTACCTCACTGAGCCTCACCATTATCATGCCTTATCCCTTGACACTGCCGCGCTTAAAGACAGTGGGTTTTGAGGCGATTCTTCTAACTTTACCTAGATCGGTATTGAAATCAGCACCAAACATTATATTCGGGACGATCGCCCTTAACGATTTTATATTTGAGATTTGAGATTTTAGATTGTAGAGGCGACAACAGCGGTCTGGATGGGGGGCTTGTACCCTAGAGGGCTGCGGATTTAAGATTTGAGATTTTAGATGAGAATTTTGAGATTTTTGATTGTAGAGGCGACAACAGCGGCCTGCATGGACGCTTGTACCTTGGAGGTCTTCGGTCAGTTATCGCAAACTGCACCAGGCGTTTTGGAGGCGATCGATCCCTGAAACCCTTCTGCCTTATTCATTCTTCCTTCTGTCTCCTGCAATGTATTCTCGATCGGCACATCGGTACCCTGTTGCCTGAGAGTGCATTGTTAAGTTACATTTAGTTAAGATTCTGAGTGTTAACTTTTATTCCGCTCCTCCGACACCGCGATCTTACCCGATCAGTCCACAATTCGAGGCCCCCGTATTTATGAAAATTTCTTGGCGAACTATACTACTTTGGACTTTACCTGCCTTAGTAATCGGCTTTTTCTTGTGGCAGGGAGCCTTTGCGCCAACCCCCGCCGAAATGAGCAAGAACACCGCTAGCACCCGCCTGAGCTACGGTCGATTCTTAGATTACTTAAACGCCGATCGAGTTACCAGCGTTGACCTTTACGACGGCGGCCGGACGGCGATCATCCTAGCAGTCGATCCGGAACTAGACAATCACGAACAGCGGTGGCGAGTGGATTTACCCTCCAACGCCCCGGAACTAATTTCTAGACTCAGAGACTCCAAAATCAGCTTCGACACGCACCCCCTGCGTAACGACGGCGCTGTCTGGGGAGTTTTAGGCAATCTAGTATTTCCGCTCTTGTTAGTAGGAGGGCTGTTTTTCCTGTTCCGGCGCGGCGGCGGCAACGTTCCCGGCGGCCCGGGCCAAGCCATGAATTTTGGCAAGTCCAAAGCTCGCTTTCAAATGGAAGCTAAGACCGGCGTACTGTTTGACGATGTAGCAGGCGTTGAAGAAGCTAAAGAAGAACTTCAAGAAGTCGTGACATTCCTCAAAAAACCCGAACGCTTCACCGCGATCGGGGCAAAGATTCCCAAAGGCGTGCTGCTAGTGGGCCCTCCCGGAACAGGTAAAACCTTGCTCGCAAAAGCGATCGCAGGCGAAGCCGGCGTGCCTTTCTTCAGCATCTCCGGTTCGGAATTTGTGGAAATGTTCGTCGGTGTCGGCGCTTCCCGCGTCCGCGACTTGTTCAAGAAAGCTAAAGAAAATGCTCCCTGCATCATCTTTATCGATGAAATCGATGCAGTCGGCCGCCAGCGCGGCGCCGGTATCGGCGGCGGTAACGACGAACGGGAACAAACCCTGAACCAGTTGCTGACCGAAATGGACGG
>JAUBOG010000642.1:0-3228 GCA_036700105.1 Microcoleus occultus BM001215583
CACAGCGACTTCTCCGACAGGTAGCAGCAGCAGCACTCAGACAGCATCCGCTCCCAGCGGCACTTCTAGCAGTTCGGGCTCCTCAGCTAACAGCGGTTTAAATACTGCGCCAACAACTAGCGCGACAGCAGCAGCACCTGCGCCAGCAGTCACACCTGCACCAGCAGTCACACCTGCACCAGCAGTCACACCTGCGCCAGCAGTCACACCTGCGCCAGCGCCAGCACCGTCCAATAATGACGGTGCAACGCTCGCCCCGGTGACTGGCGGCGATTCTGACAATTCAAGTTTTTCTGATTTCTCTCCAGACAGTACGGGTACTGAGGGCGAGAGTACGATCATTTTTGAGCCCGCAGATAACAGTAACGGCAATAATTCGATCGAACTTCCCGGTAACAATAACAACAACAGCAATGCTGAAACAACCGCAACTCCAGAAGTTGCCGCCCCAGACAACAATCCTGCGGTATTAACTGTCACCTACGACAGCAGCGGCGAGGGATATTGGCGGGGTACGGGCGACAGCGATGCGATCAGTTCCGGCAGTGAGGTCGATCGAATTTTTGCCGGAGGTGGCAATGATATTGTCAAAGGTAACAGAGGTGACGATGCGATCGATGGAGGCGATGACAGCGACACTTTGCGGGGAGGAAAGGGTCAAGATTTGCTGATTGGCGGCAACGGCGACGATTTTCTGTGCGGCGACTTCGGCACCGATACATTGATTGGAGGTAGCGGCGCTGATACCTTTGCATTTAGACCCGAAACAGCGAGTGCAGCAGCTAATCCACTTTTAGCCGATCGAGTCCTTGATTTCAATGCCGGTGAAGGCGATAAAATTGGGCTGACAGGGGGACTTTCAGCAGCAGACATTGCGCTTGCCGCGTTTGATACTGACGGTGACGGTACGGCTGACGCAACTCTGGTCAAGTTTAGTTCCAGTAATGGCGATCGAATTTTAGCTGTTGTTTTGGGAACAGTTAACGCAGCGGGCGCAACAACTTTGAGCAATGCTGATTTTATCAGTTTGCCAAATAATATGCTGTAGCTAACCGTTAATGCGAATTACCCCGCAGCCAGCATCGGGGGATCGAGTTCATAAAGTTATACAGGTTGAGAGAGAAAGATGAAGGACTTTTCCCAGCCATTGATTGAAGCAAATCAAATCATCAAACTACTCCGACAAGAGATGCAATTCAAGCAATTTTGTCAAAAAGTTTTGCAGAAAAAAGTTATTGACAAAGCAGCCCGGGAACGGGAGTTAACTGTGACTCCCGAAGAAATTCAAGCTGTGGGCGACCAACTCCGCCGCGAGAAGCGTCTGGAGAAAGCGTCGGATACCATTGCTTGGCTGGCAGATCAGATGATTTCGGTAGAAGACTTAGAGGCCGGAATTTGCGATCGGCTCCTCGCCCAAAAACTAGCCGAACACTTGTTTAGCAAAGAAGTAGAAAAGAATTTCATTCAAAACAAATTGCAGTTCGACCAAATAATTTTTTATCAAATAGTTGTTGCCAACCCGCAGCTTGCTCGGGAACTATTTTATCAAATCAAAGAAGGAGAAATCAGTTTTTTCGATGCCGCTCACCTTTACGACATTGACGAAAATCGCCGGCATTTATGCGGTTGCGAAGGCAAGGTTTATCGGTGGGGCTTAAAACCAGACATAGCCGTCGCCGTATTTAGCGCTCAACCCGGAGAAGTGATCCGTCCAATTGAAACAGAACAAGGACATCACTTGTGCATGGTTGAAAAATTTCTCCCTGCGGAATTAACCCCTGAACGGTATCAAGAAATATTGCACAATATGTTTAACGAATGGCTGGCTAACGAGGTCAACTATTTTGTCTACAACTGTAAAGTGTAGGTGGCGCGCAAAGCACAGAGAAGCCTAAGTGGTTAGACGGGCGAATTATAGCGCTCTCGGTGCGGTTGTGCATAGAACCCTTATATAGAGGTTCTAGGTAAGCCCTATAATTGTTACGTTTAACTTGGCAATTTGGATTTAACTATATTGCAAAAATTGATAAACTGGCGAAAAGTAGTCAGTTGTTCTGGATGAACTTGAATTCTTTTGACATACTCCCCGGCGTAAACGCGCGGGGATTCTTTACGCTTCATCGACTGATGCAACCGAAATTGTCTTACTCTGTCTCTGCGTACATTTAAGGTCGTGCCGATGCCCCATGCCGACCATTTCTATATTTCTAGCAGCGTTTTCATCTCTATCTTGCTGAGTGCCACAATTCAAACAAAGCACCGAGCGAACAGACAAATCGATTTTCCCCCACTTGAAACCGCAGTCCGAGCAAACTTGACTGGTGGGTTCCCATCGACTAATAACCCTAAATTCCCTGCCAAACTTCTCAGATTTAGCTTCACACAATACCCTGAATTCATACCATCCCTGCTGGCTAATTGCTCTTGAAAGCTTGCGATTTTTGAGCATTCCCGACACGTTCAAATCTTCCACAACAATTACTTGGTTTTCGTTAACTATTTTGGTTGACAGTTTGTGCAAGAAGTCTTTACGGGTATCAGCAATCCGATTGTACAGTTTGGCAATTTGAATGCGGGTTTTATTTCTGCGCTTTGAGTCTTTAGTTTGCCTAGCTAGCTTGCGTTGCAGCCTGCGTATTTTTCGGTCTAACTGTTTATAGCTAAGACTTTGGGCTGATGTTCCGTCGCTCATCACTGCAAAAGTTTTAATACCCAGATCGATGCCGATGCTGTGGTTTTTAGCTTCAACTGCATCGGGATTAACTTCTACAACAAAGCTGAGAAAATAGCGGTTAGCGCAATCCTTGACAATAGTAACAGAGCTAGGATCTGACGGCAATTGTCTCGACCAAATTGGTTTAACAATGCCAATTTTAGCTAAATAAACCTCACCCCCTTTCAGGGAGAAACCACCTATTCTAAACCGTGCCGACTGACTATTAGTCCTTTTCTTGAATTTGGGATAGCCTACTTTTCGCCCTTTTCTTTTTCCTTTGCAAGATTCAAAAAAGTTCTTGAACGCTGTCTCCAAGTCAGATACAGACTGCTGCAAAGGGACACACGAAACTTCGCTCAGCCAAGCCCTTTCTTCAGTTTGCTTGGCTTGAGTGATTACTATCTTCTGAAGTTCGGCAGATTTGGGTGTCTTTGTAGACTTTTTGCACAAAGCTAAAGCATGTTGAACTAAGCAAGGCTGTCACCAGCCCTGCTCGTCTTCAAAACCGGACG
>JAUBOG010000643.1:0-3222 GCA_036700105.1 Microcoleus occultus BM001215583
CTCTTTACAAGCAAAAAATATAATTTTTTTTATGCGCGAGAGATTGACATCTTGTTCTAATTCGCGAACAACTTCATCTAAAATAGATAAAGCTTTCATAGTGTTCCTCCCTAAAAAATACCCTGTCAGCAGTCAACAAGAAATAATAAAATTATACCATATTTGATAAATGCAAGACTTTGATGCGATCGTAATTGGCAGCGGCATCGGCGGCTTAGTAGCGGGATCGATGCTAGCTCGCTACGGCAAGCGGGTACTCGTCTGCGAGAGCCACAACATAGCGGGCGGGGCTGCTCACAGCTTTTCGCGCCGGGGATTTCACTTTGATTCTGGGCCTTCTTTTTATTGCGGTTTGAGTGACCCGCAGTCGCTCAATCCTTTGCGGCAAGTCTTGAATATGTTGGAGGAGTCGATCGCAGCAATTTCCTACGATCCGCTGGGCCATTACCATTTTCCTGAAGGAACTTTGCCGGTCTATGCTGATGCGAGAAATTACTTAGATGCTGTAGCTAAATTCGCACCGCAAGGTGCTGTAGAATTACAGCAATTTCAACAAAACTTGTTAGTTTTGTATGAAGCTTTGCGTGGAATTCCGGCTTTAGCACTGAGATCCGACTGGCAGTTAATACCTGTTTTGCTGTCTCGGTACTCGCCTGCTTTGCTGAAGCTGTTGCCGCTGGTAGGTGCGATCGCGGGTTCGGCCGGTAGCTTGATGGATCGCGACGTGCGAGACCCTTGGGTGCGGCGTTTGATCGATTTGGAGTGCTTTTTGCTGTCGGGTTTGAAAGCGCACGAAACCGTCGCGCCGGAAATAGCTTTTATGATTGGCGAACGATCGCGAGCGGCGATCGAATATCCTGTAGGAGGCAGCGGTGCGATCGTCGATGCCTTAGTTCGAGGCTTGCAGCGCTGGGGTGGAAAATTGCGCCTCGGAACTCCCGTCGAGCAAATATTAGTTGAATCCGGCAAAACCACCGGAGCTCGCTTGCAAAATGGCGAAATTATCCGCGCCCCAATTGTCATTTCCAATGCTACAATCTGGGATACTTATACAAAGTTACTGCGGCCCGAAGATTTGCCGGCAAGCTACCGAAAAAATGCCTTATCGGTGCCAGCGGTAGACAGTTTCATGCACCTGCATTTAGGAATTAAAGCAGAAGGACTCGAAAATTTGACAGGCCACCACGTCGTCGTTCATGACAGTAAAATTGACATTACAGTACCCGGAAATACTTGCATGATTTCGATTCCGACAGTGTGGGATGCAAGTCTCGCGCCGCCCGGACATCACGCGATTCACGCTTATACTTTAGAACCTTACGAAGGTTGGGAGTACGGCGAATTTTATCAGGAAAAGAAACGATCGCGATCGCAATCTTTGTTTCAAGCTTTAGAAAAGATTATACCGGATTTGCGATCGCGCACAGTCTTGGAGTCGATCGGCACACCGCTAACCCACGCCCGATTTTTGCGCCGGTATCAAGGAACCTACGGCCCTGCAATCGCCGCCGGAAAAGGCACGTGGCCGGGGCCGCAAACCCCAGTCAAAGGCTTGTATCGGGTGGGAGACAGCACCATGCCGGGAATTGGCGTACCCGCCGTCGCAGCCTCGGGTATTTTGTGCGCGAATACTTTAGTAAATTCCGATTTAACCGCACAATTTTTGTAAATTGGTAGAGGAAAGGGTCGGGTTTTACTAAAGATATTTCCAGCAACTCAAAAAATAGATCAACCCGCCCTTTCGGAACCAGTAAACTGCTGATTTAGCGCTGATGACTGTTAAAAACGGATTATCCACCAGCGGCAAAAGCGCCCATAATTGCGATCGACAAAGCCAAACCGGGCAATAGCAGCAATCCTAACATCAAAGCATCATGTCCGCTCATAACTTCCTCCTTGTACTGGTGTTCGATATTATATCGTATTAATCGCAAGCCGTCTGTCGTCTTAACAATTAAAACCCAATACGCTTGGGTTAACACTGTTAATTCCCCGCAGATCCCCCTAAATCCCCCTGATAGTCGGGGGACTTTCAGCAACTTCTTGTTCCCCCTTTTTAAGGGGGGCTAGGGGGGATCGGTCTGATCTGAATCCTATTGAATTAAAACCGACATACAGATTCAGGATTGACAGGGCAAATCTTATTAACTATGGGATTCCCGCGCAAATCTATTGTAGTTAATTTCCGCAAAGATTGCAGGGAAGTAATATCAGAAATTTGATTGTTGTACAAGTCGAGCAAAAATAAGTTATTTAAACCTTGCAGCGGGCTGCTATCGGAAATCGGATTGTTGAACAGATAAAGTTGAGTCAAATTGGTTAACGACTTCAGCGGACTGATGTCTGATATTTGATTGTTGCCGAGGTTGAGTTCAACTAAATTAGTTAGCGATGCCAAAGGACTAATATCGGATATTTTATTTTGAAACAAAACCAATTTATTTAAGTTTCGCAGGGATTTCAGCGGAGTCAGATCGGATATTTGATTCTCGAACAGAAACAGCGTATTCAGATTTTTTAACTCGGCCAGCGGGCTGATGTCCGAAATGTTATTTTTATACAGATACAGTGTCTGAAGTTCAGTTAAATCTGCCAGAGGAGCGAGGTCAGAAATCTGATTCTTATACAAAATCAGCGCCTTTAATTTGGTGAGATTTTTGACGGCGCTGATGTCAAAAATTTTGTTGTCAAATAAGACAAGTGCGGTAAGATTAGTTAGAGAGGCTAGGGGACTGATGTCTGATATTTGATTGGTATCGAGAACGAGTACAGTCAGATTTGTGAGAGATGAAAGCGCGCTGATATCTGATATTTGATTGACATCCATCACCAGAGTTTTTAACTCGATCAATGATTTCAGTGGCGTGATATCGGATATTTGATTGCTGTCGAGGATGAGATTGGTAAGTTGAGTGAAAGATGAGAGGGGACTGATATCGGTAAGTTGAGTTTGTTTGAGGTTTAGTTGTGTTGTAGCCGAAAGCAGTTCGTTTGCCCGATCGCACTCTGTCGTATCTGAGGCTTGCAACAGTATTTCTACCGTATGTTTCGCCCCGGGAGAGAGATTTTCTTTGTGCTTGCACCAATCTAGAAAGTTATTATAACTTGTTGTCATGGGATTTTAGTTAGTAGGGTGCGCACCTTACCGCCGTAATACCAATTTAATAGGTCGTTGCACATATCTCGATCCCCCTAAATCCCCCTTAAGAAGGGGGACTTTGA
>JAUBOG010000644.1:0-3212 GCA_036700105.1 Microcoleus occultus BM001215583
CACGGCAGTGCCGTGTCCTCCCCGCGCCGGACACGGCACTGCCGTGTCCCTACGGAATGACAAAATATTGTAACGAGTTGTAAAGTATAATTAAACCGAAGCGAACACAGAGGCCAAGTAGTATCAAATGCGAGTTGCGATCGCCGGAGCCGGCTTAGCAGGACTTTCCTGCGCAAAATATCTTACCGACGCGGGTCACACCCCCATAGTCCTAGAAAGTCGGGACGTACTCGGCGGCAAAGTAGCCGCCTGGAAAGATGCAGATGGCGACTGGTACGAAACCGGGCTGCACATCTTCTTCGGCGCATACCCGAATATGCTGAAACTCTTCAAAGAGCTCGACATTGAAGACAGGCTGCAATGGAAAGAACACTCGATGATTTTCAATCAGCCAGAAACCCCCGGAACTTATTCCCGCTTTGACTTCCCCGACATTCCGGCACCCTTCAACGGCGTCGCGGCCATCCTGAGAAACAACGATATGCTCACTTGGCCCGAAAAAATCCGTTTTGGCATCGGCCTGATTCCGGCGATGCTTCAGGGTCAAAAATATGTCGAGGAAATGGACAAATACTCGTTTTCCGACTGGCTGAAAAAGCAAAACGTCCCCCCCAGAGTCGAAAAAGAAGTGTTCATCGCCATGTCGAAGGCGCTCAATTTCATCGACCCCCACGAAATATCCGCAACCATCCTGCTGACAGCCCTCAACCGCTTCTTGCAAGAGAAAAACGGCTCGAAAATGGCCTTTTTAGACGGTTCCCCTACAGAAAGGTTGTGTCAGCCGATGGTAGACTACATAACTGAACGCGGTGGCGAAGTCCGGCTGAATGCACCCATCGGGGAGTTTTTGCTCAACGGTGACAACACGGTGCGCGGGTTCCAGATTCGCGGCGTAAAAGGGGCAGAGTCAGAAATTCTGACAGCCGATATTTACGTTTCTGCGATGCCGGTTGACCCGCTGAAGTTGATGATGCCGAAACCTTGGGGCGAAATGGACTATTTCAAACAGCTCGAAGGCTTGGAAGGAGTACCCGTGATCAATGTACACTTGTGGTTCGATCGCAAATTAACCGATATCGACCACTTGCTGTTCTCGCGATCGCCCCTGCTGAGCGTCTACGCCGACATGAGCAACACCTGCCGCGAATACGCCAACCCAGACAAATCAATGCTGGAATTGGTACTCGCACCGGCCAAAGACTGGATCGGCAAATCCGACGAAGATATCGTCGCAGCCACAATGGTCGAGTTAGAAAAACTCTTTCCCGATCAAATCCCAGAACCCGCCAAGGTGCTCAAATATCACGTAGTCAAAACCCCGCGTTCCGTCTACAAAGCCACCCCCGGACGCCAGGAGTGCCGTCCCTCGCAAACAACTCCAATTAGCAATTTCTATCTAACGGGGGATTATACGATGCAGCGTTATCTTGCGAGTATGGAAGGTGCTGTGCTTTCTGGTAAGCTGACAGCGCAGGCTATTTCAACGGCCAATAACAAATGAAAAATTAAGAATTTTTCATAAACACGTAAAAGCATCTCCCGTTTTCTAAACGGGGGACAGTCAGTTCTAATCTTTAAATTTCTTATTCTCGGATGCTGCAACTGTCAAAACTCCAGTGCATGAGAACTCTGGCTTCTGTAGATGACTCTTACGAACTCTGTCGCCAAGTCACGGCGAGT
Source organism: Microcoleus occultus BM001215583 (assembly GCA_036700105.1). Classification (GTDB taxonomy): domain Bacteria; phylum Cyanobacteriota; class Cyanobacteriia; order Cyanobacteriales; family Microcoleaceae; genus Microcoleus. The sequence continues at coordinate 1,681 of JAUBOG010000644.1, forward strand.
TATGCCAAAAATTTTTATTTAGGCACTCAACTCATGCCCGAAGCCAAGCGTCGGGCTATTTGGGCGATTTACGTCTGGTGCCGCCGCACCGACGAACTCGTAGACGGGCCCGGTTCTGAGGCCACGACCCCTGAAACCCTAAATTTGTGGGAAAAACGCCTGGAATCAGTGTTTGCGGGCCATCCCCACGACGACTACGACGTGGCTTTGGTGGATACGCTGTCTCGTTTCCCGATCGACATTCAACCGTTTCGAGAGATGATTGCGGGCCAGCAAATGGACTTGTACCGCAGCCGCTACGAAACTTTTGAAGAGCTCAATCTTTACTGCTACCGGGTAGCGGGTACTGTAGGGCTGATGTCGATGTCTGTGATGGGCGTGGACGAGTCGAATCCCGCTACTAACTGGAATTGGCATTGGGGTAATAAAATTCCCAAAGAAGAAGCCATCTCCCTCGGTATCGCCAAGCAGTTGACTAACATCCTGCGCGATGTCGGAGAAGACGCCCGCCGCGGCCGCATTTACATTCCCTTAGAAGACTTAGCGTTGTTTAACTATACCGAAGCAGATTTATTAAACGGTGTAATTGACAACCGCTGGCGGGAATTGATGCGCTTTCAAATTCAGCGAGCTCGCAAATTATACGCCAGCGCCGAGCCCGGAATTAAAGTGCTCAGCCCCGATATCCGCTGGACTGTTTGGGCTGCTACCATGCTTTACAGCAGGATCTTAAATGCGATCGAACGGAATCAGTACGACGTTTTCCAAAAGCGCGCTTACGTTACCAATTCTCAGAAATTGCTGTGTCTCCCCGCCGCTTGGATCAAGTCCAAAGTGCTTTAGCCGAATGATACTGCTTATATCTTAGTCCCACTCTGCTGGGACTTTGTTTGTGGAGCATCGGAATTATATTCGGCGGGATCTAATTTTCAAATTTTGTTTTCAATTATTTGTTTTCAATTGGCCGATCGAACTTTCCAGCAATTGCTTTTCCTGCTGGAGTTTTGCTTCTAAATTTTGAATTTGTTCCCGGCGCGCTTCAACTTCAATAAAGCGGCGAGATAATTCTTGACTTTGCAAAGTTAGAGATTGCCGCCAATCTTCGGCTTTCTGGGCTTCTAGCTGCAAAAAATCGGGAGTAAAAGCTGTTGTCAAATACTTCTCTACTAATTCTAGCACCCAGTTGTTAGCCGATCGCAAATCCAAAACTTCGCCATTTTCGCCAATATCTGCTAATACTAAAACGCCTTCATTTAAGAAATTTTGAGCAAAATCGGGCGGTACTGTCAAGACACTTTCTTCAAAAAGCATCGCCCAAGTCTCATCACCATTTTGACAAGCCAGCAATTGCAGGGCGAGTTCGCCTAAAATGCGATCGTTTTGTACTTTGGCTAAATATAGCATAAGGGTTATGGGTTATTGGTAATTTATTATTGGTTATTGGTTATTTGTTATTTGTATATCTCGCTTGTAGCCGAGACTCGATCCCCCTCGCATCCCCCTTAAGAAGGGGGACTTTGAGCGCTCTTGTC
>JAUBOG010000065.1:0-19335 GCA_036700105.1 Microcoleus occultus BM001215583
AGAGTGGGGGGGGAAGAGTGGGGGAGTGGGAGTGGGGAAGATTTTTTTCTGCCCTGTTTTGACTAATACCAAATCCGGGTAACATACCCCCTTTATGATTGAACCGCTTTCGAGGCGAAGAACGCCAAGAAAGAAGAAAGAAGAAAAAAGAGTCAGAGGATAAAGGGGGGTTGTCAACCCGGATTTGGTATAATGACCAATGACTAATGACTAATGACCAATGACCAATGACTTCTTAAAATCCAAAACCCCGCTTACCGTCCGGCTTAGTAGTCAGCCAATTTGTCTTGGCGCTGGCGAGTTGTTCTTCACTAACTGTAGCGTCAGTCAGATTAGCGCCGCACAAATTAGCGCCCCGCAGATTCGCCTTGCTCAAATAAGCGCCCGTCAAGTCCGCACCTCGAAAATCCGCGCCTTCAAAATTGGCAGTGCTGCAATAAGTTTCAGTCAAATTTGCTCCCCGCAAATTCGCTTTAATTAACCTCGCGTGGCCCAAATTCGCCCCCGACAAATCCGCTGCTTGCAAATTTGTCTTCACCAACCTAGCCTGATAAAAATTACTCCCCGCCAACTGGGCTTTTTGCAGTTGCAAACCCGACAGTTCGCAGTCAGCAAAATCGCGCTTGCCTTTAAAATATGCCGCCCGCAAGCTGTTGGTATCCCACTTGACAGCAGCTTTCGTTCCCTTTGGCGCTGCTAAATTGCCGTTGGAAAATGCGGCAGTCCCGAAAGTTCTGCCGGACTCTGCCAGACTGCGGGCAATTCTCGGCTGTATCCCGGTGTTCCCGGATTGGGTGAACGAAGTTTTAGTGCGGGTACTTTGCTTTGCCGATCGCAAATCTCGATCGGTTTTGGTCTGGGGCGACGGCCACGAAGTAACCTCTCCGTTAAATATCGTCGGTTCTTCAACCGTCCGGCTAGAGCCGTTGAATTGAGTTGCCAAGCCGTCGCAAAGGTCTGCGTCTTCAAATTCGCCATTGAGAGCTTTGACGACATCTGCTGCGGATTGAAAGCGGTGACTGACGATCGGCTTGAGCATTTTATCCAGAATCCGCACAAAATTCGGGCTTACCTGAACGTGAGGCTGCCAAACAATTTCGCCGGTTACGGCATCGAAATCTAAATCCTTGGGCGACTTCCCTGTCAGCAAATACAAGCTCGTCATGCCCAAAGCGTAGATATCGCTGGCAAATATCGGCCGCAGCGCCATTTGTTCCGGGGGAGCAAAACTAAATGTGCCTACTGAAAATTTGGTGTTGGCACTTTGGTCGGCCGGGTCTAATAATAATGTTTGGCTGACTTGATCTTTTACAGCTCCGAAGTCAATCAGAACTAAGTGGCTGTCTTGAACTCGGCGAATAATATTGGCGGGTTTGATGTCTCTGTGAATTACTCCTTGACTGTGGATATATTGCACTACAGGCAGAATTTCTAATAGAAAATTTTTAACGTCCGATTCATTGAAACGGCCTGATTGTTTGACTTCTTGTTTCAACGTCGAGCCTTTAACATACTCTTGAACTAAGTAAAATTGCTGTTCGGTTTCAAAATAGTCTAGCAGCCTCGGTACTTGCGGGTGGTCGCCCAGTTTGCCGAGGGTTTTCGCCTCTCGCTTAAATAATTCCCGCGCCATTTCTAAAACTCGCGGCGACGAACTACTGGGCCGCAGTTGCTTGACCACGCAACTCGGTTGGCCGGGCAAAGAGATGTCTTTTGCCAGAAATGTAGCTCCAAAACCTCCTTGTCCTAATGGTTCAATGACTTGGTAGCGAGCGCGCAGCAATAACCGCGCACCGCATGCCTGACACTGGATAATAGAGTCAGCAGGGTTTTGAGGATGTGGACAGCCCGGATTTACGCAGTAGCTCATGTTGATTGAGTGTGCCTATATTTTTCTAATCTTGCCAGCGTCGCAAGGACGGCACAAACTCCCTGTTCCTGCTTCTGTTAGAAATATTTATCTATCAGTTGCTGGCGGGCCGTGCGTCCGGTTGCGAATTCCAATTGCACCTAAGTCTTTTAGGCCGATATCTTTTCCCTATTTTGATTATCTCGCTGCGGTGAGTTTTTTGAGTTGATTATCCTTGAAGATAGTTTAAAGACTTGCTAAAGTTGCCCTTTTTTGTGTAAAGTCTTTCTAAACTTAGGTGTTTTTTGCGCTGCTAGATGTTTCTAGCATACCTCATTATCTGAATGAGAATGTTACTCATCTCCCAGCAGCCATCGACCTTTGGGGCGATCGCTCATTTGTGCTTATGTATACCAGAGTGCTGTTGACAAAATTAAATGCGTGTGGTATAGAGCTTTCCTAAATAAATTTTGGGACTGCGAGCATGAAGGCACGCGGGCGCAGACTAATCACTAATAGCTACTGAGCACTGACAACTAACTACTGACTCTGATTATGCGTATTTCTCTAAACTGGCTGCGGGAATTGGTGGATGTGGCGATATCCCCGGAAGAATTAGCCGAAACTCTGACAATGGCGGGGTTTGAAGTCGAAGAAATCGAAGACCGCCGCCCCTGGGCAGACGGCGTGGTTTTGGGTAAAATAAGGGCGATCGAACAACATCCGAATGCAGACAAGTTGCGAGTTTGTCAAGTAGATGTCGGCAAACCAGAAGCTTTAAATATTGTTTGCGGCGCACCCAACGCTAGGGCAGATATTTACGTCCCCGTGGCTGTTGTCGGAACTTTTTTATCTCAGATAGACTTAAAAATTAAACCCGCTAAATTGCGGGGGGTTCCTTCCGAAGGCATGATTTGTTCCTTAGCAGAATTGGGACTGTCTAAAGAATCGGCAGGAATTCACATTTTTGACTTGGAAAATCCCGAATTGGGCAGCGATATTCGCCCGCTTTTAGGTTTAGACGATGTGATTTTGGACTTGACAGCAACTGCCAACCGTGCTGACGCTTTGAGCATGGTGGGCGTGGCGCGGGAAGTGGCGGCGCTGACTGGGGCAAATTTGAGAATTCCCGCAGTGGTAGATGTGGCAATTCAGGGCAAAGAAAATCCTAGTTTATCAATAGAAATATCGGAATCTCTGGGATGCCCGATTTACATCGGCACGGCAATTGAAGGGGTGAAAATTGCACCATCTCCGGCTTGGTTGCAGCAGCGGTTGCAGGCGGCGGGAGTGCGGCCGATTAATAATGTGGTTGATGTAACTAATTACATTTTGCTGGAATGGGGACAGCCGCTGCACGCTTTCGATCGCGATCGCCTGCAATCTTTCACCGGCACTACCGATATCAACATCAACGTCCGCTTTGCTGCATCGGGCGAATCCTTCAAAACCTTGGACGGACAAAACCGCAATTTGCAACCGCAAAATCTGTTAATTACTGCTAGCGACAAACCCGTAGCCTTAGCTGGAGTCATGGGCGGCGAATCAACGGAAGTTCACGAAGGCACCCAAAATTTAATTTTAGAAGCAGCGATTTTTGACCAGGCAACAATTCGCCGTTCTGCCCGCGCTCAAGGCCTGCGGAGCGAGTCTTCGATCCGCTACGAACGGGGAGTGAATCAGGCTGCTTTGACGGCGGCTTGCAACCGCGCTGTTGCCCTGATTTTGGAGTTGTCAGGAGGCGCTGCGACGGGACAGAAAACGGCGAGTTCCGGTGGCGATGATTTGAGTTTTGTGCGATCGCTCGAATTGCGTCTCGATCGCGTAAACCTGGTTTTAGGGCAATTGAAAAGAGGCGAAACAGGCGGCAATTCATATCTGGAACCGGAAGAAGTAAAAAATATTCTCACAGCTTTAGGCTGCGAAGTTGTTCCGACTGCAAAAGAACGGGTGTTGGCGATAACTGTTCCGCCTTACCGCTACCGCGATTTAGAAAGAGAAATCGACTTAATTGAAGAAGTCGCCAGACTCCACGGCTACGACAACTTCTGCGATACTTTGCCCAGCAAAACAGAACCCGGTTATCTGTCACCAGAATACGCGGCAATTCGGAATGTGCGATCGGCTTTTCGGGCGTCCGGCTTGACGGAGTTGATGCACTATTCCTTGGTGAAAACTGAGGGAGACAATCAAGTTGTATTGGCGAATCCGCTGTTTGTCGAGTATTCGGCTTTGCGGACTGAAATGCTGTCGGGTTCGATCGATGCTTTCGCGTACAATTTGGAGCAGGGAAACGGCGCGTTAAACGGTTTTGAAGTCGGCCGCATTTTCTGGAAAGAAGGGGATGCAATGAAGGAAGCAGATGCAGTTGCGGGGATTATTGGCGGCGATCCGACTGTGTGGAAATGGCAGCAATCGGGGCGCGATCGACCTTTGAGTTGGTTTGAGGCAAAAGGCGTATTGGAAAGCGCGTTTCAGGCGCTGGGTTTGGCGGTGGAATACGCGCAGGATTCCTCTAATCCGCGCTTGCATCCGGGCCGCACCGCTGCGCTATCTTTAAATGGCAAACATTTAGGCATTTTCGGACAGTTGCACCCGCAATTGCAGCAAGAAAAAGATTTGCCCGAGCAGGTTTACGTGTTTCAATTAGATTTGGGATTGCTGGTAGCTAATTTAGCACAATCGCACAATTCGACTCGCAAATTTGCAGCTTATTCCAGTTTCCCCGCTTCCGACAGAGACATTGCATTTTTCGCACCGGTTGAAGTTCCCGTTGCTGAGATAACTAATGCCATGAAAAAGGCGGCCGGTAGCTTGCTGGATGCGGTGGAACTGTTCGACGAATATCGGGGCGACAACGTGCCGGCGGGACAGCGGAGTTTGGCATTTCGATTAGTTTACCGCGCGGGCGATCGAACTTTGAGCGAAACCGATGTCGAACCGGCACAGCAAAAAGTGCGCGATGTTTTAGTGGAGAAATTCGGAGTTAGTTTGAGAAGCTAACTGTAGGGTGCGTCGCCTGCGAAAAATTCCTCAAAAAGATCCGCAATCTCATAGCGACGCACCTGCGCTTTTCAAGGATTCAGCCAACAAACCCAACAATTATTTGGTAACAAGGTTTTTTGGGAAATTGCATAAGGTGCGTCGCTATGAGATTTTCCATATTTAGTTAGGGATTTTTCGCAGGCGACGCACCCTACGACTACTTTCTTTAACCCGCGGAGGTGGGTTTTGTTTGTGCAGACGCGGTTTCTAACCGCCGGGCTTTAGTATAATATATTAAATGATAACAACATGAAATTTTATGGAAGAATTAATGGAATTAAAAGAGTTGCTACACCGAGGCAAAGTTGCAGAGGCTCTAATTTTGGTGGAAGAATTAGAAGAAATGAGTAAATCCGACAAGCTTAACAAAATTTTTAGCTACGGTATCATATTGCTACTGCATCTGATTAAAAAAGTTGCTGAAAACCGTACTACTAAGTCTTGGGAAACTGCGATATTCAATTCAGTCAAGCAAATTCAACGTACCAACAAGCGACATAAAGCCAAAGGTACTTATCTCACCGAAGAGGAATTAGTGGAAACTTTGGAAGACGCCTATCAATCTGGGTTGAAGTCGGCGGCTTTAGAAGCTTTTGAAGGAATCTATGATGTCGAAGAAATTGCCAAGATGGTAAACCGAGATGATATTATGAAAATGGCGATCGGGTTGATTTTAGATAAACAACCTGAAATTTAGAATTTTTGAGAGGTTGACAAATATGACTAAATATGTGATGTGGGGAAGTTACTGCGAAGAAGTCCTCGAAAAACGCGCTCCGTTTCGAGAAGCTCATTTAGCCGGATTGGCGGCGCAGAAGGAATCGGGCGTGTTAAGTACGATCGGGCCGACGAAAGATTTAACAAAAGTTTTTGCAATTTACGAAGCAGAAAACGAAGCGCAGGTGCGAGAATTAGTTGAAGCCGATCCTTATTGGGTAAATCAGGTTTGGACTGAATACGACGTGAAAGAGTGGATTCAAGCTTTTTGAGAGGGTGAAACAGGGTGAACATTTTAAGATTGGATGACAGCGATTTAGTTCCCGTAGACTATGGCGATTTGCTGGACAAGATTTTAGAAGTTTTGCAGGGAAACAATCCGTTTAATTTATCAGATGACCGCCGCCGTCTGATTGTCGATATTGATGCCATTGCTGCTGATATTGCAAAAATAGAAGTGCGGCAACCCTTGGGCTCTTTTGAACGCTTTGCAGATGCTGCTACAGTGAATTTTCCCCCGGAAGTTGAGGAGCATTTTGGCGATCGAGTCAAGCAAATCAAAGAGTGTTTGCGGCAGCACTTAGAGTCTAAATTGCCACAAAATGCTTCTCTAGAAAACTTTGTCGCCAGCTTAATTACTCCTTTAAATTCACCCTCTTTTCGGGGCAGCGGCCAAGAGTTAGGTTTTAAATACGATTTTGGCAAACGCCACACTTCTTTAGAAAAAGAAAAGCTAACTTTGCAGCGCCTCGATTCTGGCAGCCAGGCGACTTTAAAACTGCATAAATTGACGATAGCTGTGCGAAATACCGATATTTTTGAACGACAGCTAAAAGAGGGTTTGGAAAACTACATTAGGGAAAATGCCGAGAGTAGCGACGACCGGCAAGAACTCAGCCGCCGTCTGGATGAGATGGTTGAAAATCAAGACTCAGATTTTCACAAATTGATCCGGCTGGTAGACAAAGAAACCCTCGGAAAACTAAATAAAGAAGCAAAAATTACTTATTTGGAGTATCTGCTAGAACACATCCGCGCTAGCAGCGCAGATGCTGTAGGTATCATCTATTTAGAAGACTTGATTCGCCGCCTCAGATTGATAGAACAATTCATCAACGACAGCGGCAAAGCCGACGGTGAATATGAAGTAAATTATGCAGGATTTCGATTTAATTACAGAGAAATTTTTGCCAGAGCGGAAGTTTTAGATGCACTGCCAATTATTTCAATTGTAGATGGTTACTTGGGAGAAAGCACCGACACCCCTCAAAGCGAACGTAAATTTATCTTTGGCCTCAAAGTAAAATTTAACAACCCAGTTCAATCGCTCGGTGGAAAAGAAGTATTTGAATATTATCTGAATCTACTAAATCCAGACAGTGAAGAACACCAAGCAGAAATTGCGGAAGATTCCATTACCGAAACCTTCGCCCGCAAAGTGCTAAAAATAGCCTTGCTGTACTATTTTGTGTTTGCTTCTCGCCACGACCCGCTAGCGCCAAATTACGATCCAGAAGCTGAGCTAAACCATCACCCGATCGCCATTTTTGAAGAAAGAGTATTGCCAGTCCTGCAAGGTTCGGACGACGGCGCGAAAAGAGAGCTATTTCGCAACTTTATCAAAGGATTTGAGAAGTTTAATATCAAGCATAAGATAAACCATTTAAAGGAATTGCTGAAAGGATTTTTGAAGCAAAAAACCATTTTGCCAACTCGAACAGAAACAAGACACGTAAACTTCAAAATGGGTCTGTTAGAAGACGTTGACAATATTTTGACGACAGGGAAATTTTTTAATGATGTTTTGGAGCGAAATTACAAGCAAACACTCCATTATATTGCCGTCGAACAGCCGACTGTCAGCGCCACAGCAATCTGTCAGCTACCGGTTAATATTACCATCGAAGATATCCGGTATTTCCCGACTGATGAACGCCAAACTTTCAGCATGGAATACAATATCGAAGGTGTCGATGTTTTGCCGATACTTTCTGCACCTAAAGCCGATCGCTCTAGAGGAATCTACAAAGACCATTTTAATACCAAATTAGTTTTGTTTCCCTACAACGACAAACGACTAGACACCGGCGAGAAAGGGTTACAGCCTGCGGCGGCTTTTGTCTATAAGTTTACCATGTTGCTACTGTCTTATATTTGCATGACAATATTACTGCAAAATAAGGCAGAAAACTTGTTTATTCCGATGGCGAGGCTCCACGAAGGCGACCACAATCATCCTTCGCCATCGGAAAAGTTTATGGCTAACCTTTCCAAAACATTATCTCACATCTTGAGTGAAAAACACCGTTCAACTTCTCAAGGATTTCGGATTAAAAAAAACCCCGATGGTTTCCGTATTCGCAACGGTTTGAGTTCCATGTATTCAATACTTCCGAAAAAGTTTCGCTTCGACAATGTACAGCTATCTCCAGAGTTGGATAAGTTGGCGATTATCGTCGTCTCCAGTCGGGATAGCGATGCGAAAAAAGGCAATCAAAATCGCTTTCAAAGACAAGCCAGCTTGATCGGAGAAGTTATCGGAATTAATCAGCTAGGCGACACCGCAATTCAAGTCGAAATGCTGAAAACTTTTTCCGAAAATTGCAGCGTCAGCCGCCTTTATACTGAACCTGTAATTCTGGAAGATGTCATGAGTCAGCTTTACCAGCAAGGATATCGGAATTTCGCATATATTTCGCAAGCACCTTACATGAGTACCCTGCACATTACCAAGACTGAAGAAGACGAGGAATTGTCTTTCATGTCAAAAAAATTGCTCCGAACTTTGAAGGGAAATCGGCGAGACATCAAAATTTATCCGATGTTTTTTGATAAATACTTTGTCCGCAGTTTCCTGGGCGATAAAGGAAAATCTTTTTACATTCAAGATGCAATGGAGCTGGAAAGCTTGTCTGCAAATGACAATCAGCAAGCTGTGATGTTTTTCAACTTGTTTAACGGAATTACAGTTAAGCAGCCGGGAGAAAAAAACTTTTACAACGGTGTGATTTCTTACTCAACGCTGTTGCATATATATCAAGGAATTTTGGATGACCAAGACCTTCACCAAGGTTTGATTTATGATGGTGAAATCAAAGATACTTTGCTGCATTATCTCACTATCTTCCACTTTTCAAGGTATGAAGCTCGCCAGAATATCAGTTTGAAACTTGACCCTTACGAGCGGATTATCGGCGATGATTCGGTGGGTGCTTTATCTATTTTTCGCCATGCTGGCGGGAGTGCAGAGTTTAACTCGCTGGCGTTTTTGAATAAAATAAGAGAAGTCTTGAATGTCGGTGATGGAGGTATAAAACAATGATAAGTGAAGATTTTGGAAGACTGTTTGAGGTTGGATTCAATATCGGGATTCTGGCATATATTCAAAAGGAAAAGCTAGTTCACAATTTCGGAGATTCTTACCGTCTGGATTTGCAGCATCTCAATTTACCAAAGATGACGGCTGAAATAATTAGGGAAGCTAATCTCCTGGGTAGCTTAGATAGTAAAACAGTTGAAAAATGGAGTTTGTTTTTTGTCCAAAAAGGCTTTCTTGGTGGGTTAAACTTCTTCCGGGAGTACGTCAAATCTACGGGCTGGAATTTGCAGCGGTTGGAAATTGTATATTGTCAGTGCAGTTTTAGTGATGCTAACAGTATCAGAACCTATAATAAGGGTGACAAAAAAGCGTTTAAAGAGCTATTATTTCAGTTGACAACTGCTAAACTTAGTTTGTCAGATGATGAGATTAACTCGTACATCCGGCGCTACTCGAAAAAAGGCGAGTTTTTGCAGGCTGATACGCTGGTGCTGCTACAGCAAAATGATGATTTTAGAATCCTCTGCGTTGATTTGTCTGTGTTTTCTCCGACGCTCGCTCCAAAAACCGAGGATATCAATGAAATAGAGGCGATCCGAAAATATTTGCTCAGAGAAATTAGCTATTTGCGATCGAAAAGTGTGTTTTCTAATCTGCGGATGGATACCAGCACTTTAGGTGTGGATTTTTCGGAGGATTTAAAACGATTTTTTACAGCTTTTAAGTATAAGGATAAGGAAAGCACTAAGTTAATTCAGGCTGGTAGCTATGCTCATAGTTTCTATGGATTTCTACAACAAACTGGTATAATTTCAAGTGATGCTGAGGTTTTGTTTAATGTGGTGGGTTATGGCGATCGCAATATCAGCACTATTTCCATGCAGAAGGACAAAATTAACTTATTAGCAACTTGTGCGCAGATTTACCAGAATGAACCAAAAGGTAAAGAGATTAGCGATGCTCGCAGCGAAGTCTTGGATGTGATTCAACTCAACGCGGCTCGCAGTTTCAAAGAAGGGCGAAAGTTTGTCAATTCTCTGTTAGCAATTGGAAAAAATGTCGCTGAACCTGTATGTCATACTGAACGGATAGACAATTTTGTTAATTCCATTGATATTATACCAGATAAACTGGCAGATGAATTGCAAATCGATCGCGGATTGCATCTGAGAAATGCTCACGCCCAATTGATTGTGAAAGCGCTTCAATCTGATGAAACTTATATCTTTTTGACGGGGAATCCGGGAATAGGTAAAACAACTGCGATCGCCAATTTCCTGGAAAGCCATATTGACGACGGTTTCTTATTCCTTTACGTCAGTCCCCGCAAGCAAGTAAACTTGGATATTATCGAAAAGTTCAAGGATAAAAATACTGGTTTGCTTTGTGACGACAGGCTATTCTGTATTAACACAAACTCTGACATTATTGCCAGCTATTCGGGAAAGCGTACAGTCAAGTATAGCTCGAATAGCCGCGATGAAAATTTTGCACAAAAAACGGTTAATTTTCTCAAAGACAATCCAGAAAATCAGGTAAGAGAAAACTATCAGCGACAAATTGCCAGAAAAAATGAAACCGTAATCGAACCAGCTAGCCTCAAAACTATGGGAGTGCTAAATAGCATTTGTAATGGAATTTATAGCCTGATTAACTGTAAAACTTCTAACAATATTGTTGCTACGGTTTCTATTCAATCTTTGAGGATGAAAGCAAACGGAAAAAATACGCTGGATTATTTAGAAACTATATTTCAAGATACTTATAACAAACGGGAAAAACGCGTCATTCCCGCTAAGATGCGAGAAATATCCAGCCGCCTCAAACACATTTTCATTATGATTGATGAAATCACGGGAGACGATGGCGGGGTAGACTTTTTAGCGGGAATTGCCAAGCTGGTTAAAAAACATGAATTGCACGAACCGAAACACGGTTTTAATACTAAAATTATCGTAGCTGATGCTTCGATTGTTGATTCGGATGTCATCAAACAGCACCTGGAAAATCCATCGCCGGAACCGGATAAAATCTACTTTAAAAAATTAGCAAAAAATTCTGATGCAATTGAACCTTTACAAGTAATGCCTTTTAAATTCAAAAACCTAGCCGCAACGGCTATCAATGCAAATTCCTACCCAGCTCGCAGTTTAGAGATGACTTATAAAGTATTTGTAGAAACTGTTAAATACAGTGAAGATGCGTCTTTAAAGGAGAATACTAATTTAGTAAAAAGAGTACAATCAGAAATAGTTGCAGATATCGACACCAAATTAGCTCTACCTGGTGTCGAACAAATTATTGTCTACATTCAAAACAAGCAAAGATTGGCAGAATTAATTGAGACTATTCAAAAACAGCGAAAATTAAATCAATTTACAGATTATCTGGAAATTCATGCGAATATCTCGGAAGAGGAGAAAGCAAAAATACAGGAGTGCAAAAATAAAGCTAAAGTAATCTTTATGACTGCATCGGGAAGTCGCGGCTTGTCTTTCCCGAAAACTAAGCATATTTTAGTGGATATTCCCCGCTTCCAGATTGAGAAAAATTTGATGGAAGTGATACAGGTGATTTACCGGGGACGCGGAGAAGATGAGTCAGGTAAAACCCTTGACGGTGAAGATAAGGAGTTGGTTTTTTACGTGTCTGATACAGCAGTTTATTATGCTGATGATGCGGAACTTTCCCTACAAGAAAGCAAATTGAGTTTGTTGAATTTACTGCTAATTCTGAAGACGGCGGTGATGACGCGAATTTCGGGATACGGTTATTTAGGTAGGGAAAAGTTTTTGATGATTCCGATTGGCGGAAAGTCGGTTTCCGCAGTGGGGGATACTTTTAGTAACAAAATGGCTTCTCTGATTAAAACGCTCAAGAGTGAAAGCATCCGAGGAAATAGGTTGCTAAAGGAGGTTTATACGAGTTTAGAAGAGCTTTTGGGGCGTGGGGAGTTTGTTTTGACAAATTTTGATAACTCTCGTCACAAGGGCGATTCCTATCTGGAAATGCGGGATGATTTTAACAAGAAGTTTTTGGAGAAGTGCAATCCGCTTGCAGGTTTGCTGAGTTACGATAATCTAGAGATTGGTCATGTTTGTGGTAGTTTGTTGGTAGTGCCTCTAGCTAAGCAAAATTTGCTGGAAAAATACCAGATGCGACTGCGCGAGCAAATTCAGAAATGTGTAGATAATCAGTTGCTGCAAAAAATGTATCGGATTAGGGATAGCGAGTCGTACCCGGAGAATGTACGATCGGCAATTAGAGGAGGTGCGATCGAGCTTTTGCAATTTCTCAACGGCGAAATCGAGAAAACTCAGTATTTTGAGCAACTCAGCCAACAGTTCGATCGCTATTATGCCATACCGCTGTTTGCTTTTGTCAGCGGCGAGGAAATGCAGGAGTATTTTGCTGACAGCAGGCTGGAAGAACCGGAAGACAGGCAATTTCGGGATATTTTGTCGGCTTATATGCGATCGATCTACCCAATAGATAGTGTAATGCCGATCGGACACAAATATCAAGACTTCCCATTTATCGTGTTTAGAAGCTACAGTTTAGAACAAAGCCGAGTTAAAATGTTCGCAGATAAGTATCTTTTGACTTCCAACGAATTGAACGTGCTCAATTTGATTTTATCAAAAGATGCAAACATAAACTTGTAGGGTGCGTCAGTTGAGAGTTTTCTAAACTTTCTCCAAAATACTCTACTGACGCACCCTACTCAACTGAGACTGTATAATCAAAAAGCAACAACACTAATTTAAACAAACATGACTGTCAAAGTAGGAGATACCGCACCGGATTTTACCTTAACATCTCAAACTGGCTCATCAGTCAGTCTCAAAGATTTTCGCGGTAAAAAAAATGTTATCGTCTACTTTTATCCCAAAGACGACACTCCGGGATGCACAGCAGAAGCTTGCGCTTTTCGCGATAGTTACGAAGTTTTCAAAGACGCCGGTGCAGAAGTAATTGGAATTAGCGAAGATTCGCAGCAGTCTCACGAGAAATTCGCCGCTAAATATCAGTTACCTTTTACTCTTTTGAGCGATACTGGCAATAAAGTGCGGCAATTGTACGGCGTTCCAGCTACACTGTGGATTATGCCCGGTAGAGTCACTTATGCGATCGACAAACAAGGCGTTGTCAAGCATATTTTTGACTCGATGTTGGATTTTAAGGCGCACGTTGCTGAATCGCTAAAAACTTTGGAAAGTATCAAAAGTTAGTCAGAAAAGAAGAAACTCGGCGGTTGAAACCGCGTCTACACAAATGAAGGAAGTAGACGGCGGTTTAAACCGCGTCTACACAAACGAAGTCTGCCTCCGCAGACTAAGATAAAGAGAGGAATTTACTCCTCTCTTTGCTGATAGCAATTATCTAACTTTTCGCAACGCTCGATTTTTCAGGTACAGCGCTTTCGGCAGTTTTGCCATTTTTGCTATTACTGTTCCCGTTGCTGTTGCGCGGTTGGATAACTCCATAGCCGCCGTGAGTCTTGCGTTCGTAGAGTACGTTAATCTCGCCTGTTTCTGCATTTCGGAACATATAGAAATCGTGATCGATAATCTGCAATTGTTCCAAAGCTTCTTGCACAGTCATTGGAGGCATGGCAAAATATTTAGTCCTGACTACCTCGGCTGGAAGTTCGGGAGTTCGATCGCCAATCAGATCCGCTACTACAGGATGTTCATCAACCGCTGTAACCGTTTTGACACTGCTCTGGGTTTTGTTATCGTGGCGTTTTTCCTTAAATTTCCGCAGTTGACGAGCTATCTTGTCGGCAACCAAATCGATGCTGGCATAAAGGCTTTCCGTGCTTTCCTCAGCGCGAATCACGCTGCCATTAGCATAGATAGTCACCTCAGCAGTCTGCTTAGGATTGATCCTGGGGTTACGAGCCACCGATAGATGGATGTCCACCTCTGTCGTCAAGGTTTGAAAATGGCTGACTGCCTTTTCAATTTTTTGATTGACGTACTCGCGAATTGCATCGGTGATTTCTATATTTTTACCCTGGATAACAAGCTTCATAGAGCTCCCTCCCTTCTGTAACTTGGGTATGTTTTATACAATAGCACTATGTATTCTACAAAACACTAATCTTTTAAATCTTTTTGATATGTTGACAATTCTTGATTTAAACTGCGCCAATATTCAGTACAAATACTCTTGATTTTTTCCATGATTTCCCCTCTTATTCCTCAACCTCCGATCGCACCGCCCTGCTTGCTCCTCGATTGGGGACAAGTTCCCTACTCCCAAGCTTGGGAAGCCCAGCAAAAACTGGTGCGAGAGCGCCGGGAAAATCCAGATTTGCCGGATGTGCTGATTTTGCTGGAACATCCGCCGGTTTACACTTTGGGACTCGGATCGAAGTTGGAATTTCTGAAATTTGACAGCGAAACTGCGCCGGAGTTGCACCGAGTCGAACGGGGCGGCGAGGTGACTTACCACTGTCCGGGCCAGTTGGTGGGGTATCCGATTTTAAATTTGCGCCGCCACCAGCAGGATTTGCACTGGTATTTGCGGCAGTTGGAGGAAGTGCTGCTGCGGGTGCTGGAAGTTTGCGGTTTGCAGGGAGAGCGGGTTCCGGGGATGACTGGGGTTTGGGTGGATGGGTACAAGGTGGGCGCGATCGGGATTAAAGTCAGCCGCTGGATTACCATGCACGGTTTTGCCTTAAATGTGTGTCCGAATCTGGAAGGTTTTGGGCAAATTGTACCTTGCGGGATTCCCGATCGGCCTGTGGGGAGTTTAGAGCAATTTATACCGGGAATTGAGGTCGATCGAGTCAGGGCGATCGTTGTCGCACAGTTTGCTCGCGTGTTTGGAGTGGAAATTGTGCGATCGGCCCAGCTTAATCTAACTCCGACGCTCTAACTGTTTAATAACCCTCAAAACAAACAGCGACATCAAAGCACCAATTAATGCAAGTTGCCACAAACCGCATCCTGCGGCTGTTCCTAAAGCTGCTGACACCCAAATAGCGGCCGCAGATGTCAGCCCGTGAACTTCTGGTTTGCCTATTTCACGGGCTTGATATTGCCGCAGAATTTCTCCGCCTCCGAGAAAACCAACCCCGGCGGCAATACCTTGAATTACGCGCTCGATCGCATCTCGTTCGTTTTCGTGTTTGCCGATCGCCAGCGGTATTAAAACAAACAGTGCAGAACCCATACTTACAAGCATATGAGTTCTTAAACCCGCTGGTTTGTGCCGGAGTTGGCGTTCCCATCCAATCATTCCACCAACTAACATGGCCAGGCACAACCTTAACAGTATGCCCGGCCAATTATCGGGAGACCACAAGTTAGCGATCGACAATGTTTTACTGCAAATAATTAATTGGAAGATTCCAATATTACCGCAGCACGATGTCCGATCGCAATCTCACCGCTAAATCTTCTTCCGGGCGAATCACGATCACGTCAACACTGCGCCGCCCCAACAATACTCCAGCCAAAGCGCCGATGCCAGCGCCCCCCAATACTTCTTCTGTGGCGATCGCTTTGTCGCCGGTAATCCCACCCAGGGCGGCTGCTGCTGCTGCACCCAATGCTGCACCTTGCAATACTGAACCTCCGCCAGCACCTCTTTGAACTCTTTCGGTTCTGGTAATAATTCCCGAATTGCCATCAATCCGATAGCGTTGGCGGCGGCTGACAATTAACTCTCTGGCAACAAATTGAGTACCGCTTTGATTGCCTCTTCTAACTGGTCGCAATTCCCCAACAATCTGGCTGCCTGCGGGGATTAAAACTCTGCCTTGATTTGTGCGGATGTCTCGCGCTACTTCTAAAGTTAGAGGTGCTGTTTCTTCGCGGGTGACAACTATTTTGTCTTTTTCATATCTCACTGGGATTACACTGCCCGAGGGAATTCGGATGCTATCAAATTGTGAAATTCGCTGTTGAGCTTCGGCGGGAGTCGCTACTACCAGCGGCGCGCTGGTTGCAACGGTAATTCCCAGTGCGAGGAATGCTGCTGTTGCGGAACGCCATTTTTGAGAAGTAATCATATATTTTGTCTCCTTGGTGAGTTTTTTTACTGAGGAAGTGACTGCTGCTAAACTTGTTTTTGGTTGCGAATTCATTTGATGTTTTTATTATGGCAGGCTGTCCCTTCGGCAAGTTGGGAAGATAAGGCAGATAATAAAATATTTGAAAATTTGGGAAAATCTGGGAAATCGGCAATACTGGGCGATCGGGAAGATAAGGAAGTTAGTCAACAGCTTAACTGTTGAGAGCCTTAAAGGCTAACAATCCTGCACCGAAAGCGGGTTCGGATCTGGGCGAAATTACCTTGGCTTTTGGGGCGATCGCACTTATGCCCGCCTCAAACCGCTCCCGGAAATTTGCCTCGCCGTCCCAGACACCTCCGATCGTCACAATTTCAAAGTCTTCTGTTTCGTTGAATAACGCTGAAATAGCTGTTTTTGTGCCCCAGATCAATTCTGCCACAGCACGATTAATAATGTCATCAGCGACACGATCGCCCTCTGCTGCGGCGCGATCGACAATTAGCGATAAAGCTGCAATTTCCTTCACACCCCAACCGCGCCGGTAAACAACTTCTACCAATTCCTCAAAGTTTTTTAGACCTAAATGTACTTGAAAATTTTCGGCAAGTGCGGTATAATCTGCGCGTCCGTCGTAGAATTTCAAAGCAGCTTGCAAGCCGCGAATTGCGATGTCATATCCGCTACCTTCATCGCCTAAAATATATCCCCAACCGCCGACTCGTTTTGTTTGCCCTTGACGGTTTTGCCCGAAAACAATCGAACCAGTTCCTGAAATCACCGCAATCCCTGAAGGATGACCGATACCGCCGACAAGGGCGATCGCGCAGTCGCCGCAAACTACGATATTTTTAGGCCGCCATAATTGGTTAATTGGTAAATCGCGAGTTAACTGCAAATTCTGGACGCAAAACTGCACGATTTCAATATCTTTCGGACGCCCGACGCCTGCTAATCCCAGACAAATTGCTTCTATGTTGAGACGGGTGTTGACTTTGATGTTAGCGGATAGAATTGCTTGTTCGATCGCCAATTGAATCGACTGTTTGGCCGTCTCAATTCCCAGCGTTTGATAATTTGACGGGCCTGCTTCGCCCCGTCCCAAAACAATCTTATTTTCGTCCATTAACAGACAAATAGTCTTACTTCCGCCGCCATCTATACCGAATACATAACTCATGCCAAAATTCTTAATTTATCTCAGTTAACTAAAATTGATTGACCTCGATCGGCCGTCGGTACAAGCTCCTGGATTCATCCGCGAGGTCGCTTTCTTCAATTGTCCAATTCTTCAATCCAACATCTAAAATCTAAAATCTAAAATCCATTGACGGCTGCGACACAATGCGGCTATGCTGCTATACAAATACTAGACAAGTCTAGACATTTGCTTCTTACTTCATCGGGAGCATGGGAGCGGTTATCCCTCGGTAAGCTTTCACGGTTTAGCCAACCGCGATAAATTGATTGCTGCGTTTAAGTCCCTGTCCATCGAATGACCACAACTTCCACAGTTGTAAGTCCTTTCTTTTAGTGGCATATCTTGGGTATTTCCACAACTTGAACAGGTTTTGCTTGATGGAAACCAGCGATGAGCAACAATCACTTCACAACCAAACTTTTTAGCCTTGTATTCCAACTGACTCTTGAATTCATGGAATCCGCAGTCAGCTATTACCTGAGCTAGTTTGTGGTTTTTTAGCATCCCTCCGACATTTAAATCTTCTACTACTATCGTTGCGTGGTTTTTGCATAAGTAAGTAGTGATTTGATGCAGAGTGTTTTTTCTGAGGTTTGCTATTTTTGCATGATGTTTCGCTAACTGGACTTTAGCTTTGTATCTATTTCCAGAACCTTTTACCTTTCTCGCAAGAACTCTTGATAACCTCTTGAGTTTTGCGAGATGTACTTTATAGTGCTTTGGGTTCGGAAATACTACGCCCGTTGAAAGCGTAGCCAACTCTTTTACCCCCAAATCAACTCCTACAACGTCATAACTTTTGACCGTTGGTTCGTGACTTTGCTCGTAAGTAAATGCGATAAACCAACTATCGGCAGTGCGCGAAATGGTGATTGACTTGCAAGTTGTGTGAGGTAGTCGTTCGTGGGTTTTTACCCATCCGATTGTCGGCAGCTTTATAGACGTACCGCCCACAGGAATAGGCTTACCGCCAGCATCAATGGTAAAAGAATCGTGATGCCCCTTCTTTTTGAACCTGGGATATCCACCTTTTTTTGAGAAAAATCTAGAGAACGAATCTCCAAGATTGTCAAAGGCATATTGAGTTATTTTCTGGCAGATTCCAGCCTCTTTTATCCATGTAAATTCAGGTTTCACATGATTGTTGAAGAATTTCTTAAGCAGGTATTTGTTGGGCTTTAATCCATCTTGATAAAGGTTACTCCAAGTAGCCAGTCCCCAATTATAAGTAAACCTCGCTATCCCAGCGTTTTTACTCATTATTGTTGCTTGACTTTTGTTTAGCTTTAGCTTTGTTTTGATGGACAAAAGCATTGTTCGACCTCAACACTGTATTTCTTTGTTATTCAATTTTGGCATATCTTGTACGGGTTTGTTAATGGTATTCTTTCTTGTTGTCCTTAATTTCTTTGGAGTAATTTCGCAAGCCGTGCTTTGAGAGAAAATCGCGCAGGGTTTGAACATCGTACACTATGAGTGTTTGTCTAGGAGTGTACCATTCTGTCTACTTAATTGCTAGCGTATGACTTGCTCAGTGGTATGGGTTGCTTGGTTCAGATGAAGCAACCGCCGCCGCCCAAAAATCTAGTTGCACTGCCCAAAGCTGCGCGAACAGCAATGGGAGGCTGACCCCCAAACTGAATACGGCAGTAAGGAGGCTAACGGAAGATTCTAACATCGTCTGTAGCCACCCTGCTTTGCATTGAAGTGCGGGGTGGCTGGATTTTTGGGTTTTCCTAGAAAACCCAAAAACAAGGACAGAATATCATGGCACAAGAGTTTTTATCCAACTCTAACGAATCCGTTAGCGAAGCCCTCGAAGAGGATCGTCCAAATGACGGCTCAGCAACACCCGAACAGGATGTGGTGCTGTTAACGGTTGTCGGTTCCCCCAAGGGTGTAAAAGAAACGATACTGACTTTGTACCGACTGGGATTTGCTGAAGTGGGGGATTGGAGTCCCGTACAGCGCGCCACAAATCCGAAGCAAGTGATGAGCGTGCCGATCCGTCGCAAGGGATCGACTCAAAGACAGTCCTAGACGCACGGGTGGTGAGGGTTTCGACTTCCCTCAACCACCGGGTTGTGATATCAATTCTGGCTGCGCTGGAATGATAAGCGAGGACACGGCAGTGCCGTTTCCCTACCTCGATTAATTGTAGGGATACGGCACTGCCGTGT
>JAUBOG010000645.1:0-3189 GCA_036700105.1 Microcoleus occultus BM001215583
TTCGTCAAGGAGCCGCGTTATATCCAAGATATCGTAGCGACGCACCCTACAGATTAACAGCACACAATTAAGGTTTCTACTGTACGACCTAAACCGGCGTTGCTGAGTTAGAGTATGAATAGGAGGAATAATTGGCGTTGCTGAATCAAGGTATGATAAACTTATAGTGCGATCGCAGACAAGCGAAAATGATTTCTTTGATTTTGATACGGAACTGGAACATCCGCAAATTTTAGATAGTGAAAATTAGTAACTGAATTGAATATAGCCTTTCTCAGAAAGATGAGGTACTGTCGGGCATAGGGCATAGGGCATAGGGCATAGGGCATAGGGCATACCTCACTTTTTCGATAACCGCTATATCTTAGCAACTTGTTGTCTAATTTATAATAACAAAGACTTTTTCGTTTTAGGCGAGCCAAATAATGCCTTAATCTTGTATTTTCACCCTCAACTCTTATCATATATGTTTTGCTAATAATCCGATGTCCATCGGTCATAAACTTAGAGTAAACTTTCCATCCATCTGTCACATAAAAATGGCATTTCCATTTATTAATACCATTTCTCTAAAATCGTGCCACAGTCTTCGACCCCCCCTAGCCCCGCCTTGCTAAGGGGGGGGACAAGAATACTGTTATTTCGTTTAAAATAGGTATAACAATCTCCCATAGTGGTTCAAAGGTTTTGGTACTATGGTCGCCTAAAACCCATCCTAGAAGACCTGGTTTAAAATGGTCTACTGCTGTCCGCAACCAGGTTTTGTTTTTTTTGAGCCAACAAATGTTTCTAATTCATCTAATTCTCCCACTTGTGGAGTTATTTCTGCCTCATAAAAATCTGGCAAGAGTTTTTCTACTTGTTTGACCCAATTAATGATTGTCGTATGATGCACATTTTTGACTCTCCCAATTGCTCGAAAACTCAGACCATTGACATACATTGTGAGACATTCACGTTTCACATCTTCAGAATAACCTTTATGAGGTTGATAGCAATCTATAAATTGTCTGCCACAACCAACACAAATATAATTCTGTTTACCTTTTTTATGACCATTTTTATTAACATGAGTTGACTGACATTCAAGACATTGCATAAGCTCTGCGTTTTGTGAAGTGTTATTTTTTGGCGCTCGCACTCTCAAATCATCATACTCTAATTCACCAACGACATAAAAACAAATTCCCCGGTTCAACCAGGGAAGGAAAAATCTTAAAAAAAGTAATATTGTTTTAATAAATTAAATTGACCTGAAAGCGGCGATAATTTAGCAGCGCTGGTATATTTGAGAGGGGACGCCGGGGCGGGCATTGTTGGGATTGCGCCGCACCCGATCGCATTTTTGGATCTCAAGAAAAGGGTGGCATTCATGTTCTAGTACCCGTTAGGCTTGGCTGCTGTTGCGAGCCTGGCTGGCTCGATCCAACAGTTGCGCCCAGCGTTTTTGGACTTGTTTGACAGTGCAGCCGAGCTCTGCGGCGATCGCCTTGTCACTTTCTTGATTCCGCTTCATTTCTAACAGTTGCTGCATTTGGGGCGAAAGTTGAGCGCGAAATGCTTCCCATTTGTCCGAAGTCATTCCCAGCTTTTGATCGACATCAGCACCGAGCCATTCGTGTACGAGTTTCCAGTTTTGAGTGCGGGAAAATTTTTCGACGTGGTACTTGAAACGCTGCTGCAAGTAGTCGCGCTGGCGGGAAGACAAACCGAGAACCCGATCGATTTCCGAAGCCGAAAAATCTTGCAATTTCAAAGTTAGGTAGCTAACACATTCTGGCTGATTTTGCGATTCGAGATAAGCAATCAATTCCGAGACTACTCGATCGCGCAGCACAGCATCAGCCGGATCGACGGTTTCAGACACCATTTGCTCGCGCACTTGTTGCAGCGCCGGAGAGCGGCTGTACATTTCCGCTTCTTCTCCCTTGCCGGATTCTACAGCCATTTCAATGTCGATCGCCGTTTCCGGAGGTTGGCCCTTGGCAAATCCTTGAGCGCGGAGGACGATCAAACGCTGGCGGTTGCGGCCCGGCAAGCCGATTTGGCGTTTGGCGTAGTGTTCGGTGAAAGCCATGTACTCAGCCAATTCGAGCTGGGTGCGGGGCTGGTAGGTGACATCGAGTTGGTGTTCGCGCCGGAAAGCTCGCAGAGATTCGATGTAAAAGCCTTGCAAAAAGTCTTCAATCATGTTGTAGCGAGCTTGGAAGTTCAAGTTCGATCGAAAAGAAGCAACATGGCGGTAAATCATCGCCGCCAGGTGAGAGTGCAGTTCGACGCGGCCTTGCTTGGAACCGAGGCGGTAGTATTGCAGGGTTTTTTGCAAGCGGTGCTCGGCCAAGGTGATTTGCCAAGCTTCAACTTCGCCGGAAATTTGGATGCGATCGCTTTTTTGACAAATCCGTTCGACTTCCTTAGCAATCCGCATCGCCACTGCTTGAGCGCTGCGGCTGGCAGTTTTCATCTCTGCTTGCAATTCTTTGAGGGCGAATTCAGCCAAAGCCAGGATATTGATGCTGGGAACAGTATTAATTTCGGCGATTTGTTCGGTGACGGCGGCTTGAAGGGAATTGATTCCAGAAGCGGTGTTGCTGTTGACGGAGTTGGGGGCGGTTGTGACAGTCATGGCGTTTATCTGGTGGTAAGGCACCGCAGCGACAGTGCGAGGACATTTCTCAGAGAGAGACTCAGTTGCTGGCGGTTTCGCTTGCTGTGCTGATTCAACTCTCAATACATTGAATGTAAGGGAAGTACAAACAGCGCAGTGATGCTGGTGTTCCACTCTCTCATGCAACAGTTTTTGGCGGCTGAATCTGATTCTAAGCCGTGGCTGCGGAAGATTGGTTTTATTGCCTTTAAACCTTTACTGTACAAGCATTCTGAGCTGTTATTACCCTTGGCGCTCGCCCGATCGAACGGGGGTGCTGCAACGCCGCTGAGTGGACAATTTACGAACTGGCTGTTTGAGCTGATTTTGGGGGTTGGAGATTGTGGAATCGCCAGCCTGCGGAGTGTAGTGAACCGCAATGTATTCTGAAGCTACGCCACAGCAGTTCCCAAACCCGGTTAATTTAGAAATTTGATTATTAGAAGGAAGAACCCAAAAAAGTTTTGGACGCACTCAGACTAAAGAAACCGGGTTTTTTACCGAATCTGCGGGCTGTAACGCCTCTTTTGATAAAAACCCGG
>JAUBOG010000646.1:0-3182 GCA_036700105.1 Microcoleus occultus BM001215583
GGCTGAACACGAAAGCGATAACGAGCAGAAATTCTTAAAAAACTTTTTGCCTATAGCCGATTATCGTCTTGCTTTAGAACCAAATATATTATTAATACTAGGAGGTCGTGGAGTAGGAAAAACAGAATTATTCCGTTTACTCGCAATCCCTTCAGGACGAGAATCTTTGGTTGAAAGTTTAAAAATTAGATCCTTGCCAGACTTAAGTAAAACGACGTGGATAGCTGGCTTTGGAAGGACTCGCACAGCAGAAAAGCGATTTCCCACGCCAGAGAGTGTTGAAATGCAAATGGATAAGGCTACCAATATTGAATGGCGAAGCTTCTGGATTGGTTTAATTTTAGGGGGGTTATTACAGCAAGAAGATTTTAAGTTCAAAGATTTTCTTATTGAACAAATAGAGACAGAAATAGCCAACATTCTTAGAGATGACTTATCTCGCTTATCAATTTGGAAACCTATTGTCAATCAAAATCTTGAAAAATTAAATTCTGTTTTAGATAAATTAGATCAAAAACTCATTGAAGCAGATGATTGGTTATTTGTGACTTATGATGAGTTAGATCGATTAGTTGCTTCCTATACTGCCTTAGCAAGTCCAATTCGTGAACTTTTAGCTTTGTGGCTCGATCGATGGCGACGTTGGGACAGAATACGACCCAAAATCTTTTTGCGTACCGATCTATTTCGAGATGATTTTTTGAGTTTTCCTGATGCTTCCAAACTGCAAGCCCATCAAATTCGATTGGAATGGAAACATTCATGGCTTTACCAACTTTTGGTCAAACGACTGGCGAATTCTGGTAATGAAATGACAGAATATTTGCAAAATATCCCAGAGTTGATTGTTGAAAATAAAATGGGCTTGGGCTGGACTGCAACATCAAATGAAAAATTGTTTGAAGAACTAATCGAAAGGATGATTGGTAAGTATATGGGGCCTAATGCTAAAAAAGGAATTACCTATCGCTGGATTCCCAATCACCTTCAGGATGCTGGTGGTCGAATTGCGCCGCGTTCTTTTCTCAAATTATTTGCCGCTTCTGCAAAAACTCGAATAGAACAGCAATCTTTTGTTGAACAAAACACATTACTTTTGCAACCCTCTGACTTACAGGGGGCTTTAATGAATACTTCAGATGATAGAATTTTGGAATTACAGGAAGAGTATCCTTGGCTAGAATCTCTCAAAATGAGTTTAGTAAATCTGAGAGCTCCCATGCAGAAGGAAATATTTTTAGAGGCGGTAAAGTCCACCAGATGGAGTCCTGAAAAACAACCACCTGTAACTAACCCTGAAGGAATTTTGCAATATTTACTTCAACTTGGAATTGTAGAAAGTCGTTCTGATGGACGAATTAATATGCCTGAAATCTATTTATATGGATTTCAAGTTAAACGGAAAGGCGGGGTGAAACGTCCAAAATAGTATAAGACTGAAAATCAGGTAGAGGAGGTAACACCTAATTTTTATCCAGCCCAAAATGCCCTAGCTAGAACGCATTTGATATCTAATGCTTTAACCCATAAGTGTTGCGCCTTGACGGCTAACATTTTACGTGGCTGTAAAACACTCGTTTCACATTCAAAGGCCTCGGTAATGTAGAAGGGGACGATCGCCCCCAGCACCAGCATAAAACTCAACGGCTGCTGTTGAAATCCCAGCCTGGTTGCCTGATGCGTCTGGGGAATAACGATCGCCGCTCCAGCAGCCAGCGTTGCCATCAACAAGTATTTTCCTAGTTTACTGCTGAAAAGAGATTTCGAGGTACGAACGGCTCGCACGAGCATCTAAGCAGCGATCGCAGGCTCCTCTAACAGCCCGGATTTATTCGTGCTGGCCTGCTTATAAAAGCTTCGACGCAATCAGAGCAACCAGCGCAATCAAACCCAATCCTCGGCGAAAGTAATTAACGCCCTGAAATAATTCTTCCCAAGCCCAAGTAAACAAGGCTCCAAAACCTACTAGCTCGAATCCTAGATGAATTTTACCTGCGGTAAAGATGAGGGTTGATAAAGTAGCTGCAATCCCGACAATCAGCGGTAGATTTGGCGGTTGAGCTATCACAATGTTGCCTTCGCTGTCGCGGAATATGCGATCGAACAATGTAGTTTCTGTACTTTCCATGAGTTTCTCCTCTGAATGTAATAAAAGGTATGAATTGAGTTCAATGACTTACACAAATACTGGTTGATACCGAATCCGAGCCATAATTAGAGCATTCCACAGAAAAAAGAGTGACGTTCCACCGCACGATCGCAAAATTTGTCGGGCAGTTTTTCTCACATTTCTCTGTTCGTTCACTTTGCGATCGGCTAGGTAAACGCCTAGCAAAGCTCGATTAATCATGAGATGAAAGTGTTTGTGAGCTAACTGAGAAACAGCTTTGTCAGCCTTTTTGAAAAAGTAAAGGAAGCGTTCGCTGATTTCGGTTTCGCTCTTGTAGTAAGTACAAAAATTTAAATCACCCCCTATCCTGTCTTCTTCTTGGTCAATAAAATAGTCAAGTAAGATATGAAGTCCTTGAACCCAAGGAAAGTAGCTGTTTCTCACCTCGATCGCTAGTTCTTTAGAAAATTTTGGCTCGCCTGCATAACTAATCAAGCAAAAAATTCCTAACGTTGAGCCAGTACAAGCTGAAAATTCATGCCACTTCATTTCAGGGATTTGGTGGCGATGCGCTTCAAACCATGCTTTCAAGCGAGGAACTAGCTCCTCAACTTTGACGTGTTTGTGAACTTGTAAATTACAATAATAATCGGCTAGCTGGCGCAAGTAAGGAGCAATTACTTGATAGGATGGCAGTTGGTTTAATACATTTTGACAAGTTTTTACGAGTTGCCTGAGATAGCCGGCATCGTCTTGTTCTTGACGGAACTGGTAGTAATTAATGCTTTCAGCATCAGGTGTCAAAGCATCTAAGCAAGCTTGATGGAGAGTGCGGAAATCTTCGGGATCTAGGGAAGTGCTGCGATCGCACAAATTATCTAAATAATCGCTAATTGTTTGATCCGCAACAATAAAGCGGATTGTGGCTTCAATTTGTGCCTTTGCCAGCAATCCATAGATAGCACCGCCTTCACAGTGAAATGTTTTACTGTTTATACTTAGCAAAGCTTGTTTGCGCGGGTGCATCTCAATTTGGAAAGGGCGAAGCATTCCGGCAGACAATTTATTAGTG
>JAUBOG010000647.1:0-3174 GCA_036700105.1 Microcoleus occultus BM001215583
CGCCCGGCGCACCGGTGCGCAGTGCGCACCCTACTGACTGCTGTCAACTGTCAACTGACTTGAGTTTGTTCGACTTCGCCGTGGGCTTTTAGCAGTGCGGCAATTTTGCGGCGGATGATGATTCCCGGTTTATCTGTCAGCATATGCTGTTCTTGCGAAATGTCGAGGGGTACGTCCCAATCGGTCGTTTCTAAAATGCGTTTGTCTTCTAATGTAACGGCGCGATCGAAGGCAATAATATCGCTGGTTTTAGCATCGGCTTCGGTGTCGTTGCGGAGGCAAAATTGCACCATTTGAGATATCGAATCGTCGATCGGAGTCATGGTATTGACGATGATGTGTACGAGTCCGTTCGGGTAAGCAATCCGCAGTTTTACGGTAAATGGCATAAACCAAATTCCATCAATTGTCCGCACGGTTTCTTGTTGTTCTATTTTCAAGTTTTGCTGTTGTTCGGCGGGATTTGCGACGCCTAAAACGCTGCGGTAGTGCAGTTCCCATTCTGTTTCTTCAAATTCCATGACATCCGGTGTCAGGTGCTCTTCGCTGCCGAAGGTTGTAGTATGTACAAAAGTGGGATGCGCCATATCTAATTCATTTTCCATTACTCGCAATCCCGCACAATTCCAAGGTTCGTAAAATTCGTGAATTTGGCGGTAGTTCGAGTCAGCAGCTTCGGGAATATCGGGAATGTCGGCGATTGGTTCGCCCAAGCAAACCCAAACATAACCGTAGCGATCGCACGTGCGGTATGCTTTGACTTTGTAATTTGCAGAAATCGCGCCGTTTTGCTGCTGCGGAACGCTGACGCAAGTTCCAGATGAGTTAAATGTCCACCCGTGGTAAGCGCAGCAAATGTTGCCGCCGACAATTTTTCCCAGGGAAAGTTTAGCCGTGCGGTGACAGCAGCGGTCTTCAACAGCGGCGGGTTTCGCTTCGGAATCCAACCACAAAACGATATTTTGTCCTAATAGTTGAAAAGCTTTTGGTTCGCCGGACAATTCGGCTGTGGGAATCACTGGATACCAAAATCGTTTAAAAACAGCTTGCTTCGTAACTAACATAATCCCTCCCCTCCTAAATAATAACTAAACCCATCTTCATTCCATCCGCTACATCCGCTACAAAATCCGCTGCCGAACTTCTCTTCAACTACCGCGATAGGTACTGTAAGACCAAGGAGAAACAAGCAAAGGTACGTGATAGTGTGCGGTGACATCGGCGATGCCGAACTGAATCGGAACGCTGTTTAAAAACGGCGGTTCTGGCAAATTCTCGGCATACTGCGCGAAGTATTCGCCCGCAGAAAAGACTAATTCGTAAACTCCCGGTTTCAGTTCGCTTTCTGATAGTAAAGGATTTGCAGTGCGGCCGTCAGCATTAGTTGTTACAGTTTTCAGCAGTGTTTTTGCGCCGGATTTTGGGTCAATTGAATGCAGGGCGATCGGCATATTTGCAGCAGGACAGCCGCGGGCTGTATCGAGAACGTGAGTAGTAAGTTTTCCTGACATTTTTATTGAATAACGAAGAAGGAAGTTCGTAGGGGCGGGTTCACCAACAATACTTGCCAATAATTGACAATCTCAAAAACCCGCCCCGACCGGGATATTATGGTTAAGCGATCGAACATGATATGAGGAATGAGTAGGGAAACAGCAATGCTGTGTCCTGGCAACGATCTGTTTCTATTAGTGTAACGGGCCGGCAGCGATGACTTTGACGATCGCATCGGTGACATCAGTCGGCCGTTCATACGCTAATTGTTGATACCACTTTTCTGTTACAACCGGATCTTTACCGTGTATTTGTTCCGCGCGCTGTCGGGCTTTTTCGACAACTGCATTCGCCCGCTGTTTGCGCTCGGTTTCGTAACGTTTGAGCGCGTATTCTACCCCCAAATTCGTACTCAAAAGGTAGTTGGTGAGTACCAGCCCGTCTTCCATCGCCTGACAGCCTCCCTGGCCGAGATCCGGGCACGTGGCGTGGGCGGAATCTCCCAGCAAAGCAACTCTACCGCGAACGAAATGGTCGATCGGTCCTACGTCGTGAATTTCCGGCCGCGCCACTGCTGCGGGATCGAAAGTATCTATCAGCAATTGCACCGGTTCGGCCCAACCTTTAAAATGTTCTTTGAGTTCCGCTTTGTAATTGTCGGGATTGGCGGGAGTTCCTTGGGACAAGGGAACATCGAAGAAAAAGTAAAATCGATCGCCCGCAACTGGCATCATTGAAGCACGTTTGTGTTCGCCGACATATATCGCCCAAGTGTTTTTCGGCGCTAGTTCTTCCGAAGCGGAAACTAACCCGTTCCAGTTGATATAACCGCCGTATTTCGGCTTCACTTCCTCACCCAATACGTAGGTACGCAAGATCGATCGCACGCCGTCAGCAGCCACTAACAAATCGCCCTGCGCTTTGTCTCCGTTTTCAAAGATGGCTGTTACTTTGTTTGCTTCTTCTGCGACACCAATACATTTGCGATCGAGCTTGACTTCTCCCTTAAAAGCTGCTATCAACATATTTTGCAAATCGCGGCGCGCAACCGGATAGGGGCGCTGGCCGACTTGTTGAATTAGCGGCATTAAATCGATGTCATTCAGCAGTTCGCCGGTTTTGGTGCGGTATTCCATGCGCTCCATTTGACCGCCGATTTTCGCCATGTTTTCGCCTAAACCTAAGCGGTTGAGAACCTTGACTCCGTTCGACCACAGGGAAATGCCAGCGCCTGCGGGGCGCAGTTCTTTAACGCGATCGTAAATTTCAACTTCATAGCCCGCTTGTTGTAGGGCAATTCCCGCAGTTAAGCCGCCAATTCCCGCACCGATGATGACAACTTTCAAGTCGTGCATTCTCTGTTTCTCCTGCTGAATGACATCTTATTTCAAAAATTCATAACAGTTAAATAACTCTTGTTTCCTGTCTGTCGCAACTTTGAAACTCACTATATTTTATAATACCATAAACGCGGTTGTGACTGTATCGTAAATTACTAATTTATGCAGTTATTGACAAATTGCGATCGGCTATTGGTGTCAACCTAAGTTCAAATCCAGTCACAGATTGCTGTTTGACCATTAAACTTAGATCCCCCCTAACCCCCCTTAAGAAGGGGGTAACCGGAAATGGATCGACAGTCCCCCTTCTTAAGGGGGATTTAGGGGGATCTAGACTTAG